>NZ_JBLXEM010000005.1:0-300866 GCF_048263065.1 Thioclava sp.
TGAGCCTTGATGCTCAAACACCATCCTGACCGCTCGTGCGCGGACCTCGGGCGAGTAGCGATTTGCCATTTTGCTTTTCGTCATAACCATCATCCTTACTTAAGTTGATGGTCTCCGACAAACTCGGGGCGATTCAGTGAGAGACCTGCCGAGAGCTTCGCGATAGCGACAAAACGATCATGACGGCCCTGTACTCGCCAGCGCCAACATTGCGCCGCGCAACTCCGCCAGCCCTTTCAACCGCCCGATTGCGGGGTAACCGGGGGCACTCTTGCGTGTGTGATCATCGAGAATGTTCTGGCCGTGATCGGGGCGCATCGGGATCTTCCAGTCGGCGCGCCCCTCGGCGCGACGGCGGGTCTGTTCGGCAAGTGCCGCTCGCATCACCGCGACCATGTCGGTCGAGCCGCCGAAATGATCGGCTTCGTGGAACGAGCCGGGAACGGGGCCGTCCTCGCGTTGCACGTTGCGGAAATGGTAGAAATGGATGTGCTGGCCAAGACGCTTCAGCATCTTGGGGAGATCGTTGTCAGGGCGCGCGCCAAGACTGCCGGTGCAAAAGGTTATGCCGTTGGCGCGCGAGGGCACAGCCTTCACCAACCAGTCGTAATCGGCCTCGCATGACATGATCCGGGGTAGCCCTAGAAGCGGCCAAGGCGGATCGTCGGGATGACAGCACAGCCGCATATCAAGCCGTTCGGCACTGGGCACAACGGCCTCAAGGAAGGCGCGCAGATGGCCACGAAGTTGCTCGGAATCGATTTTGGAATACGCGGCGAGACGCGCGCGCAGGGTGTCGAGCGTCCAGTGTTCCAGCGTGCCGGGCAGACCGGCCAGAATGTTGCGGGTAAGCTGGTCTTTATCGGCTTCGCTGAAGCGCGCGATCCGGGCGCGGGCCTGCTCAATCACCTCTGGCGGATAATCTGCTTCACCATCTTCGCGCGCTAAAACAACAAGATCGAAGCCCGCGAAATCGATCAAATCAAAGCGCAGCGCAGTCGCCCCCGACGGCATCGGTGCGGCCAGATCGGTGCGCGTCCAGTCGAGCACCGGCATAAAGTTGTAGCAAACAACCGAGATGCCTTCCTGTGCGAGATTCTCCAGCGAGGCAATCCAATTGGCGCAATGCTGAACCGCCTCGGGCGCGCCGGTGCGGATCGCCTCGCTGACGGGCAGGCTTTCGACGACATCCCAAGTCAGCCCCGCCGCTTCGATGATCTCGCGGCGCGCGCGGATTTCGGCGCGCGGCCAGACCTCGCCCGGTGGCAGGTGATAAAGTGCTGTCACGATTCCTTCGGCCCCAGCCTGCCGGATTTCGGACAGCGTCACGCTATCATCAGGACCAAACCACCGCCAAGTTTGTCTCATAGCCGATCAGCCTTTCTGCCGATTGCGCCAAATTTCAAAGATGCTGGGTGCGGGTGACGGAGTGCGCATTTACGGTTTCCCCCTTTGGGTTCTCGGCTCATGCTATCAGGGATCGACGGGCACAAGCGCGCCTTTGCCCTGCACGACTTGCCCTGCCAATCGGCACGCCCGCGCGATGCTCTCTGGCAGGGGCATGTTTCCTTCAATGCCCGCGAGGATTGCGGCGTTGAAACTGTCCCCTGCCGCGGTTGTATCGACCACGCAGGACAGGGCTGGCACCACAACGTTTCCGCGCGTATCGCCCTGACGATAGCAGACCGGTGCGCCCCCGTTCTTGACGACGATCGTCGTTGCACCGGCTGCGGCGTAGCGGTCTGCGGTCGCCGTGGGATTGGCATCGTCAAACCAGTCTGCTTCGTCCTCAAAAGAAGGCAGGGCGATGTCACTGACGGCGGCGCCTTGCATGACGGCCTTGGTCATCTCGGAGGGGTCAGACCACAGACGGGGGCGCAGATTGGGATCAAACGCAATCGTCTTGCCAGAGGCACGGGCCTTGCGCAGGGCATTTAATAGCGTTTCGCGTGACGCCGGGCTTAAAACAGCCAGCGTGATTCCCGAGAAATAGATCAAGTCCGCTGCGGTCATCGCATCGGCTAGTGCCTGCGGGTCGTCCGCTAGGTGTCGAGCTGCCGACTGCCCCCGCCAATAGGAAAAGCTTCGTTCGCCGTTGTTGAGCGAGATCAGATATAACCCAACCGTGCGATCAGGAACGGTCTGAACGTGGCTGTCGTCGATTCCGCTTTCCTTGAAGGCATCGCGCATTTGCTGCGAAATCGTGTCGCTGCCCACGGCCGTGAAGAAAGAAACGGCGTTCTCAGGTCGTAAACGGGTCAAATACCACGCCGTATTGAAGGTATCCCCGGCAAACCCCAAGGAATATTCATTTGCTTCGCCCGTCGGGGCGAGTTCGGCCATGCATTCGCCAATCGCAAGAAAGCGCATCTTGTTATCCGGGTTGAGAGTGGAAATTAAAGCGGCGCGCGGGATTGCGACCGCTCAAGGCGCGGAGGGGCGGCAGGCACGGCACCGCTATCAACGGGAGATGCGCGCGCAGCCCCTGCCGGGGCGCATCAGTGCCGAGCTTGTATATGATTTTATCAGCCATATTCACGCCCCGTTCTTGGTATCAGCTAAAGAGCATCCCACCATTGATGTCGAGATTGACGCCGGTGATGAAAGCGGAGTCCTCAGACGCAAGGAAGACCACCAAATTAGCGATATCGTCGGGCGTGCCCTGACGTTTGAGCGGCGCTGCGGCCTCAACGTTGCGACGAACCTCATCCTTGGTGTGGACGTTGTGGAAATCTGTGTCGATCATGCCCGGGCACAGTGCGTTGACGCGGATTTTAGGGCCCAGCTCTTTGGCGAGACCGCGCGTCATCGTCATGACGGCGCCCTTGGATGTCGCGTAGGCGACCGCACCCGGCCCGCCACCGTCACGCCCTGCCTGGCTGGCCAGATTGATGATCGCGCCTGATTTCATATGCGGCAAACAGGCCTTTACCATCAAAAACGTGCTTGTCAGATTAAGATTCATCACGGCCTGCCAATGCTCTAACGACATTTCTGCGATGGTCTTGCGTGCAATCAGGCCGCCGGAATTGTTAACCAGAATATCGACGCCGCCGAATTCTTCTACAGTCTTTGCGACCAGCGTTTCGACGTCGGTTTGCGCGTTCAAATCGCCCTGCAATGCAAAAGCCTTGCCGCCCGCTGCACGTATCTCCTCAACGGTGCGATCTGCGCCAGCGCTGCTGGAGAAGTAGTTGATTGCGACATTGGCGCCTTGGGCCGCCAAATGCATGGCGCAAGCGCTTCCGATATCGCGGCCACCACCTGTTACGATCGCGGTTTTTCCCTGAAGTTTCATGCTGTTTCCTTTTCGTCAAGCGGGTTGGGTAGTGGGCGGCTGGTTTGGGCCCTCTTCTTTGAAATCATGCGCGAACTGCGTGATCTCAAAGAAAATCGGCGCGACACGGGGTGAAGATATCCAGCAAAACGCCGGACTCGAGGCATACGGCACCGTGTTCGATATTGGGCTGCTTGTAGGTGGAATCGCCCGCCGAAAGGATCTTTTTCGCACCGCCGATATTGAACTCAAAACGCCCCGATAGGATGTAGGTGATCTGCTCGTGCGGATGGCTGTGCAGTGCCCCGACAGCGCCTTTCTCAAAATGGACTTCGACGCACATGAGATTGTCGCTATAGGCTGTGACCTTCCTCTTGATCCCGTCGCCGAGGTCGAGAAGCTCCATCTCATTGCCGGGAAAATAGTTGGTTATCTCCATTGTAGCCCTCCAAGATGCATTTTGTGTTCAAGTGCTTGCCGGTGTCGTTCCGCGTTTTGCCTGTCTCTTCATCATGACGCTGAACGTGGTGTCACTGGCGTCCGTACAAGAGAGAGCGGCAGCGTTGCCTTGGGGAACGGGATCTGAGGCAGGACCACCCGAGCGGTCTTCGATGCCAAATACGACGCCACCAGCCCCCTTTGACTGCATATCCGAGGCCATGGCCAACAAAGCCGGTTTCCAGCGTTAGATTTCTTGGCTGATGGTTCATGCGATCCTCCGGCACATTGGGCGACTAGTATGCTACTTTGAGGTTTGACGGATTGCAATCTGGGATTTCGATAACGGTCCAAGATCGGGCCGCGCGGTATGCCCAAAAACGAGAGGTATCGCCGTCTGTGGGCCAATAAAAGCGCTGGCTTAATGCAACGCCGTGGCTCGAACTTGAGTGGCGTCATGATGGCTGAGGTTCAATTCTGTAGGGCAGCATCCTTCCGATGCAGCTGCCGGGCAATTGTCGACGGAATGTGCTAAAGTGCAGATATGCCGATCAGGCATTTTAGGACGGGGTACGCTCGGCCTCGGCGATCAGGTGCTGCACCCAGCGCGCCGCCGCCCATGTCGCGGGCAGGCCCAGCGGGATCGCCGCCAGAACCGCATTCAACGGGGTGATTGCCGCCACGCCAACCGCCTGAAGCATCAAGAACAGCATGAAAAGGTTGATCGCAACGGCGGCCGCGACGAACGGGTAAAGCGCAAGGAGAAGTTTCCACGAGGGCAGAGGTTTGCGCAGCTTCATATGGTCGCCTCCTTTGGCTGTCCGATCTGGCGCAGGGTGCCTTGCGCGATCAACTCTGGCACCTCGTTCCATTCGATGAAGGGGGGCAGGACCGGGCCACTAAAGCCCGCCGCGCGGAACGCTTCGGGCAGGTCGCCTTCGACATGGCCCGAGCGCAGGGCGAAGAAAGCGAGGCACAGCGCCTGACCCAGATCGCGGGCGGCGTCGGTTAAGAAAGGTTCCTGCTCGACGAACCCGGTCGTCACGCTGCGAAACGCAATTGCCTGCGCCAGTTTTTCGGCAAAGGCGCGCGGCGCATCGGCGCTGGTTTTTGAGCGCGCGCTGCCATGGGCGGCAAGCAGAAGGGCGGTGTCGCGGCTGGCCCAGCCCTGCGATTGCAGCGTGGCGGTGAGCCGTGCAGCCGCGCAAGCTGGCAAGGCGGGATCAACGCCAAAGGGGGCGAGCTGTTTAAGGCCCAGCTCTGATGTTTTCCCGGCAAGGAAACGACCCGTGAACCAGCCCTCGGACATGAAGAACGGATAGACCACGGGCTGCCCCAGCCGCGCGGCGGCAGCCTCGAAACAACCCTCGGCCGCCAGCGTCGTGCCCTCGACGCGCCAGCCCGGCAGGTGTTCGGCCACGGCGCGGCCCAACGCGCGCAACGCCTCTTCCTGTGGCTCAGGTTCGGACGGGCTGCCATGCGCGACAATGAGCAGGGAGGGGTCAGTGACTGGTGCCATCGGAGAATGTGATCTTGTTCCAAACATTGTATTTCCCCGAGGGTTTGCGCATCGGCAGGCGGCGCAGTTCTTCGAGCGTTTTGGCATCGTAGACGATCACCGCGCCGTCGTCTTCCCAGATCGAAACCAAGGCATATTTGCCATCGCGGGTGAACTCGATATGCGCCACGGTCTTGCCCGGCGCGGGGTTGAGCGTTTTGACAATCTCCAGCGTGTCCTTGTCGATGATATGCATCTTGTCCTTGTTGGGGCCGAAAAACACATCGGCCCAGACATAGGGCGTATTTTCATGACTGCGCAGGAAAAACCCGGGGCCAAGCGTCTCGATCGTCTTGACCAGCGACCAATCGGCGGTGTCGATCACGCTTAGACGCCCTTCGCGCAGATGCGGCGTGGCCATCACTTGTCGGCCCTGACTTTCCCACGAGATGCCAGACCCAAGATGTGGCATTCCGGGCAGCGGCAATTGCGCGATTTCACGGCCCACGTCGAGATTGACGACAACCCCCTTGTCGCCCGAGCGGCTGGCCCCGATCAGGATTCGGTAATCGGGGGTGAAGAAGAAATCGTCCAGCGGCTCTGCCACCTCGATCCGGCGCCGCGCGAACAGACCCTGTTCGGAGCCAAGCGATTCCTTCATCGCCACCTCGTGGCTGTGAACGAAGCCGTCATGAAACGGGCCTGCATCTTCGGTTGTGCCGATCTCCCAGATCTCGGGCGCGTCCTTGAGCGCAAGGATAAAGCTTTGACGCTGCGGTGCCTGATAAACCGCAGAGACGCGGCTTTCGCGCCCATCACGGGCGACGATGCGGCGCACCTGCGCGGGTTTCAGATCCTCGGTCGACAAGATGCTCAGCGTGTGGGGCAGGTAATTCGCCACCGCCAGCCATTTGCCATCCGCGCTCATCGCGATGTTGCGCGAATTGATGCCCGCGCGGGTGCGGCCCACCTCTTGCAGCGACCAGATATCGTATTTCTGCACCCAGCCATCGCGCGACATCACGAAGACATAGCGCCCGTCGGGTGAAAACTTCGGACCGCCATGCACGGCGAAGGGCGTGGGGAAGCGATCAAGCACCACGAACGTGTCGCCATCCAGAACGCTGATGTGATGATCGCCGGTTTCGACCACTAGCGTGATGTTCATCGGATCAGCATCAAAGACGGGTTTGTCGGCGGCTACGTAATCGGGGTTCATTTCGCGCGCGGCGAGAATATCCTTGGCCGTCCAGTCGGGGATATGGTCGAGCGGCGTCTCGATATAGGCGGCAACGGCGGTGATCTGATCGGGCGTTAACTGATCCGCGAAGGCGGGCATCTGCGTCGCCGCGCGGCCATGCGAAACGACGTCTTCCAGCGAGGCACCACGCAGCCGCGCCAGCGATTCCGGAATCAGCGCCGGACCAATGCCGCCAAGGCGGCTTTCGGCATGACATGAGGCGCAGAGATCGTTGTAAATCGTCTGGCCCTGCTCCTCGGCGCTCAGGTGACCGGCGGCGGCAGGAAGGGACAGCCCCGCCACCGCCAGCACGCGCGCCCCTTGGCGCAGGCGTTCAGAAAAAGCGGTGTTCCGGATCATTTCGTTTGCCTCGGAATGGTGTAACGGTCAGCCGTTCGGCGTCGCTCAGGGAGTCCTGATCAAGCCCGATTTCGGCATTGGAAAGGTAGCAGGCCGGATCCTCGGCCCAAGGGTCGCCGGTGATTTGCAGCGCGCGGATACGGGTATTGCCGCCGCAGACGTCCTTGAAGGCGCAGGCACCGCACCTGCCCTTAAGCGGGCGCGGACGCTGGCGCAGCGTGGCCAGCATCGCGTCATCGCCGTTCCAGAGCTGTGTAAACGGCGTCTGCTTGACGTTGCCGACGGTGTAATCCGACCAATAGGTATCGGGATGCACGGCGCCGGTGGGCGCGATATTGGCCACGCCCAGACCGCTGGAGTTCCCACCCCAAGCGCGCAGGTGATCCTCGACATGGGCCACGCGCTCTGCGTTAAAATGCTTGCGCGCCCATTGCAGGAAGTAGACCGCATCGGCATCATTGTTGCCGGTCACGATTTCCAGCGGCTCGTCCTCGGCGACGGCGACCCATGCGCGTTCGATCAAAGTATCCATGGCGCGGCGGGTGCGCGCGTGCTGGGTGTCCTCGCCCCTGTTCTTGTCGCCCCGCCCGGCATAGACGAGATGCGAAAGATAGAACTTGTCCACCCCCTCGCTGTCGCACAGGTCCAGCATATCTTCGAGCATATGCGCGTTGCTGTCAGTGATGGTGAACCGCAGCCCCACCTTGATGCCGCGCGCCTTACAATCGCGCACCCCTGCCAAAGCCTCGTCAAACGCGCCGTCCTTGCCGCGGAACCAGTCGTTCTGCTTGCCGATCCCGTCGAGTGAAATGCCAACGTAATCGAACCCGATATCGGCCACCCGCGCCGCCGTATCGCCAACAAGTTTGGTGCCATTGGTGGACAGCGCAAGGTAGCGGAACTTCAGCGCCCGCGCGCGTTCCGCGATATCGAAGAAATCAAACCGCGAGAGCGGCTCGCCACCCGACAGGATCAGCGCGGGGATGCCAACGCCCGAAAGATCGTCCAGCACGCCCATCGCTTGTTCATGGCTCAGCTCGAAGGGGAAATCCACATCCGCCGAAACGGTATAGCAATGCCGACACTTGAGGTTGCAGCGCCGCGTCAGGTTCCAGATCACCACCGGCTTTACGCCGCCGATGCCGTTGCCACGGCGCACCCGCACCGGGGTTGGGTTCACCAGTTGCTGCATGTATTGGGTGAGGCGAAACATCGTTCAGCCCTCCTTTTTAAGGCGCATGCCGGTCTTTTTCAGGATGCGGGTGGAATAGAGAATATCGCGCTCGTGGCAGGCATCGCCGAGGATGTCGGCGATCTCGCCCCGATGCGCTTCGACTGCGTCGCGGTTGGGTCCGTGGATCATCGCAAACAGGTTATAGGGCCAGCCCTTGGCGCGGGGGCGCAGGTAGCTATGGCTGACGAAATCAAGCGCGCCAACCTTTTCCCCCAAGGTCTCGGCATGGGCATCATCCACGTCCCAGACGCTCATTCCGTTGGCGATCATACCCAGCGCATAGTGATTGGGGGCGATGGCAATGCGGCGCACGATGCCCTCTTTCATCATCCGCTCAAAGCGCGCGATCACCTCACCCTCTTGCAGGCCCAGCCAGCCAGCCACCTCGGCATAGGGCGCAGGGACAAGCGGCAGGCCGCCCTGCGTTGCCGAAAGGATGCGTCTGTCTGTTGCGTCGATCATGCGTTTACCCGGAACCCTATGTAAAACTCCTTCAGTTTTGGAAAGCGCAGCACGGTCAGACCCGTTTCCGCCTCGATCCGGTCCGCCGTCTTGTCGATATCGTCAGGCCGGTCGCAGGCCAGAACGAACCACATGTTCAGTCGGTGGATACGTTCATAATTATGCGCCACTTCCGGGTGAGCATTGACCAAAGTCATGACCTCTTCGAAACGCGCCTCGGGCACCTCCATCGCACAAAGACAGAACTCGCCCCCCATCGCTTTGGCATCAAGGAACGGACCGAACCGCGTGATCGCGCCCAGTTCGCGCATCAGCGCGACCCGCTCGACGACCTCAGATTCGCTTAAGCCCAGATCGGCAGCGATCGCGGCGAATGGGTGCGAGGTCAGCTCGATGCCATCCTGCAGTCGGTTGATCAGCGCCCTGTCGATGTCATCAAGCGCGTCAGGGGGCAGGGGGGTGCGTCGCATGTCAGGCCTCCCTGTTGCGGGTGTTGGTCAGGGCCGCGCCGGTCTGTTTGAAGCAGCGCGTCGAGAAAAGCACCTGATGCTCGATACCCGCCAACTCGGGCAGGGCCTTGGCGCGTGCGAGCACCTCATACGCCTCATCGCGGGATCGGGCGTGGATCATCGAAAACAGGCCATAGCGCCACAGGTCGGGCACGGTTTGGCGCTGGTAGCAAAGCGTGACGCCAGAGAGACTGGCCAGTGCGGTGCCAGCGGCCTCAATCCCGTTTTCGGGCACGTCCCAGACGACCATGGCATTGGCGTTCCAGCCGATCCGGCGATGGCGAACGATCACGCCAAAGCGCGAGACGATCCCGGCCTTGATCAGCGCGTCGGTGCGCGCGATCACTGCGGTTTCGGGACGGCCCAGTTCCTCGGCCACCGCCTTGAACGGGCGCGGGCAAAGCGGCAGGCCCCGTGACATGAGATGCAGCAGGGGGCGGTCGTCTTCGCACAACGCATCAAGGTCGATCTGTTTGCGGGTCAGCGGCTGCGCGCCCGTGCCCAAAAGCGAGAAGCCAAGGTCGATGTTGAACGGCCGCAGAAGCCGCAGGTCGAGCAGGGTCAGCCCGGTGTCACGGCGGATGGCGTCAAGCGTTTGATCAAGGTGCGCGCTATCGCTGGCGGTGACAACGAACCAAAGGTTCCATGCGTTCTCGCGCAGGTAGGAATGGTTCACCTCGTCATGCGCGCCGACCTGTGCCGCGACCTCCTCCAGCCGCGCCTCGGGCACGGCCAGCGCGGCCAGCGTCGAGGCCCCGGCGGTATTGGGTCGCACTGTCGCCCCGACGCGCGTAATGACCCCCTCGTCGCGCAGGGCAGTTAGATGCGCGATCACCTCGACTTCGGTGCTGCCCAACTGCTCGGCCATCCACGCAAACGGGCGCGGGCAGGCGGGCAGACTGCGCTGGAAATCGTCCAGCAAGCGGCGGTCGAGGGGGGCGAAAGCGTCCAGCATCGCGTTCACAGCCCCGGTTGATGCGCACGCGCGGTGAAGAAGATGCCCGAGGGCGACTGGGCCGCGATCTCGGCCTTCTTCTCGAAGCTGCGGGTGTCATAAACGATGATCTTATTGTCATCGCGCGAACTGATCCAGACTTCGGCGCCGCGCGGGGCGAATTCCATGTGCAGGATGGCCTTTCCCGGGTTCAGCGTTTTGACCACCTCATGCGTGCGGCTGTCCACCACCTGAACCACGCCGTTCAAGGGGGTCGCGAAGTTGACCCAGACATAGGGCGAGGCGGGTTGCGCGATCACGAACACGGGTTGGCCATGGACCTGTGTGCGCCCCACTTCCGCCAGCGTTTCACGGTTTACCCACAACAGCTCGTGACGGCCCACGGCGGGCAGGACGAACTGCCCTTCGGTAAAGGCCCAGCCCTGAAGGTGGGGCATCTTGTAGACCGGCATGTCGTCTTCGATCTTACCGTAATCTTTCAGAAACTTGACGGGCTTGGGGGTGTCTGACCACAGGTCAATCGCGCTGACGCCTTTTTCACCAAACAGCCCGATCAGGTAAGTATGCGCATCATCCGTCACCACCGCATCGAACGGGTTTTTGCCGACCTCGCCCAAATCGGTGATCACCGGCGTCTCGCCCGAGAAATCGCCCATGAACGCATGGCCTGTGTCCCAGACCGTCCAGACGAACCGCCGCCCGGGCAGATCGGCGAGACCGATGGTCTTGCCATCGGCGGGGACGTCAGCGACCAAATCGAGCGTCTTGGCATCAAACACCTTCACGCCGCCGGGCGTGTAGTTCGAGACCGCCACCAGCTTGCCATCATCTGAAATCGCACCGCCAATGGAATTGCCCGCCTGAATCGTGCGCGCGACTACCTTTTGCGTCAGCATATCGACCTTTGAAAGCCCGCCGTCGCGCCCGAAGATATAGGCAAACCGTTCATCGGGCGAATAGGACATTGAGGCGTGGGACAGATCGCCCAGCCCCTCGATCCGGCCAATGGCGTCATGTTCTGAGCGGTCGATCACCAGAACCGAGCCGGTGGCGCGTTCGACCACTAGCCCCAAGCCACCCGTGGCGCGGGACTGATCGGCATCCATCCCAATCGCGGCAAAGGGCAAAAGGGCGAGGGCGGTCGCGGCGAGAATGCGTTTCATTTCTCTGTCTCTCCTTGCAAAAGGTAGTCTGCGATCCAGCGCGCCTCATCCTTGCTCAGAAGTGGGCGCCAAGGCGGCATCGCCGTTCCCGGCACACCATTAAGGATGATCGAGGCCAAAGCGCCCGGATCGGCTCCGTCGAGGGCATCATGCGTAAGCGGCGAGCCGAGCCCGCCCTTCATGGTCAGCCCGTGGCACGAGCCGCAATCTTGAATCACCATGTGCTCCAGCTCGGCGGCGCGGGGGGCAGGAATGCGACCGTCGACCTCGGCCCCGACCGGGGCAGCGGCGGCAAGCCCCAGTGCCAGCAGAAGGGCGGCGATGGCGCGGGCGTCAGGCATAGGCCGCAACCTCGGCGGGCAGGGCCGCAGCTTCGTAAAGCGAGACGACATGGCCCACGACGAACAGCACCGGCGCGGCCAGCGCGGCCCCTTCGACGTCATCCGCGATGGTTTCAAGCGTCGAGAGCAGCCGCTTTTCGCGCGGCGTAGTGACCGAGGCGATGGCCATCACCGGCAGCGCGGCAGGCAGGCCGTTGCGCATCAGCTCGCCGGAGATATCGCCGATATTCATCGCGCCCATATAGATAACCAGCGTGGTGTCTTCGCAGGCGAGGCTCGACCAGTCGAGATCGAGGGTCGCATCTTTCGCACGATGCCCGGTGACATAGCGCACACCGCTGGCCAGCCCGCGATGGGTGAGCGGGACGCCGGTCGAGGCCGCGGCGCCCTGAGCTGAGGTGATGCCGGGCACGTATTCATAGGCCACGCCAGCACGGCGCAATTCCTCGGCCTCTTCGCTGCCGCGCCCGAAAATCAGGGGATCACCGCCCTTGAGACGCACGACCTGCTGGCCCTGAAGCGCCAGTTTGACGAGGATGTCGTTGATCTGTTCCTGCGGCACCTTGTGCCGCTTGGGCATTTTGCCAACGTCGATCCGTTCGACGCGATCGGGCACCAGTGCCATGATCTCGGGCGAGACGAGACGGTCATAGACCACCACATCGGCGGCCTGCATGGCCTTGAGCGCCTTGACCGTCAGAAGGTCGGGGTCGCCGGGGCCGGCGCCGATGAGGAAGACTTTGCCGCGTGTCAGGTCTTTCATGGCTCTATCTTTCGATTGGCTTTCGATTGGCTTTGAAGAAGGGTGCGGAAGGGAGAAGCCCCCTTCCGCGAGAAGACGATCAGTAGACGTCTTCTTGAGTGTTATAGACGTTGAACTTGCCGGTCGGCGTGATCAGGCGCGGGTCCTTGATCACCTTCTTCAGCTCCAGCGTCTTGTCATCCACCACGACGATGGCCGAGGTCTTGTCCTTGGCGTTCCAGACGCTGAACCAAACCTCGGTGCCCTGCTTGTTGAACTCGGGCTGAACCACACGCGGTTGACCATCGGCGATCCCGGCCCACTCGCCAATCGGCAGGGTGGTAAATTCCGGCTCGACGCCTTCTTTCATGTCGCTGATCTTGAACACGGCAACCGAAGCAGACGTCTCGGCATCCGGGTTAAGCGTTGCATCGACATAGAGGTTGTCCGAATTCGGGTGCGTCTTGATGAACAGCGACCCACCGCCAAGCGCATAGAAGCTGTCGGCGATCTTCCAGGCCTGCTCGGGGTGACCTTCAGGATCGGTGCCGATCAGCGCCACCGAGTCGTCGCCAAGGTGCGACGTGGCCCAGACAGGACCGTAGTCGGGGTGCACGAAGTTCGCACCACGGCCCGGGTGGGGCGTTTCGCCACCGGTTTCGGTGATGGCGACCAGCTTGCCCTCTTTGGTGTCGATCACCACCAGCTTACCGCGCGCGTTGGCCGCGGTGATGAAGTAGCGATGGGTGCGGTCGAGACCGCCATCGTGAAGGAAGCGTTCGGCTTCGATCTCGGTGGTTTTCAGGTTTTTCAGGTCGGTGTAATCGACCAGAAGGATCTTGCCGGTTTCCTTGACGTTGATGATGAACTCCGGCCGATAGTGGCTGGCCAAGATCGCGGCCACGCGCGGTTCGGGGTGGTAGGTCTGCTCGTCATAGATGTTGCCACGGGTGGAGACGATTTTCTTCGGCTCAAGCGTGTCGCCATCCATGATCACGTATTGCGGCGGCCAGTATGCCCCAGCGATCGCGTATTTGTCCTCCCAGCCTTTCATTTTTGACGTCTCGACCGAACGGGCTTCGATGCCGATCTTAATCTCGGCAATGGTGGCCGGGTGTTCCATCCACAGATCGATCATGTTGACCCTAGCGTCACGCCCGATCACGTAAAGATACCGGCCCGAGGCCGAGATCCGGCTGATATGCACCGCATAGCCGGTCTTGATCACTTCGCGAATGTCGTAGGTGTCGCCGTCAATCAGCGCGATTTCACCCGAGTCGCGCAGCGTGACCGACATCAGGTTGGAGATGTCGATATCGTTCATCTTCTTGGTCGGGCGATCTTCGGGCGCCACAAGAACCTTCCAGGATTTCATCATTTCGGGCATGCCGAATTCGGGCGGCGTGGGCGGCTCGAGCAGCACGTAGCGCGCCATCAGATCGACCTGCGCCTCGGTCAAATCGCCCGAGGTGCCCCAGTTGGGCATCCCGGCGGGTGAACCGTAGGTGATGAAGGCGTTCAGATGGTCATAGCCAAGTTCGCGGGTGACGTCTGGCGTCAGTGGCTTGCCTGTCGCGCCCTTGCGCAGAACGCCATGGCACCCGGCGCAGCGTTGGAAATAAATCTGCGTGCCCTGCTGGAATTCCTCTTGGGTCATGACCGGGTCGCCTTCTTTGCGACCGGGGATCTCAACCTGGATTTCGGCGAGCGTGGTCATCGACGGAATGTAGCTATCCGCAGGCTTGTCCCCATGCACGACCTTTGGATCATCGGGAATAGGTTTGTCGTCTTGTGCCCACACCGTACCTCCGGCGAGCATTAAGGCCACGGCGGCGCTGCTCAGGAGTAGGCGTCTGGCTGTGGTCGTTGTGATTCTCATGGCTAACTCTCCGTTGCGTGGGTAAGGCAATTCAAATTAGGCACACGAGCAATCACAAAACCTTGACTTTTCTCAAGGACGAGTCACGCGGGATCGGAAATGCTTAACGGATCGGAACTGCGATAGCGGCCATGTTCAGAACCAAACGTTTCCTCATCTTTCTCTTCGTCTCTCTGGTTATGGCCACGGCCGCGACCGCGCAGGTCGTCGGGCCAAACGCCTCGGTTCCCGCGACAGCGCCGGACCGGGCGCTGGCGCAATCGCTTCTCGGTATTTCCCCGCCGATCACCATTGAGCGCGTCGAAGAGGGTGTGCCGGGTTGGACGGTGTATGATGCGCGCGGACTTGCGGGCTATATTGGCTCGACTTGGGAAATTGCGGCGTCTGTGGGCTATTCCGGTCGTCCGCTTGAGGTGCTGATTGCAATCAGCCCCGAGGCGGTGATCACCGGGGCCAAGCTGGTGCGCCATAACGAGCCGGTGCTGACGCTGGGCATTTCCGAAGAGGATATCGCGCACTATGTGTCAGGCTTCGCCGGGCATGACCTGCGCAAGCCGTTCAAGGAGGTCGAAGCCGATCTTCCCGATGTGATCAGCCGCGCGACCGTCTCGACCGGCGTGATCCGTGACGGCATCCTGCGCACCGCGCGCACGCTGTCTGCCGGGCGCGGCCTGATCGACATCGGCGGCGGGGTTGATCGGTTGACGTGGCATCCCGCAGTCTGGAGCGACCTGATCGAGACCGGCGGGCTGGCCGAGGGGCGGCTCAGCATGGAGGATGCGTCAAAGGTTTTTGCCAAGGCCAAGGTGGCGATCAAACCGGGCGATGGCGATTTTCTGCATCTCTGGGCCGGTCTGGCCGATCCGCCCACGGTGGGGCAGAATCTTTTGGGGCAGCAGGAATACACCGCCGCCATCGGCGGGCTGGCCCCGGAAGAAACCGCGCTTTTGGTGATCTCGTCGGGGCTTTATTCCCATCGCGGCACCCGTTGGCGGCGCTCGGGCGTGTTTGATCGGCTGACGCTGGTTCAGGGCGACACCCGGTTGCAGCCATCCGCCGAGAGCTATCACATGGTCAAGCGCCTGCGCATCGAGGGCGCGCCAGAAGTAAAGGAAATCAGCCTCTTTCAACTACCTGCCGAAATCGACCCTCTTTTGCCGTTCACAATCGAGGTGCGCGCCACCCGATCAGGCGAAAACGGCGACGAGATCGCAACCGTCGTCAAGACCGACTACAGCTTGCCCGAGGCCTATCGCACCGCGCCCCCCGCCGAACCCGAGCCGCTTTGGCGGCGCGCGTGGCAAGAGGATCGGCTGTCCATCGCCATCACCGGAGCAATGCTGGTTGCGCTGATGCTGCTGTTTCTTGCGCAGGAATGGGTCACCCACCGCCCGAAGCTCTGGCGCGGTTTGCGGCTGAGCTTTCTCGCGGTCACGCTTGTCGTCTTGGGCTGGGGGCTGGGCGGGCAGCTCAGCATCGTGCAGGTGGTGGCCTTCCTGCATTCGCTGCTTAACGGCTTTCGCTGGGAGACCTTCCTGATCGAGCCGGTAATCTTCATGCTCTGGGGCTTTGTGGCGCTGGGGCTGCTGTTCTGGGGGCGCGGTGTCTATTGCGGTTGGCTCTGCCCGTTCGGCGCGTTGCAGGAGCTGCTTAACGCGGTGGCGGTAAAGCTGCATATCAAGCAGATTGAGGTGCCCCAAGCGCTGCACGAGCGGCTCTGGATTCTGAAATACACCGCTTTCGTGGGGATCGTCGCGCTGTCGTTCTATTCGATGCATGACGCGCTGGTGGTGGCCGAGATCGAACCGTTCAAGACCGCGATGTCAATGCGGATGATGCGCGCTTGGCCCTTTGTCCTGTTCGTCGTGGCGTTGCTCGTCGCGGGGCTGTTCATCGAGCGGTTCTATTGTCGCTATCTCTGCCCGCTGGGCGCGGCGCTGGCGATCCCGTCCAAGTTCAAGATCTTCGACTGGCTGCACCGTCGCCCGCAATGTGGCCGCGAGTGTCGGCTTTGCGAAACCAAATGCACTGTCGGTGCGATTGATCGCGTGGGGCGCATCAACCCCAATGAATGTGTGCTGTGCCTGCGCTGTCAGGTGATCATGAACGACGATGCGCAATGCCCCGTTCTGAAACGCCGGGTGCGCACGCAAACGCCCACCACCCCCGCGCAAACGTCGCGCGATTGACTTTGGTCAAGACGCCCCCTCAAATCCTGACTTAAACTATCAGAAAACTACAAAGGCGCTGTCATGGTCTACTCTCATATCGTCATTGTGCAATTTGTCTGCGCCGCCTTTTTCGGCGCAGCGATTTTATCCGACTTGATCCGAGGTCACGCCAACCGGTCCGCATTGACTTTCGTTAAGGCGAAGGCCGCGGTGGCGCGCCTATAGTCAGGCAATCCCGTTGCGCGTGCGCTGCACGCAGTTTCTTCGCGAGGAAACATCATGACTTCGTTCAAGCTTCTCTTCTCTGCCGGATACCGGGTGTTTTTTCTGTTGGCGGGCCTTTTCGCCATCTTTGCGATGATCGTCTGGGAGGGCTGGCTGGCCATTCATGCAGCGGGCGGGATGGTCGGGGACGAGCCGTTCGCGATGGCGCCGCACCTGTGGCACGCACATGAAATGATCTTTGGCTACGGTTCAGTCGCGATCGCCGGGTTCTTGATGACCGCCGCGCCGAACTGGACCAAGGCGAAAGGCGCAGGCAGCGTTTTCTTTCTTGCTATGACGGCGCTCTGGCTGGCCGGGCGCATGGCGATCTGGTGGTCGGGCGGCCTGTCGCCCGTGCTGGTGGCTGTGGTTGATCTGGCCTTCCTGCCGGTGGTGGCGGGGCGCATTCTGGCGATGCTGCTGGCCCGCCCGAAGCCGCAGCAGATGATCTTGCTGGCGATGATCGCGCTGATCTGGGCGGGGAACTTGATGGTGCATCTGGAATGGATGGGCATCAGCGAGGACACAGCCTATGCCGGACTGCGCGTAGGGTTGTTCGCGCTTTCGTCCCTGATTCTTATCCTTGGCGGTCGCGTGACCCCGGCTTTTACCCGCAACGCTATGCGCCGCGAGGGGCGCGAAGACAGCCTGCCGCGCGATGTGACTGCGCTTGCCATTCCCGCAATCGGTGGAGGGATCGCCGCGACGCTGTCGATGCTGGCGGGTCTGCCCGAAGCTGTGACCGGCGCGCTGGCGCTTGTCGCAGGGGGCGCGGCGTTGGGGCGTCTGATGTTCTGGCGCGGGCTTTGGACGGTGCGCCAGCCGATCCTGTGGACGTTGCATCTGTCTTACGCGGCTGTTGCGCTGGGATTCGTCGCGCTTGGGCTTTCGATGCTGGGGGTTGGCTCTGAGGTGGCCGCGCTGCATATTCTGGGCATCGGCGGGGTTGGCGGCATGACCCTTTCGGTAATGTCACGCGCCGCGATCGGTCATTCGGGGCGAGAGTTGGTAGCGCCGGGCGAACTGGTCCTTGCCTATGCGCTGGTGCCCCTTGCTACGCTGGCGCGGTTTGCCGGATCGACGTTCCCTTCATTCTACTATCCCGGCGTGCTGCTGGCGGGTGCGCTTTGGATCGTGCTGTTCACGTTCTTTGTCGTCACGCTCTGGCCTGTGTTTTGGGGCGAGAAGAAAGCCACTGACAAGGGGGCCACTGCATGACCCTTTCGCGCCGTCGTTTTCTAACCATTTCTGCGTCGGCTGCAGCAGTTTCGCTTGCGTCAGGCACAAGCGCAAGCGAGGTCGCCCAATGGCAAGGCCGCGCGCTTGGGGCGGATGTGAGTCTGCGTGTCGAGGGGGTGCCTGCGGGGGCAGGCGCGCGGCTCTGGCAGCGGGTCGGGCACGTTCTAGAGCAGGTCGAGGCGCGGTTCTCGCTGTTCCGGCACTCCGAGTTGGTGCGGCTCAACGAGACGGGTGTCCTTGTGAACCCCAGCGCCGCGATGCGCGCGCTGATGGGTTTGACGGGGGATCTGAACGCGGCCACTGGTGGGGTGTTCGATCCTTCCGTGCAGGTGATCTGGCAGGCTTTGGCCGAGGGACGAGACCCCGACCCGGCGCGCCATCTTGCCGGCTGGCACCGAGTGCAGATCGGGGACGACCGTATTCGCCTTGCCCCCGGCGCGGCGCTCACGTTCAACGGTATCGCGCAGGGCTTTGCGGCTGACCAAGTCGCGGCGCTGATGCGACGCGAGGGGCTGGGAAATGTCCTCATTGATGCAGGCGAAATCGTGGCGCTGGGGCAGGGTGGAGACCAGACCCCGTGGCGCGTCGGGATCGCGGGGGCGGATGGCACGCTGCTGGCCACGCACCCTCTGAGCAACCGGGCGCTGGCGACGTCTTCGCCGGGGGGCACTCGCGTCGGCCCCGCGCATGCGGCGCATATCCAGCATATCGACGGGCGCGGTGCGCTTTGGCAGACGGTGTCGGTCTCGGCCCCGTCGGCGGCGCTGGCGGATGGCCTGTCGACCGCGTTTTGCTTGATGACGCGTACGCAGATCACCGAAGCGCTGACTGCCTTTCCCGACGCCCGGCTTGAATACCTAGGCTGAGGCGGCGAATTTACGAACAATTGACTTTGGTTAAGGGGGCGAATCGCGCTGCCGGGTAATCGTCCCTTTGCAGACAGCAATCTCGAGGGAAGGAAGAACGCTATGCGTGAAGTCATGACCAAGAGCATGGCCCGCAATATTTTTTATGGCGGTTCCGTGTTCTTTATCCTCATATTTGTAGGCCTGTCGGTGCATTCGCACAGATATATCGTCACCAAGTCGACCGATGTGGCAACGCTGACCGGCAGCGTCGCAGCGGGCAAGCATATCTGGGAAAAACACTCTTGCGTAAATTGCCACACGATCTTGGGGGAAGGTGCCTATTTCGCGCCTGAGCTGGGGAATGTGATGGACCGCTGGGGTGTGGATCGTGGCGATCACGAGGCGGGCTACGAAACTCTCAAGTCCTGGATGGACGCCATGCCCACCGGCATCGAAGGCCGCCGACAGATGCCCAATTTCAACCTGACTGATGAAGAATACCGCGAGCTTGCGGATTTCCTGATGTGGACCAACACGATCCGCACGCAGGATTGGCCGCCCAACGACGCGGGCTGAGGGGATGAAACCATGAAATATTCGACACAGAAGATCGCGCTTATGTACTTTGCGGTCGCTCTGGCCCTGTTCGCCGTGCAGGTGACGATGGGCCTCATCATCGGCTGGATCTATGTCAGCCCGAATTTCCTCTCCGAGGTCCTGCCGTTCAACATCGGACGGATGCTGCATACCAATTCGCTTGTCGTCTGGTTGCTTCTGGGCTTCTTCGGAGGGGCCTACTACCTCATTCCCGAGGAGGCCGAGCGCGAAATTCACTCGCCCTTCCTAGCCTATCTGCAACTGGGAATTCTGGTGCTAGGCACGGCAGGCGTGGTCGTCACCTACCTGTTCAGCCTGTTCAAGGGCAGCCTGATGTTTGGCTATAGCGGACGCGAGTTCATCGAACAGCCGATGTGGGTCAAGATGGGGATTGCGGTTGCGGGGGTGATCTTCCTCTACAATATCTCGATGACGGTGTTGAAAGGGCGCAAGACGGCGATCACCAATATCCTGCTGCTTGGCCTGTGGCTCTTGGTGCTGCTGTTCCTCTTTGCCTTTTACAACCCGGCCAATCTGGCGCTTGATAAGCAATACTGGTGGTTCATCGTGCACCTCTGGGTCGAGGCGACGTGGGAGCTGGTGATGGCATCGATCCTCGCCTTCCTGATGCTCAAGCTCACAGGCGTCGACCGTGAGGTCGTGGAGAAATGGCTTTATGTCATTGCCGCGCTGGCGCTCTTTTCGGGGATCCTCGGCACCGGACACCACTATTACTGGATCGGCATGCCGGGCTACTGGCAGTGGATCGGCAATATCTTCTCAACGCTCGAAGTGGCACCTCTTTTCACGACGATGGCGTTTGCCTTCGTGATGATCTGGAAAGGGCGCCGCGATCACCCCAACAAGGCAGCCTTGTTGTGGAGCCTCGGCTGTGCGGTGATTGCCTTCTTCGGCGCGGGTGTCTGGGGGTTCCTGCACACGCTGAGCGGGATCAACTACTATACCCATGGCACGCAAATCACCGCCGCGCATGGCCACTTGGCCTTCTACGGGGCCTATGTCTGCCTCAACTTGGCGATGTTCTCTTATGCGATGCCGATCGTGCGCAACCGTGACCCCTATAACCAAGTGCTCAACATGGGCGCGTTCTGGCTGATGTCGGCGGGGATGGCCTTCATGACCTTCACGCTGACCTTTGCGGGCACGATTCAAACCCATATGCAGCGGGTTGAGGGCGTTGATTACATGAGCGTTCAAGATCAACTCTGGATCTTCTACGTCATGCGCTTTGGGTCCGGTGTCGCGGTTGTTCTGGGGGCTTATCTGCTGATCTACGCACTGGCCTTCCCGCGTCGCGAGATCGTCACGGCGGGGCCAGCGCAGGCGCGCAAATCCCTTGAAACCCCTGCGGAGTGATGGTGATGAACGCGCATAGCAACAAGATGGAGGGGGCGGCGCACGCCCCCTTCTACCTCCCACAGGGCGACGAGTGCGAGATTTTCGCGACCGCCGCCCGCAATGACCTTCCGCTTTTGCTCAAGGGCCCGACGGGCTGCGGTAAGACGCGGTTCGTGTCCCATATGGCGGCGACGCTGGGCCGACCGCTATATACTGTGGCTTGTCATGATGATCTGTCGGCGGCCGACCTGATTGGGCGCTACCTTCTCAAGGGCGGCGAGACAGTCTGGGTCGATGGCCCGCTGACCCGTGCGGTGCGCGAGGGCGCGATCTGTTACCTCGACGAGGTGGTCGAGGCGCGCAAGGACGTGACCGTCGTGTTGCATCCGCTGACCGACGACCGGCGCATCCTGCCCATCGACCGCACCGGCGAAGAGCTGGAAGCGGCGGAGGGCTTCATGCTGGTGGCCTCCTACAACCCGGGTTACCAGAACATCCTCAAGACGCTGAAGCCCTCAACGCGGCAGCGCTTCCTCGCGGTCGAATTCGATTTTCCGGCGCAGGAACACGAGATCGCCGTGGTCGCGCGTGAGAGCGGGCTTGACCCGGAGCGGGTGAAACCGCTGGTGCGCCTTGCGAACAAACTGCGCGATCTCAAGGGGCAGGACCTTGAGGAAGGGGTTTCGACCCGCCTCGTGATTTATGCCGCTACGCTGATCGGGCAGGGCATGCCGGTCGATCGCGCGATCCTCGCTGCGATGATCGAGCCGCTGACGGACGACGGGGATGTGAAACGCGGGCTCCTCGATCTAGTTACCGCCATCTTCGGGTGAGGCAAAGCGATGACAACGGTCGAAATCGAGCCATGGGAACCCGAAGAAACGGTTGGGAAACTGTGGCACGCTTATGCCAGCCGCCTCGACGCGCCTAGCGTCCACGACGGAGCCCGTGTCGGCCTTAGTGAGGTCGGCGGGCGGTTGGCAGTTCTTTTCCGGGGCTTGGGCGGTGGCCATGCCGTCGAGATCAAGCCGGTGGGCGAGGAGGTCTCGCATCACCGGTTGTCGTGGCGGCGCAAGCTGGGCACATGGGCCGAGACCGCGCCCAGAGCCAGCTTTGACGGTGCCGCGCTGCGCCTGCCGGAATCGCTCGCGGTGTTTCCCGCGCGCGAGGCCAACGCCGCGCTTTATGTCTGGCTTGCCGCTTGTGCTGCGCAAGCCGCGCCGGGGGGCGCGATGCCCGACGATCCGTTGCAGGCCGATCTTTTGGGGCTGCATCACGCGCAGGTGACGGTGCGCGCAGCACTCGATGCCGCGCCCGGCTACGCCCGACTTTACGCCGACCTTTGCGGGGCAGTTCTAGCGCTGCGCCGGGTGCCGCACCTGCCGCCAATCGAGGCCGCTCTGGAACAGGCGTTGCGCGCGCATCTGGGCGATGAGACCGCCGCGGGCGATCTGGCGCAAGACATGCGCGCCGCCATCGAAAGCGGCGATGTCGCGCGCTTCACCGCGCCGCGCCGCTATTGCCCCGCGCGCCCGGTGCCGCTCTGGTCCGATTTGCGCGCGCTTTGCGCATCAAGCACCACTGCCGTTGAAAGCCCCGATGCCACGGGCGCGCCCGAGGTCTCCGAAGATGGACCGTCGCGGCGCGCGCGCCGCCGCAAGGCCGATCAGGCAGAGCGCCAAGACAGTCTTATCCTGCACAAGTTCGAATCGATCCTCAGCTTTGCGCAGTTCATGAACATTAACCGCCGCGTTGATGATGACGACGAAGACAACGCGGGCAAGGCCGCCGACGATCAGGACGAGATCGGACTGGGTCAAATTTCTAAGGCCCCTGCGACTCGCATGAAATTGCACCTCGACCTCGCGCCCGAAGACGTGGATCGCGAGGCGCTTTCAGATGAGACGACCTATCCCGAATGGGACGTGCGCACAGGGGCCTACATGCCCGCTCATGCTCGCGTGTTGGCCACGCGCATCGAGGCGCAAAGCGGGATCAGCGCCTTTGCCGATGATCCTCGCGCCCGCGCGCGCATCAAGGCGGTGAAGCGGCAGTTCGAGGCGCTACGCCCGGGCCGTATCTCGACCCCAGGCCATTCCGAGGGCGATGAGCTGGACATAGAGCGCGCCGTGCGCGCTCAGGTCGATTTTGCCGCGACCGGCGAGGGCTATGATCGCGTCTGGCGCCAGACCCGGGCCGAGAAACGCGATCTGGCGGTGTCGATCCTTCTGGATGTGTCACGCTCGACCGAAGCCGCGATTCCGGGCCATGGCCATGAGGGCCGCACCGTGATCGACGTTGAACGCGAGGCGCTGGCCGCCTTTGCATGGGGGCTTGATGCCTGTGGCGACGATTTTGCGATTCACGCGTTTTCCTCGCTTCGCCGACAACGGGTATATGTCCAGACCGCCAAGGATTTCGGCGCGTCGATGAGCCGCGAAGTCGAGGCGCGGATCGCGAGCCTCAAACCGGGTTTCTACACCCGGCTGGGTGCGGCGATGCGCCATGTCTCGGCCGAGCTTTCGCGCCAACCCCGCAAGCGGCGGTTGCTGCTGGTGATCACCGACGGCAAGCCCAACGATCTTGACCATTACGAGGGCCGCCACGGTATCGAAGACAGCCGCATGGCCGTGCGTGAGGCACGGCGCGCGGGGCATTCGGTTTTTGGCATCACCGTGGATCGCGATGCGAAAGCGTGGTTCCCGCGCATTTTTGGGCAAGGCGGGTTCGCCGTGATCCCCAATCCTGACAAGCTGACCGCAACGCTGCCGCGCATCTATCGCGAGTTGGTGGGGGCGGGATGAGCGACGAAACCCAAGGCGAAAGCGATTTTTACGCGCTGCCGGGCGATCTGATGATGTGGATTCTCATCATCTCGGAACTTGTGGTGTTCGGTGCGGGGCTGATGGCTTTCATGGCGATGCGGTTAACCGATCCGGCGGGGTTTAGCGCCGCGCAGGGCCATCTCAATGCGACGGCGGCGGGGATTAATACCATCGTTCTGGTCACGTCGGGCTGGCTCGCGGCACTCGCGCTTAAGGCGGGCGAGGCGGGGCAGGTGATGCGGGTGCGCCTGCTACTGGCGGGGGCCTCGGCTCTGGGCGTGCTTTTCCTTTGGATCAAGGGGATGGAATACGCGGGCAAGGCGGCGGAGGGGATCAATTTCGAAACCCACACGTTCTTCACCTTCTATTACCTGCTCACCGGGTTTCATGCGCTGCATGTGCTGGCGGGGATCGTTATCCTCGCGCTGGTTGGCTGGAAGGCAAGCCCGCGTAATCTCGAGGTCGGCACCGCGTTTTGGCATATGGTCGATCTGGTTTGGGTGCTTTTGTTTCCCATCATTTATCTGCTGAGGTAAGGCGATGACTGCGACGCAAGGATGGCTGGCGCTGGTGGCGCTCTCGGTGGGCAGCACGCTGATTGCGTTCTCGGGCAGCACGGGGGCGGTGATCGCCGTGGCGATCCTCGCGCTGGCTTGGGTCAAGGCGCAGATCGTGCTGAACGTCTATCTCGGCCTCTCGCAGGTGCCAGCGTGGAGCCGGGGCTTTGCGCTCGTGCTGGGGCTGTTCATGCTGGGGGCGATGGGGCTTGCGGTGGCGACAGGGGCGGTCTGATGCGCCTTCGCGCGGACCACGAAAGGCGCGTTTTTACGGGAACTCGGGCCGTGCGCTTACCCGGCATCCTGATCGCGAAACGCCCCGGCCAGCGCCTCGGGCAGATCGAATTCTTCCAGTACCCGCGCACGCCCCTCAGCCGACATCTTGCGCGCCGTGCGCAGCACGATCTTGTCCAGCGCCTCGGGTGACTGCGTGCCCGAGAAGGGCGCGAAATACCACTTGAGAAAGACGAAACAGATCACGTCTTCCAGCGCTTGCACCTCTGCATCGCGCTTGATCCCCTCTTTGCGCAGCAAAACCCCGGCGCGGTCGCAATCCTCGGGTGGATACCCAGCCTCTGCCATGATCCCAGCCACCCGCGCTCCATGTCGGCGGCCCTGTTCGCGGCGCCAGTCGAGATAGCCGGTGCGGCCCTCGGGGAAGTCCTTGCGTGGCAGCAGCCAGCGCTCGATATGTTGCCCGCGTGCGGCGATGCGCAGCACATCTGACGCGTCCGGGAAAAGCCGATCAAGTTCGGCTGTCATCCGCTCGCCATAAAGCCGCGCGGCGGGGCGGGTTTCGCTTGTATCTGGATCCCCAGCATTGGCCGCGTCAACGGCATCAAGGGCGGTTTGCAGTCGCGTCTTCATAATTTATTCCAAGCGTTGGCGGGGTCTTCGTCGGCGAAATTGCGCAGTGCGTTTAGATCGGCGATTGTGGCGTCCTCGCGAGTGACTGTGACGCCGACGGATTTCAACTTGCCGAACGCCCGGCTCAGGCTTTCGGGCTTCATCCCCAGACGCCCTGCGATCAGCCCCTTGTCGTAAGGCAGGCGCACCGTGCACCCTCCGGCGCAGTCCCCTTTGTCGCAATCACACAGATCAAGCAGGAACTCGGCCACGCGCTGCGACCCTGTGCGGGCTTTCAGCGCTTCGAGCTGCGCAACAAGCGCATGAAGGTGAGTGAACGTCGCCGCGAGAATTGCCAGAGCCACTTCATGGTTCTCACGGATCATCTGCAGTAAGGTGGAGACCTCGATCCGGATCAGGCGGCAATAGGTCACCGCCTCGGCCGATACGGGATAGATGTCGTTGTGGAAGGCCAAGGCTTCACCGAAACTGCGCCCCTTGGTGAAAACGCCGACAACCGCCTCAGTGCCATTGGGCGAAATCCGGTATAGTTTCACCCAGCCTTTGGCCACGATATAGATCGCGCGCGCCTGCTCGCCCTGAAGGAAAACGGTGGTCCCGCGATCAAACTCGATCACGCGCGCGCTTTCCAGCAGCGCATCCTGCAAATCCTGCGGCAATTTGTTAAGGAGAAGGGATGATTGCGCGATCAGGCGATCATTTGGCTGAATTCCAGTCATTTGGTTCGCCTCCGGGGCTTACAGCTTGCGGAGTGTCTCGCACTCTCGAGGCCTTCATTGACCAAGGGCGTGCCAGCCCTCCAGACAGCCTGCCAACGAACGCCCAATTCGCGTCAGACACCCGAGGTAACTCATACAAATATCGATTCAAGTCAACGGCATAAGCCTAAGCTGTTGCGTTGCTTCTAATGCGCGCCCGACGCTATTGCCATGCTGTTTGCTTCTCGAGACAGCACTCCGCCAAAGGTGTGAGAACACTGAACTATTCGCCACGCCGAAAGGGCTTGTGCCGTCTATGATACCCGGTGGCGGATGGCGCGACGGTGCCGATCTAATATGAAGGCCGGATTGCGCGCGTCCCAGTCGCAAAAGATCTACGCGACAGCCTTGATGAAAAATACGAGATTGCTACCGGGGAGCTTGCAGAAGATGATGCAGGCGCGATCGTTAAGAAATGGTCCCAAATCGAGAAACTCGTAGATGCCGGTCCGCGTCGCGACGCTGTCGTTGCCAACATTTCCCAGCATTTAGATGCCCGTTTTGGGGCGATTGATGGCAAGGCGATGATCGTCTGGACGAGCCTGCGGATCGCGACTGAAGCGCGGACGGTCAGGCCGACGCCCGTGCCGACGGCCCGCCCCTCTGTGTTCCAGACATCTCTAACCCTGCAAGGGTGTGGAGTTGGCCGAACGCCTTGGCTTCGATGCCTCATGGCTGCGCGATGTGCGCGTCCATCACCCGAATTTTGGAGATGCGGCCCAAGTTTTCGACCCTTTCACCCATCTCGGATTTTTCGCCGCGCACACAGCCTGTCGAGATCAATGCCGCCGATAGGAATGATGGTGCGAAAAACAAACGAAGGGGAAATCCCTTACGAATCAAATTATTAAATGGATAAAGTGGCAGCCCGTAGGGGAATCGAACCCCTCTTTCCAGGTTGAAAACCTGGCGTCCTAACCGATAGACGAACGGGCCACTCAAGGCGATCAAGCGCTTGGCTTGTCGGCGTGGGCGGTGTTTAGGCCAGAGCTTGGTGACTCGCAAGGGGGTTTTTGATGTTTTTGCGAAACTTTCGCATCAAGATCGGATACCCGCTGAATGCGGTGTGAAAACAGTGGCTTCAGGCGCGCGCGGCATCCTCTAGGCGCAGTTGCACCTTATTGCGCCCGCCCCAGGAATTGATCTCAAGCCGACCGGCCAGATGAAAGCGCTGCGCGCCGCGTTCGCTGAGCGCGGGGCCAAGCGGGCCGTCGAACGCGCCGAAGTTTATCGCCTCTATCCGCGCGCCCATACCGTCGCCGAACATAAAGCGCAGATGGCTTTCTCCGATCGGGCGCGGTGATGCGATCTCCATATTGGCAAAGGCAAACCGCGGGGCAGGGGCACCTTGGCCAAAGGGGCCGGCGCGGTCGATATCCTCGATCAGTTGCGGGGTTGCGGCACCGGGCATCAACAGACCATCAAGTCGCAAATCGCGCGGGCCTTGCGTGCCAGCCCCTTGCTTGGCCAGCAACGCGGACAGGCGCACCATCGCGGCCTCCAGCTTACTTTCCTCGACGGTCAGACCCGCCGCCATCCGGTGTCCACCGCCCTTGAGCAGCAAGCCCTCGGCGGCGACTCGTTGAATGGCCGCGCCGATATCGACGCCATTGATCGAGCGCGCCGAGCCTTTGCCGATACCGCCCTCCAGCCCGATCACCACGGCGGGACGGTTGGTGGCCTCTTTCAGACGTGCGGCGACGATGCCCACGACGCCCGGATGCCAGCCCTCGCCTGCGGCCCAAACAAGTGGGCCGTCCAGCCCACGCTGCTCGGCCTGAACCAGCGCCGATGCGCGCACCGCGTTTTCGACCTCGCGGCGCTCGGAGTTCAGCATATCAAGCCGCTCGGCCAATGCCTGCGCCTCATGGGGATCATCGGTGGCCAAAAGGCGCGCACCCAAATCGGCGGCACCTATCCGACCCCCTGCATTGATCCGCGGACCCAGCACGAAGCCCAGCGAATAGGCGCTTGGCGCGCGGTCAAGGCGGGCCACATCGCTTAAAGCCACCAGACCGGGGCGCTCGCGCTGCGCCATGATTTTTAGCCCCTGACGCACCAGCGCGCGGTTGCAGCCCAATAGGGGCGCAACATCGGCCACCGTCGCCAGCGCAACCAGATCGAGCAGTGCCATCAGCGGCGGACCTTGCACATCCTGCGCGCGCAGCTGGCGATTGGCCTCGACCAGCATCAGGAATACCACAGAAGCGGCGCAAAGATGACCCAGATCTCCGGTTTCATCCAGCCGGTTGGGATTCACACAGGCCAGCGCATCTGGCAGGGTCTCGCCGCCCAGATGGTGATCGAGAATGATGACATCGGCGGGTTTGGCGGCAGCCACTGGACCGTGGCTGAGCGTGCCGCAATCCACGCAAATGATCAGCGAATGATCGCGCGCCAAAGCCTCCATCGCGGGCTCGTTGGGGCCATAGCCCTCGTCGATTCGGTCGGGAATATAGAGCGTCGCTTGACGTCCCATTGCGCGCAGCCAATGGATCAACAGCGCCGCCGAAGCCCCGCCATCCACATCATAATCCGCGAAAACGGCGATGTTTTCGCGCGCATTGAGCGCCGCGAGAAACCGAGTCGCGGCGCGTTCCATATCCTTGAGGCTGCGCGGGTCGGGCAGCAGGTCGCGCAGGGTGGGCTCGAGAAAGCCCTCGGCGTCCTGCGGGCTTACGCCGCGCGCCACAAGGATTCGCGCCAAGGGTAGCGGCAGGCGGGTGGTTTGCGCCATCGCCTCGGCGAGACGGTCGGTCTCGGGCGCGGGGCCAACCCAGCGGCGTCCGCTTAGGGAATGATCGACGGAGAGAAAACTGCTCATAGATTGGTCATAGCGAAACGCAGGCGGGCTTGCCAGAGGGCGCAGCGGTTGGCGGGTTACTGCTTCTCACTAAATATCAGCGGTTTTTCACGCTTCAAAATATGTGATATTCCGATGTTTTTAGGCGTTGAGCACGCAGTTATTGCCCCGAAACCATCCTTTTCCCGACATTACAGGGTTGTAATGCCCCCGCGCATTTCTGCGGGTGCAAATCCGGGAGGCTGGCGCTAAACTTGGATGCGTAAAGCGAATACTAGGATATGATGGATAAGCCGCTTTCACTTTGGTCGCGCATCGCGCAGGCATTGGCCGCCCTTGGTCGGGGCGAGGGGCTGTCGAGTGTCTTTGACAATCTGCGCGAACCACCTGAGCGCTCGGTCGCTTTTACAATTGCGGTGATTGCGCTTGGGGCCAAAATGGCCAAGGCCGACGGGCAGGTCACGCGCGATGAGGTCGCCGCGTTCCGCCGTATTTTCCAGATCCCGGCGGATGAAGAGGCCAATGCCGCGCGCGTCTTTGACATGGCGCGCACCGATGTGGCGGGCTTTGACGCTTATGCGCGCAAGATCGCGCGGATGTTCGGCCCCGGCGCGGATGTGCTGAAAGACGTGCTTGAGGGGTTGTTTTTCATCGCGATGGCCGATGGTGATTATCACGAGGGCGAGGACGCCTTCCTGCTCGAAGTCGCGCGCATCTTCGGGCTCGAAGAGTGCTGTTTTCGCGCGATGAAAGCGGCGTTCGTGCCCGATGCTGCGCCCGATCCGTGGTCGGTTCTGGAAGTGGCGCCCGGAACGCCACTTGCCGAGGTCCGCAAGATTTGGAGCGCCAAGGTGCGCGAGGCCCATCCCGATCGCGCGATAGCACGCGGCTTGCCGCCCGAGGCCGTGCAATTGGCCGAACAGCGGTTAATTGCGCTCAATGCCGCTTGGGAAGAATTGCGCGATTCTGCGGCCAAATCCTGATGCGCTTGGCCACGTGGAATATCGAGTGGTTCACCAATCTTTTCGATCGCAAGGGTCGTCTGCTTGAGGATGGCGAATGGTCGGCACGCTACAATGTGACGCGCGCCGAGCAGATCGGCGCGATCGCGATTGTGCTGAACGCGTTGGACGCCGATGTGCTGCTGGTCGTCGAGGCCCCCGATGACAACCGACGCCATAAAACGGTTGCGATGCTGGAATCGTTTGCCGCAAAGTTTGAGTTGCGCCAACGCAAGGCTTTGATCGGGTTTTCCAACGATACGCAGCAGGAAATTGCGCTGCTCTATGATCCTGATGTTGTGCGCGCCCAGCATGATCCGGTTGAAAGCGAGGCTTGGCCGCGCTTTGACGGAGTGCTGAAAATCGACCTCGATATTGATGCGCAAATGGACACAGTGACCTTTTCCAAGCCGCCATTAGAGGCGGAGCTGGAAACAGCGACCGGGCAGGTGATGCGGTTGATCGGGGTGCATATCAAATCCAAGGCCCCCCATGGCGTGACGAGTCGCGAAGCGGCGATCCGGATCGCGATTGAAAACCGGCGCAAGCAGCTGGCGCAGTCGATTTGGCTGCGGGGCCGGGTTGAGTCGCATCTGGCCGCAGGCGACAGCGTGATCGTGTTGGGCGATTTCAACGATGGTCCGGGCTTGGATGAATATGAAAAGCTGTTCGGGCGCTCGGGGGTTGAGATCGTCGCGGGCGAGGGCGGGCCCGAGGAGTGGCGCTTGCACGACCCGCATGCGCGCCTGAGTGCTGCGCATCAAACCTCGGCCGCCCCCAGTTCGGCGCGGTTCTATCTTATTGATCAGAAGCAGTATTTCTCGGCAATGCTAGACTTCGTGATGCTCTCGCCCGATCTGGCGGCGCGCGCGGCGAATTGGCGTATTTGGCATCCGTTCGATGACCCGAAAATCTACCGCGTGCCGGAATTGCGCGAGGCATTGTTGCAGGCGTCTGACCATTTTCCGGTATCTGTTGATCTAAATGTCGACGCGGCGGAAGGGGCGTGATCTTTGCTCATTGTGGGAGTAAGCTGACCAAATGAAAGCCTTGTTTGTTCCCATTCTGGTTGCCTGCCTCACCGGCCTGCCCACATATGCCCAAACGCCTGAAAGCGATGCTGATCGCGGCTTTTCGCTGCTGGAAGAGGGCGCGCAACTGCTGTTTCGTGGCATCATCGAACAGATGCGCCCGGAACTGGAAGAGATGCAAAAGGGCTTGGGCGATGCGGCAGAGCAGTTGGGTCCAAAGCTGCGCCAATTCATGGCGCTGATTGACGATATAAAAAACTATGAGGCACCCGAGCGCCTACCAAATGGCGATATCCTGTTGCGGCGTCGTGCCGATGCGCCGCCCCCGCCGCCGCTATTGAGCGAGCCACCCGAAGCGCCAGATCGCGACCGCCCCGATCTGCCGCCCGGCCATCCTTCCGTCCCGCAAAACGAGATCGAGCTTTAGGACACTTTCGCCTCGGCCTTGAGCGCATTGGCAAGCGAGCGGAACCGTGCCTCGGCGACCTCGCCAAACAACGCGCGGCCGCGTTTGCTCAGCTTCAGCGCCAGCACGTTTTTCTTGGCAGAATAGGACAGCTCACCCGCATCGGCGGGGCTGTGCGTGGCAAACATCGCGCCAAAACGCATGGCCTTGCCCAGTACCTCGGCCTCTTGCAGCGTCTCGGGCGTTAACAAATCAAACAGTGGTTCCAGCCGCGACCCAGAGCGCGAGTTTTTATAGCGGTGCAACAGCGCCAGACCCAGAAACACCCGCTCAGCATGTGACATCGCGGAATAGTTCGCGCGGGTGACATTTTCAAAGCAGGCCTCGGCGCGGTAATCGGGGTGGGTGCGCCACGTGGTGTCATGCAGCAGGCAGGCCGCGCGCACGAGACGGAATTTTTCCGGCGGCAACGGGCCAAAGATCGGCTCGATAAAGGCGTGAAGTTTCTTGCCAAATCCGGGCATGCGCGACATTAGGCGTTCGGTGTGGCGACACGCCTCGACCAGCGGGTCGCGGCGGCGCAACCGTTCGGGCATCTGTTCATACAGCAGCCCCTCGCGGATACCATAAGCCGACACGTCGATTTCCCGGGGTTGGAACTGCTCGATCAACTCGCCCAACACCTGACTGGCCAGCGGCACAAGCTCCATCCGCGCGGCAGAAGTGCCGGTTTTCGCGCGCAACTTGTCCATGTCGGACTTGGCGATCCAGTCGATGGTGTCGCGCAAATCATCGGGGCTCATGCGATATTCATGAAGCACCAGAAGGGGATAGCTGCGCCGCTCCATGTCAAGACGGGCAATCGCGCGCCACGATCCGCCCACCAGATAAATCCGGTCGTGATCGGTGCCGACTTGTTCGGCCAGTTCGGTGATCGTGTCTTTAATATGGGTCGCGAGTGCCTTTTTGCCGCCCTCAACCATTTGCAGACGAAAGGGCCCGAGCTGCGAGGTGGCGCGCCGCCAAACCTTGCCGTTCTTGATCTCGGCTAGCTCCATCGAGTTGCCGCCGATATCGCAGACCAATCCCTCGGCTTCGGGCCAACCCAGCAGCACGCCTTGCGCCGAGAGCCGCGCCTCTTCGACACCGTCGATCACATGCAGTTTCAGCCCGGTTTCGCGTTCGATCTTGGCACGATATTCGGGGCCGTCCTCGGCGTCGCGCATTGCGGCGGTGGCGACACAGGTCAGCGGGCCGATCTCCATCCCCTCGGCGAGCGCAGCAAAGCGTTTGAGCGCGGCCATGCCCCGCACACGCCCCTCGGCGTTCAGCTTGCCGGTTTCGGCCAGACCTTGGCCTAGACCCGCCATCACTTTTTCATTGAAAAAATAGGCCGGGCTGCGTGCTGCCCCGTCAAATACCACCATCCGGATCGAGTTCGAGCCGATATCGACCACACCAACGCGGCTGAGCGCGCGCGCAGAGGGGTCATCGAAAAGCGGCTGTCCGAAAGGGTCCCAATCATCAGAGTCATCCGTGATCGGCTGCGCGCTGTTTTTGGGAATCATCGGCCCGTCCGGTTAAGTCGTGTTGCCCTACGCTAGGGCTAGTCGAAGCTATGGGCAAGTTTAGGAACGTCGCTTGCCCCCGCGGAACCCCGTCCTGAGAGCGAGGGGAACTCCATGAAGAAGCGATGGCACGAAAACAGGTTGTCGCGATTTTCGGGTAAATGACGGATGAATTTGCCATCGGGCTGCAAGATCCAGCTTTGCGCCTCATCGGCCATATTCGCGGCCATGATCTGGCTGACGATCTGGGCTTTGACGGTGGGGTTTTTCGCCTCGACCAGCGTTTCGACGCGCCGGTTGAGGTTGCGCCCCATCCAGTCGGCTGAAGAAAAGAACACCCGTGCCTGATCCGAAGGCAAGCCGTGACCATTGCCAAAACACACGATGCGCGAATGTTCCAAGAACCGCCCGACGATGGATTTCACCCGGATATTTTCCGACAGGCCCTTGATGCCGGGGCGAATACCGCAAATGCCGCGCACGACGAGGCTGATTTTGACGCCCGCCTGCGAGGCAGCATAGAGCGCGTCAATCACCTCGGAATCAATCACCGAGTTCATCTTGGCCCAGATCGAGGCCGGTTTGCCCGCCTTGGCAAACGCGCTTTCGCGCGCGATCATATCCAGCAGGCGCGGCTTTAGCGAAATCGGCGAAATTGCAAGGTTTTCAAGCCCCTCGGGCTGCACATATCCCGACAGGTAGTTGAACACTTTGGTCGCATCGCGCCCCAGCGCCGCATCGCAGGTGAAAAAGCTGAGATCGGTGTAAATTTTGGCGGTGATCGGGTGGTAATTGCCCGTGCCGTAATGGGTGTAGGTCACAAGCTGATCGCCCTCGCGGCGCACCACGGTGCTGATCTTGGCGTGGGTTTTGTAGTTCATAAACCCGTAAACGACATGCGCGCCCGAGCGTTCCAGCCGCCGCGACTGGCGGATATTGGCGGCCTCGTCAAAGCGCGCTTTCAGCTCGACCAGTGCGGTGACGGATTTGCCCGCCTCGGCGGCCTCGCACAGCGAGGACACGATCGGGCTGTCTTTCGAGGTGCGATACAGCGTCTGTTTGATCGCCAAGACGTTGGGATCATTGGCCGCCTGATCCAGAAAACGCACCACCAGATCAAAGGTCTCATAGGGGTGATGCAGCAAAATATCCTTTTGCTTGATCGCGGCGAACATGTCGCCCTCGTGATCTTGCACACGTTCGGGCACGCGCGGGGTGAAGGTCGGCCAAAGCAGATCGGGGCGCTCGCTGAGCACCAGTTCCTTCACATCGGCGATGCCCACAAGACCTTTTTCGGCGACCACCTCATCTGGGTCGACATGCAACTCGCGCATCACCAAGGCTTGCAGATCCTTTGGCGCACCCGCAGAGACCGACATGCGAATGACCTGACCGCGACGGCGGCGTTTGAGCGCGGTTTCAAATTCGCGCACCAGATCTTCGGCCTCGTCCTCGACCTCAAGATCACTGTCGCGCAGCACGCGGAAACTGCACGAGCCGACATCACGATAGCCCGGAAACAGCGAGCCGAGGTGAATCATCAGCAGCTGTTCGAGCGGCAGGAACCGCGCCTCGCCGGGCAGGCGCACGAAGCGGTCGATCTGCTGGGGGATCGGCAAAAGCGCCTGCAGGCGACGCTTATCCGAGTCGCGTTCCAGCTCTAGCGCAAGGCAAAATCCAGCGTTGGGGATGAACGGAAACGGGTGGGCAGGGTCAATTGCCAGCGGCGAAAGCACCGGAAACACCTTGCTGAGAAAGTGCTCGGACAGATAGGTCAGGTCGGCCTTGCTGAGACGCGAGCGCGACACCACGGTGATGCCCTCGCGTTCCATCTCGCGTTTGAGCGCCGACCAAGTGGTTTGCTGCGTATCCATCAGCTTGCGCGCATCGGCGTTGATTCTCTCTAACTGCTCGGCAGGCGTGAGGCCATCGTCGGACACGGTCGCATTGGCCTCGCGCACTAGCTCCATCAGGCCCGCCACGCGCACCGAATAGAACTCGTCAAGGTTGGTGGCCGAGATCGACAAAAACCGCACCCGTTCCAGCAGCGGCACACGGGTGTTGCGCGCCTCATCCAGCACGCGCCAGTTAAAGGCCAGCCAGCTTAGCTCGCGGTTAAAGAATCGTCCCGGCCCCGAGATTTCCTCGGCGGGCAGGGTGACGGGCGTAGGGAACGGGGTTTTGAGAAAATCTGCCTGGGTCATATCCGCGCTTATCGTTAAGGTTTGTAAAGGCGCTGTGACAGTGTGCGCAGCTTAGTCCAGACTGTCCAGCACCTGCGCCGCCAAGGGGCGTGTAATTGCGCGTTTTTCGGCCAAAGCGCGGGCATCCAGGGCAATCACCAAGCGCCGCGCAGTAGAAAGCGAACGATCCATCCGTGTCACCAGCCAGTCAATCAGCGCGGGCGCAACGGCCAGTTGGTGATCGGCAAACAACTTGACCAGCACGGCCGCCAGCAGCGCATCATCGGGGGGCGTGATGCGCACGCTTGCGCTGGCCTGCATCCGGCTGATCAGATCGGGCAAGCGCAGCCCCCAGTCGCGCGGTGGCATGCGCGCGGTGATCAGCAGCTTGCCGCCCTCGGCTTGCATCAGATTGTGCAGATGAAACAGCGCTTCTTCACGCGCGGGATCAGCGTTTAGCCGATCCGCGCCCTCAACCACCGCAGCCCCTTGGGCGACAAGACGGGGGGCGTCGGCATCGGTCAGATCGGCGGCGAGAATGGTTTCAGCGCCCTGTTCCTGCGCCCAGATCGCAGCAAGATGCGATTTGCCCGCCCCCGCAGGGCCGATCAAAATCATCCGCCCGCTAGGCCAGCTTTGCACTGCGTCCAGCGTGGTCAGCGCCAGCGCATTGGCAGGGGCTACAAAAAAATCCTCGCGCCCCTGCGCAGACCGGATCGGCAGGGGGAAGATGAGCTGCTCGGCCATGACGTCTTAGCTTTCGTTTTCTTTCTTGGCGGTGCCTGTAATATGGCCGGTCTCTTCATTGATGAAGCCCGGAATTTCAGCACGTTCGTTCTCGACCACGCCGCGATACAGCGCCCCATGCAGGTATTGTTCGATCAGGAACCTTGCAACCACTCCGATCACAGCCGCCACCGGAACCGCGACTAACATTCCCAGAAAGCCAAACAGCGTGCCAAAAGCCGACAGTGCAAATAGTAGCCATAGTGGGTGCAGCCCGACCGAGTCGCCCACCAGTTTTGGCGTGATGATATTGCCTTCCAAGAATTGCCCGGCGGCGAAGATCGCGGCCACGATACCGATCTGCATCCAGTCACCCCAAAACTGGAACAGCGCCAAGCCAATCGCCAGCGCGCCGCCGATGATCGCGCCGACATAGGGGATGAAGGTCAGCGCACCCGCGACCGAGCCGACAAGCAGCCCGAAATCAAGCCCTGCCAGCATCAACGCGACCGCATAAAACGTTCCCAAAATCAGGCAAACCGTGACCTGACCACGCACAAAGCCCGATAGAACGCGGTCGATATCATGCGCAATCCGGCGGATCGTAGGGGCGTGGTCGCGGGGCAACCAGCCGTCGATCTTGGCCACCATCCGGTCCCAGTCCATCAGCATGTAAAACGCGACGACTGGCACCACGACGATGATAATTACCAAGTTCACGACAGTCATCGCCGAACTCAGCAGGGTGCCCGCAAGTTCACCACCGCGCGATTTGATCGCATCGCCGATAGAGGAAAGCGTGTCGTTCACCACCGAATTTTGCACCAGATCGGGGAAGCGCGCGGTCAAGAAGGTCTGGAATGAGGTCAAAAGATCGGGCGCCAGCGCAATCAACTGCCCCAACTGGCGCGCCAGCATTGGCACAATGGCCAGCGAAAGCACCACAAAGATCAAGATCGCGAGTAGCGCGATCACGATTGTCGACATGACCCGGCTTAGCCCCAGCTTTTCCAGCCGGTCCGCAAACGGATCAAGAAAATACGCAATCGCGCCCCCCATGATGAAGGGCAAAATCACATCCCCGAGCCACCACAGCGCAGCGATCAACACGATCGCAGCAAGGGTCCAATAGGTCATTTGGTGTCGAACGGGCAGGGCCATTATGGCTCCTTTCAGGGAAGGTTGCCTTAACGTGGCGGATAATCGGGGGAAATCAAGCGCGCATGATCCGATATCGCGGCGCGCACGCGAAAACTTGGCCGTTCCGTGTCCAAGCGCCATCTTGCCCACGGTCCCTATTTCCTCTAGGCCATCTGGCAACCGCTCAACCGCCTGAAGGAGCGCAAATGCGCCTGTCCCGCTATTTTCTGCCCGTTCTCAAGGAAACCCCCGCCGACGCGCAAATTGCCAGCCATAGGCTGATGCTGCGCGCGGGCATGATCAAGCAACAACAAGCCGGGATCTATTCCTGGCTGCCGATGGGGTTCAAGGTGCTTAAGCGCATCGAGCAGATCGTGCATGAGGAACAAGTGCGCGCCGGTCACATCCCGCTGTTGATGCCCACGCTACAACCTGCTGATCTGTGGAAAGAATCGGGGCGTTATGACGCTTACGGCCCGGAAATGCTGCGCATCAAGGACCGTCATGGGCGCGACATGCTATATGGTCCGACGAACGAGGAAATGATCACCGATATTTTCCGCTCGCATGTGGAAAGCTATAAATCGCTGCCCCTCACGCTTTATCATATCCAGTGGAAATTCCGCGACGAGGTGCGGCCCCGCTTTGGCGTGATGCGCGGGCGCGAATTCCTGATGAAGGACGGGTATAATTTCGACCTGACCAAAGAGGACGCGCTGCACGCCTATAACCGCCACATGGTCAGCTATCTGCGCACTTACGAGCGCATGGGCCTGACCGCGATTCCGATGCGCGCGGATAGTGGCCCGATTGGCGGCGATGATACGCATGAGTTTTTGGTGCTGGCCGATACCGGCGAATCCGAGGTGTTTTACGACGCTAAAGTGCCCGATCTGAAGCTGGGCGATCGCCGCGTCGATTACGACAATCGTGATGAAGTCGCTGGCATCTGCAATGAGTTCACAACCCTTTACGCGCACACCGATGAGACGCATGACGAGGCGCTGTTCAACGCCATTCCCGAAGATCGCCGCTGCGTCGGTCGCGGCATCGAAGTGGGCCAGATTTTTTACTTTGGCACGAAATACTCCGAGGCAATGGGTGCGACCGTGAATACCCCCGATCAGGGCAAGGTTCCGGTGCATATGGGCAGCCACGGCATCGGCGTCAGCCGCCTTGTGGGCGCCTTGATCGAGGCCAATCACGACGACAAAGGCATCATCTGGCCCGAAGGCGTGACGCCGTTCCATGTGGGTATCGTGAACCTCAAACAGGGGGATACATCCTGCGACAGCGCCTGCGAGGCGCTATATACCGCCTTCACCGAGGCCGGTCTTGAGCCGCTCTATGATGACCGCGAGGAACGCGCTGGCGCGAAGTTCGCAACGATGGATCTGATCGGTCTGCCGTGGCGCATCACCGTTGGCCCGCGCGGCGTGGCGGCGGGCAAGGTCGAACTGACCTCGCGACGCACCGGCGAAAGCGAGGAAATGTCGTCGCAGGAGGCGATTGAAAAAGTCGCAGCAATCTATGCGGCGCTTTGATCTGATCTTGGCGGCGGCCTTGGCACTGGCCGCCCCGATGGCGCAGGCCGAAGGGCTGGTGGCGTGGTCCAATGACAGCCTTGGGATTGCCGCGCAGGTGCCCCAAGACTGGCCCTCGGCGCAGATGTATGGCGGCGGGGTCCTATTTACGGCGCCCGGTTTTGACGCTCATGTCGCGCCCCATGTCGCGCTGCGCGCCCATCCCGATAGCGGTTCGGATCTGGGCGCGATGCATGACCAGATGCTGCGCTCGTTGTTGATGGATGGTGATCAGGTTACCACCGATCAGCAGGACAAGACCGGCTTCGAGATCGCCTCAACGACGGGTCTGGGCAAGCACGAGTTGCGCAAGACCATGCGGCTCAATTGCAAAGGCGGGCCTGTTCTGGCCGAGTTGCGCATTGATTATATGCAAGCTCAGGCGGATGAAATGGCATCGCTTCTGGCGGATGTGCCGGCGAGTTTGGGCTGCAAGTGAGCCCGCACCACTCTTGACCTTTGCCCCCTCGCAAGCCAGCTTGCGCCCGATTTAGTGGATGGAGCCTATGGCCGCACGCACCGCCCCGTTTTCCCGTTTCGAGTTTATGATCGCGTGGCGCTATCTGCGCGCACGCCGCGCCGAGGGTGGCGTGTCGGTGATGACATGGATCTCCCTGATCGGCATCATGCTCGGGGTCGCGGCGCTGATCGCCACGCTGGCCGTGCGTGCCGGGTTTCGCGCCGAATTCGTTAGCACGATTGTCGGGTCAAACCCACAGATCACCGTTTATTCGGCGCCCACGGAAGTCGTTGAGGGGTCAGGAGTTTATTCCAAGCTGATCCGCGATTACGATGCGCGCACGAAACGCATCAAGGCGATCCCCGGAGTGGTGAGCGCCGCGCCCGCCGTGCGCGGTCAGGCGATGGTGAGTTTTGCAGATCGCTCGAACGTGGCCGATGTTTACGGGCTGGCGTTGTCAGATCTGAAAAACATCCCCCGCATTGCCCATTCCGACGAAGCGCAGGGCAATATCGACGATTTCGATCAGGGCATCGCGATGGGCATCGGCATGGCGCGCGACCTGGGCGTGACAGTCGGGGATACGGTCAAGCTGATCTCGCCCAACGGGGCAAAAACCCCTTTCGGCACCAGCCCGCGGGTGAATGCCTACAAGATCGAATATATCTTTTCCGCCGGACGCTATGATATTGATCAGACACGGCTTTATATGCCGTTTGTCGAGGCGCAGAGCTTTTTCAACCGTGAAGGCGGGGCCGATGAGATCGACGTCGATGTCACCGATCCCGAGCGCGTCGATGAATGGGCCACGGCGATCAGCGATGCCAGCGGTCGGGGCACGCTGCTGTGGACGTGGAAAGACGCTTCGGGCAGTTTCCTGCGCGCGCTGGGCATTGAGGACAACGTGATGTTCATCATCCTGTCGATCCTCGTGCTGATCGCTTCGATGAACATCACCTCGGGCCTGATCATGCTGGTCAAGAACAAGGGGCGTGACATCGGGATTTTGCGCACAATGGGGCTGAGCCAAGGCTCGATCCTGCGCGTGTTCTTCATCTGCGGTGCGTTTATCGGGGTGATTGGCACGGCTGCGGGGCTGACGATCGGGGTGCTATTTGCGGCCAATATCGACCATGTGATGAGCTTCGTGAACTGGCTCAATGGCGGCGATGCTTGGGATCCCTCGATCCGCGGAATCTATCATCTTCCCGCTAAGTTGCAGCCTTGGGATGTGGTCAAGGCGGTGTCGCTGTCGCTGACACTGTCTTTCGTCGTGACGATTTTCCCCGCGCGCAGGGCGGCGCGCATGAACCCGGTGGAGGCGCTGCGCTATGAGTGATGTGCTGGTTCTGGAAAAGTTGGAAAAGTGCTACAATCGAGGCAAGCCGAACGAGATTACGGTGCTCAAAGATGTCAACTTGACAATTCCCAAGGGGCAAGTGACGGCACTGGTCGCGCCCTCGGGGGCGGGGAAGTCGACGCTTTTGCACATTGCGGGTTTGCTTGACACGCCCGATAGCGGGCGCGTGGTGCTTGAGGGCGACGATCTAAGTCGCGCGCGCGATGCCAAGCGCACGGCGGCGCGGCGTGAGAAGCTGGGCTTTGTGTATCAGTTCCACCATTTGCTGCCGGAATTTTCGGCAACCGAAAACATCGTTCTGCCGCAGCTTGCCAACGGCGTTCGCAAGGCGGATGCAGAGGCACGCGCCGCCGATCTGTTGGGCCGCGTCGGGCTAACCTCGCGCGCCGATCATCGCCCCTCTGAGCTATCGGGGGGAGAGCAGCAACGGGTTGCGTTTTGTCGCGCGCTCGCCAATGGGCCAAGCCTGTTGCTGGCCGATGAGCCGACCGGAAACCTCGACCCGGCGACCTCGGACACGGTGTTTGACGTGTTAATGGACCTCGTTCGCGAAACCGGGCTTTCTGCGCTGATCGCGACGCATAACATGGCGCTGACGGCCAAGATGGACAGGGTGTTGCGGCTGGATGGCGGCGCGCTGACGGAGGAATAGATGATCATTTACGGAATTTCGAGCTGCGACACGGTGCGCAAGGCCCGCAAGGCGCTGGACGGCGCAGGTCATTCGCCCGCGTTTCGCGATGTGCGCGCCGAGCCGCTTACGGCTGCCGAGACCGCCGAGTTCGAAACGGCATTCGGCGACAAAATCGTCAATCGCGCCTCGACCACTTGGCGCGGGCTGTCCGAGGGCGAACGCGCCGCCCCGGTGGCCGATCTGCTGGGCGCGCATCCCGCGCTAATGAAGCGGCCCGTGATCCGCGAGGGGGACAAGCTGACGCTTGGCTGGACGCCCGCCGTGCAGGCACAATGGCTGTCGCCCGAATGAAAACGGCCCGCACATAACGCACGGGCCGTTGATTGGACCTCTTTGAAAATCAGAGCAGTTTCAGATCGGAGGCCGAATCGCGGCCATCACGACCCGACTGCAGTTCGAACTCAACTTTTTGGTTGTCGTCGAGGCCCTGAAGCCCCGCACGCTCGACCGCCGAGATGTGCACGAATACATCTTTGCCGCCGTTATCGGGCGCGATGAAGCCGTAGCCTTTGGTGGAATTGAACCATTTCACGGTGCCAGTGGCCATTCCCGTACTCTCCTTCAATCTTTCCCGAATGCGGAATTGCATCGGGGCCGTGCAGCCAGTGTCTTTCGGGTCTCTAGCTGCCTTATCGAGAAGAGAGCGGTAGAAAGTCTGCGAAACACGCAGGACTAATTTTGGATCAGATACGTAAAAATGCAATGACATTTCGTGAGGGGGCTAACCCCCTCACAGGTCTGTGAAAATCTCGTTAGCGTCTGATATTGTGGCAATTATCCGCGCAAGTCAGGCGGCGTAGATTCGGCTTTCAGTTCGGCTACGATGTCATCGAGCGCGGCCATCCGGGTGCGCGTGTCGCCAAGCTGACGCACCGAAACGGAACGCTCTTCGACCTCTTTCATGCCGATCGCAAAGATATAGGGTACCTTGCCAAGGCTGTGCTCGCGCACCTTGTAATTGATCTTTTCGTTGCGCGTATCGGATTCAGCGCGAATGCCCGCCGCGATCAGTTTCTCGGTTACTTCACGCACATACTCGTCCGCATCCGAGACGATCGCGGCCACCACAACCTGACGCGGCGCAAGCCAGAGCGGTAGCTTGCCGGCGTGGGATTCGATCAAGATACCGATGAAGCGCTCGAACGAGCCCAGAACCGCGCGGTGCAGCATGATCGGTCGGTGGCGTTCGCCGTCCGAGCCGACATAATCGGCATCCAGCCGCTCGGGCAGGTTAGGGTCCACCTGAAGCGTGCCGCATTGCCAGTCGCGCCCGATGGCATCGGTCAGCACGAATTCCAGCTTCGGCCCGTAAAACGCGCCTTCGCCTTCCTGAACCTCGAACTCATAGCCCGCCTTGCGGCAAGCATTCCCAAGGCTCTCCTCGGCGTAGTCCCAGCTTTCTTCCGACCCAATCCGCTTGTCAGGGCGGGTCGAGAGTTTGACCTTCCAGTTCTCAAATCCCAGATCGGCATAGATCCCGGCGAGAAACTCGATGAACTTCTTGGTTTCGGGCTCGATCTGTTCTTCGGTGCAGAAGATATGCGCATCATCTTGCGTAAAGCCGCGCACCCGCATGATGCCATGCAGCGCGCCCGAGGGTTCATAGCGGTTGCACGAGCCGAACTCGGCCATGCGCAGCGGCAGATCGCGGTAGCTCTTGGTGCCGACGTTAAAAATCTGCACATGGCCGGGGCAGTTCATCGGTTTCAGCGCGTTGACGGTTTTTTCGCGCGCGTGATCCTCGTCCACTTCGACGATGAACATATTTTCCTGATAGTTTTCCCAATGCCCCGAGGCTTCCCAAAGCTTGCGGTTCACGACCTGCGGCGTGTTCACCTCGACATAGCCATCCGCGCGCTGTTTGCGGCGCATGTAATCTTGCAGGCTGGTGTAGATCGACCAGCCGTTAGGGTGCCAGAAAATCTGACCGGGCGCCTCTTCCTGCATGTGAAACAGGTTCATCTCACGACCCAGCTTGCGGTGGTCGCGCTTGGCGGCCTCTTCCAGCATGGTCATATGGGCGGCGAGGTCTTTTTTGGTCTTGAACGCCACGCCATAGATGCGCTGCAGCATCGGGCGGGTGTTGTCGCCGAGCCAGTACGCGCCCGCCACATGGGTCAGCTTGAACGCATCCGCAGGGACTTGACCCGTGTGTTGCAGATGCGGGCCACGGCACAGATCCTGCCAATTGCCATGCCAATACATCCGAATATCTTCGCCCGCAGGGATGCGGTTGATCAGCTCGACCTTATAGGGTTCGTCGGTTGCGAGGTAATGATCAATCGCATGCTTGCGGCTCCAGGTCTCGGTTTTGACCGGATCGCGTGCATTGATGATTTCGCGCATCTTTTTCTCGATCGCGCCAAGGTCTTCGGGGGTGAAGGGCTCTTCGCGGTCGAAGTCGTAAAACCAGCCGTAATCGCGCACCGGGCCAATCGTGACCTTTACGCCGGGGTATAGCTCTTGCACGGCGCGCGCCATGATATGGGCCAGATCGTGGCGGATCAGTTCCAGCGCGGGGCCGTCATCGGCCATCGTGTTGATCGCAATTTTCGCGTCTGCCTCGATCGGCCATTGCAGGTCCCAATGCGCGCCATTCACTTGCGCCGAGATTGCCTTTTTGGCCAGCGAAGGCGCAATGGACGCCGCGACAGCGGCAGGTGTGACGCCGCTGTCATAGGAACGTTGCGAGCCATCGGGAAAGGTGAGGGAGATCTGGGACATGTCTGTCCTCCTCGTCGGTTTGGCGCCCACGGAGCGCCCGGTTGCGGGACTGAATTTCGCGGTTGTTTTGCGCGTCTGGGGCAGGGGTGTCAAGCGCTGCACATGCAAAACGCGCCCGAAACGGGCGCGCTGCGTCAATTCGACCGGCTGGGCAATTGGCGCGTGCTACATCTTGCTGAGTTTGCTCTGAAGCTCAGCAAGTTGCTTTTTGATCGCGTCCAACTCGGCGCGCTCATCGCCGGTTTCTTCGGGCTCGGGGCCAGAAGACCCCGCCGTGCCCCAGCCAGCCATCATGTTTTTCAAGAAGGCTTTTTGCTGCGCTTGCAACGCCTCAATGCCAGGCATTGAAGCCATCGGGCCGGGAATTTTCGTCATGTTTTCAAGCAGGTGCGAATGGCCCTCGCGCAGCATCTCAAAGCTGGCGGCAAGGAATTGCGGCACCACCGATTGCGCCGCCCCGGTATAAGAGCGCACAAGATCGGTCAGCACATCGACCGGAAGCACGCTTTCGCCACGGCTCTCATGTTCGGCCACGATTTGCAGCAGATATTGGCGCGTCAAATCATCGCCCGATTTCAGGTCGATGATTTGCACCTCGCGCCCCTCGCGGATGAATTTTGCGATGTCTTCAAGCGTCACGTAATCGCTGGTCTCGGTGTTGTAGAGTCGGCGGCTTGCATAGCGCTTGATCAGCAGGGGCTTGGCATCGTCGGCCATGAAATCCTCCGGAAGAAATATTATTGCGTTGCAGCGATAGTGAGACGCTGCAGGCGCAAAAGCAACCAAAGAAAAAAGGCGAGCCCGAAGGCTCGCCTTTAGTTCCGTTCCCGGCAGGGAGGAGGACGCTGGGAGACGGAAGTAGTTTTACTTCGCAGCGCTGGTCGCTTTTTTGGCAGCAGCGCCCATGTCGGCGGTTGCTTTTTTGACCGAAGCCGAAGCTTCTTCGGACATGTCTTTGCCAGCAGCCATCATCAGCTCGACAGTTTCCATCTGCACTTTTTTCGCGATTTCAGCGAAAGCAGCCATGTTTTCCGACGCCATTTCAGCAGCAGCCGAAGCAAAGTCGCTGGCAGCTTTGGCGTAGTCAGCCGGCTCTTCTTTGGTCGTGGTCAGATCGCCGACTTTTGCGATGGTGTCTTTGGTCCATTTGGTCGACAGCTCGGCCGATTTCTCAGCAGCGTCCAATGCCACTTTCGACATTTTCTCGCCCAGAGCGGCTTGCGACTTGAACGCGCCTTGGAATTTCGAGGTGTCCATCGGGAAGGACGCCATCATGTCTTGCATAACTTTGGTGAAATCTTGGGTCTTGGCCATTTGTAGTGCTCCATCAGAGGGGGGTCCGCAGGATTACATCATCGCTAGACCCGTTTTCGTTATGTGATGAACATACATGCTGCGGCGCAGCATTTCAAGAGGAATGATGCCGCGCCGCAGAAATTTACAATCTGAGAGGGAAACGTTAGATCTTCGCGACCTCTTTGACGTAAGTGCCCGGAGCGGCGCAGAGAATTTTGTGATCAGGGCCGCCGGGTTCGCGCGCGGGAACCATCTTGCCCGATTTTTTCGCCAGCCATTCCCCCCAATGGGGCCACCAAGATCCGTCATGGAACTCGGCCTCGGCCTTCCATTGATTCGGGTCGGCTACAGGGGCGGTTGAGGTGTAATGCCCGTATTTCATTTTACTCGGCGGGTTCACGATGCCCGCGATGTGGCCTGATTCGGACAAGATGAACTGCTTGTCCTTCGATCCCATCTTCGCGACCCCGTTAAAGGATGCAATCCAAGGCGCGATATGGTCGCTTTCACAGGCGATCGCTATCAGCGGCACGTTCACATCGCGCACGCTGACGGTTTCGCCCAGCACCTCAAAGCCTTCGCCAGCAAACTTGTCTTGTTGGCACAGCCCGCGCAGATATTGCACCGCCATCTTGCCCGGAAGGTTGGTGGAATCGCCATTCCAGAAAAGCAGATCAAAGGCAGGCGGGGCCTCGCCCATCATGTAGCTGCGAATCGCAGGCTGATAGATCAGATCGCGCGAGCGCAGGAAGGAAAACGTGCGCGACATGAAATACGAAGACAGCACGCCATCGGCTTCACATTGCTTTTCGATGCCGTCCACAAAATCGTCTTGCAAGAAGACGGTGAACTCGCCCTGATCCGAGAAATCGGTGAGCGTGGTAAAGAAGGTGGCCGAGTTGATCGAGCGGTCCTTGCGCTTGTTGAGCAGTCCCAGCGTGAGGCTTAGCGTAGTGCCCGCGATGCAATAACCGACGGCGTTGACCTTGGGCTCACCGGTCAGCGCTTTGACCTGATCAATCGCCTCAAGATAGCCCTCTTGCACATAGTCTTCGAGCCCGACATCGGCATAGGTTTGGTCGGGGTTTTTCCAGCTTACGATGAACAGCGTAAAGCCCTGATCGACGATCCAGCGGATCAGTGAATTCTGTGGCTTCAGGTCCATGATATAAAAGCGGTTGATCCAGGGCGGGAAGATGATCAGCGGCGTTTTATGAACCTTTTCAGTGGTCGGCTTGTATTGGATCAGTTCAAACAGGCGGTTGCGATACACGACCGAGCCCTCAGCCGTGCCGATATTCTCGCCCACCACGAAGGCGTCTTTATCGGCCAACGTCACCAGCAGGTCGCCTTGGTTCGCCTCGAGATCGCGCACAAGGTTCTCAAGGCCTTTCACAAGGCTCTCGCCCTCGGTCTGCACAGCCTTTTCTAGCGCGTCCGGATTGGTCGCGAGGAAATTGGTCGGCGACATCAGATCGATGATTTGGCGCGAAAAGTAATTCAGGCGTTTGCGGTCAGTCTCGTCGATCTCGTCAAGTTGATCGACGGCATCCTGCACCCCCTTGGAAGCGATCAGATATTGCTGCTTGATGAAGTTGAAATAGGGGTGGCTGTCCCAAAGCGGGTTCTTGAAGCGCGGATCGGTCGGGCCGGGGTCTTCGGGTGGGCGGAACGTGCCTTGGGCCAGCGATTCCGTCGCCTCAACGTAATGTTTTAACGCCTGCGACCAGTAGTTGGTTTGCGCCTCAAAGATCTTGGAGGGCTTCGCCATCCACTCTTTCATCAACGCTGTCGTCGCCGAGAGCTGCAAATCTGGGCCGGGGCCCTCTAGGGCGGTATTGGGGGGGCGTTTATGCGACAAAGCGCCGACCATTCGCTCGGTCAGCGCCTCGATCCGTGCGATATTTTCCTGCATTTTCTGCGATGCAGCATTTTTGTGCTCGTCCTCAGTTGTCATAGCGCTAAATCCTCCCTATCCTCTAGGACAGCATAATCTTGCCGTAGTCTTGGGGTAAAGCGGCGTTTGACTATCATCGTGTAGGTTTTACCTCCACGCCCCGGCCAAGGAGCCAAAATGAAGAACATCATGAGCTATGACCTGATGGAGACAGTCAGGAATACCAATGAGTGGATGGGGGCTTCGGCGCGCGCCATGGCGTCCTATCCTATCTGGGGGTTGACACCGCACCCGATGTTCAAAGTCATGTCGGCTTGGGGGCGGGTAACGGAACGATCGTTTGCGCGCATGGTGATCAAGCCCGATTGGGGAATCGTTTCGATTGCCGCTGACGATGGGCGCGATCACCTTGTTGAGGTCGAGACCGTGATGGACAAGCCTTTTGGCTCACTGATCCATTTCAACGTGCATGGCCGCGAGCCGATGGCACGCCGCGTGCTGTTGGTTGCCCCGATGTCGGGCCATTACGCGACACTGCTGCGCTCGACTGTGACCTCGCTGCTGCCTGATGCCGATGTCTGGATTACCGATTGGCACAATGCGCGCGATATTCCCGTCAGCGCAGGCAAGTTCGATATCGAGGATTATACGCTCTATCTTGTCGATTTCATGAAGGAACTCGGCCCCGATACCAACGTGATCGCTGTCTGTCAGCCCGCACCGCTGGCGCTGGCCGCGACCGCTTATCTGGCCGAGGAAGATCCCGCAGCACAGCCGCGCACCCTGACGCTGATTGGTGGCCCGATTGATCCTGATGCCGCCGCCACCGAAGTCACCGATTTCGGCCGTCGAGTCACGATGGGTCAGCTTGAGCAGATGGTGATCCAGCGCGTAGGGTTTAAATACAAGGGCGCAGGGCGTCTGGTGTATCCCGGCCTGATGCAGCTGGCCTCGTTCATTTCGATGAACATGGACAAGCACACACAGGCGTTTAAGGAAAAAATCTGGAACGAGGCCTCGGGCGAGGCCACGGTGTTGGATAAACACTACCGCTTTTATGACGAATACCTTGCCGTCATGGACATGACCGCAGAGTTCTACCTTTCGACTGTTGATCGCATTTTCAAAGGGCTTGAGATTGCGGAGAACCGCTTTGAAATCAACGGTAAGCTGGTGGATATCGGCAAGATCACCTCGGTTGCGATCAAGACGGTCGAGGGTGAGAAAGACGACATCTCGGCACCCGGTCAATGCGTGGCCGCGCTGGATCTGTGCACCGGTGTGCCGGACGCGATGAAAAATAACCACCTCGAACCAGAAGCTGGCCACTACGGCATCTTTGCTGGTTCGCATTGGCGCAGTAACATTCGCCCGCTGGTGCTGGATTTCATCGACGAATACGCCGATGGCGCCGAGCAAACGAGCCCCAAGGCCAAGGCAGCAACCGTCACGCCGATCCGCAAAAAGCCGAGCGCGAAAAAGGCCAGTGCCTAAGTCGAACCGGTCCGCGAGATCAAGCCAATAGCAGGGGCGCGTCGAGCCAATCGCGCAGCCCCTGCGTTATTTTTTCAGGCTGCTCCAACGGGCTTAGATGGCCCGCACCCAAGATCAGACGATATTCGGCATGGGGCATCAACTCGGCCAGAAATTCGTGGCGGCGGGGCGGACAGATTTGGTCATATTCGCCACACATCAGCAGTGCCCGAGTCCGGGTTGATCGTAACGTGCGCTGAAAATCGGGCCGCCGCATCAAGGCGCGCGATTGCTCGATAAACGTGTCTGGGCCAAGGGCTGCGGCCATTTCCAGCATCAAAGCTTGCACATGCGGGCGATTTTCCCCCGGTGCCAGCGTGGCGGGCGGGATTTCTTCCAGCATCGCCTCGTCCAGCCGTCCGGTGCGGGCGCGCACCATGCGCGGCTCGCGCCTGCCGGCCATCTGCGGCGTCTCGGGCAGCGGCGAGATGTCGATCAGGGCGATCTGGCTGACCCGTTCGGGCGCGCGGCGCATCACGTCCATCGCCACGACTCCGCCCAGCCAATGCCCGACCAGCGCAAAGCGCGGCGGGGCTTCGGCCAAGACCCGTGCGGACATCTCTTCAATTGAGGCACCGCGCAGTCGCGCTACGCTGACACTGCGATCTGCTGACAGTTCTTGCAGCGGATGCCAGAACAGCCGCGCGTCACACATCAATCCGGGCAGGAAGATCACGGGATCGTCTTGCATTGCTCTCACCTCGTTTGTCGGCGCTTGATCGCGCTCTTTCGCGGCGAGTGTGCCGCAAGGCGGGGGCGGAGGCAAACCCAAATGGCGTGATCACACCTATTGCCGCGCGTCGATCACCTCTGTCAGTGCGGTCTCGACCAAGGCCAGACATTCGGGTGTCGAAAAGCGGTGATCGGCCCCTTTCACCAGCGTCAGGCGCATGTCTTCGCTGTCCGCATGGTCCAGCAGGCGCAGCGCCGTTTCGGTTGAGACAGCATCATCGGCCGTGCCTTGCAGGAACCGCGTGGGGAACGGTAGCGCAAGCGGGCTGCGCAGCACCAGCCGGGTACGCCCCTCGTTGATCAGGCGGCGCGTGATGACATAGGGGTCGCCATAATCCGAAGGCACCTCGACCGAGCCTTGCGATTCCAGCTTGTGGCGCGTTTCCTGATCAAAGCTCGCCCAATAGCCGTCTTCGGTGAAATCTGGCGCGGCGGCGATGGTCACCAGTCCCGCTAGCTTTTCAGGATGCTCACGCGCCATCAAAAGCGAAATCCAGCCGCCCATCGACGAGCCGACCAGAATTTGCGGCCCCTCGGTCAGCGCCATGATCACATCACGCGCGTCCTCATACCAGTCGCCAATCGCGCCCTCGTCAAATGCGCCGGCAGAAACCCCATGGCCGGAATAGTCAAAACGTAGGAACGCCCGACCCTGCGCGCGCGCCCAATCCTCGAGTGCAAGCGCCTTGGTGCCCTCCATGTCCGATTTGAACCCGCCCAGAAACACCACGCCGGGGCCGGTTCCGGGCGTAAGGTTATAGGCAATGCGGCGGGCTTCGGGCGTGTCGAAATACTCGGTCATGGGGCGTCCTTTCAGCTTCGCACCCAGCGTAACCGCGGCGCGCGCAAGGCTCAACGGGGCAGGGGCACCCTTAGCGCGCCATTGCGTAGAATTCCCGGTTGGGTGGGATTGAGGCCATGTTCACCAGCCGGTTGGATAGCCCGAAGAAGCTGGAGATTGCGCCAATATCCCAGATGTCGTCATCGCTGAACCCGTGCTCGTGCAGCACCGCGTAATCTTCCGCCTCGACCTCTTGCGCCCGTTGCGACACTTTCATCGCGAAATCGAGCATCGCGCGCTGGCGTGGCGTGATCGACGCCTTGCGATAATTCACCGCGACCTGATCGGCAATCAGCGGGTCTTTCGCCCGAATCCGCAAGATCGCGCCATGGGCAATCACGCAATACTGGCACTCGTTCGCCGCCGAAGTCGTCACCACGATCATCTCGCGCTCGGCAATGGTCAGGTTGCCGGGGCGCTCCATCAGCGCATCGTGATAGGCGAAAAACGCGCGAAACTCGTCGGGGCGATGGGCGAGCGCGAGGAAAATGTTGGGAATGAAGCCCGCCTTTTCTTGCACGGCCTCAAGGCGGGTGCGAATATCCTCGGGCATCTCCGATAGCTTTGGCACCGGATGGCGGCTGATTTGATCTTGCATATGTTATCCTCCTTGGGTGCCAATGGTGGAACGAGGCGGACGGGGACGCAAGAGGGGTCAGGCGGCCAATTCGATCCAGACGGGAACGTGATCCGAGGGCTTCTCACGGCCGCGAATTTCCTTGTCGATTCCGGTGTCGCGCAACAGATCGGCGGCTTGCGGGCTCAGCAGCAGGTGATCAATGCGGATGCCGTTATTGCGCGACCAAGCGCCCGCCTGATAATCCCAGAACGAATAGTCCCCCGGCACTGGATTGCGGGTGCGGAACGCCTCGGTGAAGCCCATGTTCAGGATTGTGCGATAAGCGGCGCGGCTTTGCGGCAGGGCCAACGCATCCTTGCGCCATGCCTCAGGCTTGGCCGCATCCTCATCCTGGGGAATGATGTTGTAATCGCCCGCCATCAGGAACGGTTCTTCAAGCGCAAGCAACTCTGCGGCGCGCGCGCGCATCCGCTCCATCCAGCTCAGCTTGTAGCCGTATTTTCCCTCACGGATCGGCGCGCCAGTGTCGTCAAACTCCACCGGATTGCCATTTGGCAAATAGAGCCCACATAGCCGCACCGCACGATCGCCCACCACCGTCGCCTCAATCCAGCGGGCCTGCTCGTCCGAGCCATCGCCGGGCAATCCGCGCGTCACATCCTCAAGCGGTAGTTTCGACAAGATCGCAACGCCGTTGAAACTTTTCTGTCCGTGGGTTTCGACGGCGTAGCCCAAATCTTCGAACAGCTCGCGCGGGAAAGCCTCATCCACCGATTTAATCTCTTGCAGCAAGACTACATCGGGTTGCGCCTCGCGCAGCCAGTCGATCAGCGCCGGATGGCGGGCCTTGATGCCGTTGATGTTGAAGGTCGCGATTTTCATGGGCGTCTCCGGGGCTGCTGCGACCTCAGATGTAGCGCCTTGCGGGGGGGCAGGACAAGCGCGGGGACGCCGATGCAAAAGACGCCCCGGTGGGGGCGTCTTGGTCGCGCATTTGGCGGCGATCAGGCGATTGTCAGATCCAGCGTGATCTCGCAATTGAGAACCTTAGAGACTGGGCAACCCGCCTTGGCACCTTCTGCTGCCTTGCGGATGGCCGCTTCATCGCCCTTGCCCTGCACTGTGCTGGTGAGCGCGGATTTCTTGATCGCAAAGCCGTCGCCCTCTTTATCCAGCGACACGACGGCCTTGGTGTCGATCACCACGTCGCTGACGCCTGCTTTCTCAAGTTCCAACGACAGCGCCATCGAGAAACAGGCCGCATGGGCCGCGCCGATTAGCTCTTCGGGGTTAGAGCCGGGTTCGCCCTCAAAGCGGGTGTTGAAACCATAGGGCTGGCCGTCAAGCGCGCCGCTTTGCGTCGAGATCGTGCCTTTGCCCTCTTTGATCGGGCCTTCCCAATGCGCGGTTGCATGTTTGTTAATCATGGCGTCTCTCCTGTTCGTGGCGTTTCTGTTGCTGGGGTAACGGGCCGCGCGACTTCAGGTTCCCGATTTAGGGCGCGCGCCCTACCAAACGTTCATATTCCTGAATCGCGAAACGGTCGGTCATGCCTGCTACATAGTCCAGAACGACCCGTGCCAGCGCCTGCTTTGACTCGGGGCGGGTGCGATCGCCGCCCTCTTGGCGCGCCAAAGCGACCTCTTCCAGCCACTCCTCGGGCAGCAATTCGGGGCGCTCCATGAATAGTGGAAACAGCGCATCAATCATCGCGGTGACACGCTTGCGTTCTACTATAACGGTGGGGGCACGATACATGCGCTCGAACAAGAAGCCCTTGATTGCCTTGAGGTTTTGATAAAGCGGCTTGGAAAAGCGGATGATCGGCCCGTCCATATGGCGAATGTCATCGGCACTTTCCGGACCCAGCGAGGTGAGCCGGTTTTGCGCCACCGCAATCACGTCTTCAACCATGACGCCAAAAACCCGGCGCAGGGCCTCGTGCTGGCGGCGCGTGCGATCCAGATCGGGATACAGCGCGTCGACCTGCGCGAAGCATTCACCAATCACCGGCAGGCCGCACAGATCGTCTTCGTCAAACAACTCCGCGCGCAGCCCGTCATGCAGATCGTGGTGATTATAGGCGACGTCATCAGCGACAGCGGCAACCTGCGCCTCGGCGCTCGCATTGGTTTCCAGTTCCAGATCCCACTGCGCATCCACCTCAGCCAGCGCATAGGGCAGATCGGCGCGCGAGGGGTAGGAATGCGAGCCGCCCGTGTGCGAAATCGCCGGCCCGTTATGCTTGGCAATCCCTTCCAGCGTTTCCCATGTCAGGTTCAGCCCGTCGAAATCGGCGTAGTGTTTTTCCAGCTTGGTCACAATGCGCAAGGCCTGCGCATTATGATCAAACCCGCCGTAAGGGGCCATCAGCTCGGCCAAAGCATCTTCGCCCGTATGCCCGAACGGCGGATGGCCCAGATCATGCGCCAGCGCCACCGCCTCGGCGAGATCGGTGTTCAGCCCTAGCACCCCCGCAATCGTGCGCGCGACCTGCGCAACCTCGATCGTGTGGGTCAAACGGGTGCGATAATAATCGCCCTCATGTTCGACAAACACCTGCGTTTTGTGCTTGAGACGGCGAAACGCCGAGGAATGGATGATCCGGTCGCGATCGCGCTGAAACGGCGAGCGAAACGTGGAAATCTTTTCCGGGTGAAGACGCCCGCGGGAATCCTCGGGCTGGCAAGCATAGGGTTTAAGCACAGCGATCCTCGTCTTGTCGCGTGGCGGTTGTCCCCCTATATCTCGGATAGCACCAAAATACAGGCCCCAGCGGCCAAGCCGGAGGTCACCCGATGCAACTGCCCCCCAAAGTCACCCAGCGCGCCTTTGACCGGCTGGCTGAAATCAACGCTGATCGCAGCGCGCCGCAAGCCCTGCGTATAGCGGTCGAGGGCGGGGGCTGCTCGGGATTTCAATATGACATCAAGCTGGAAGAAACCCCGGCAAGCGATGACATTGTACTGGAAGGGGGGGGGCAAAAAGTGCTGATCGACCCGGTCTCTCTGCCCTTTCTCGAAAACGCCGTGATCGATTTCACTGATGAACTGATCGGGGCGCGTTTCGTGGTGGAAAACCCTAACGCGACCAGTTCGTGCGGTTGCGGAATTTCTTTCTCGATGTAAGCGGCGCGCCCTTTCATCTAGCAAAAAATACTCCCGCCGGAGGTGCCTGACCTATCTTGTCCGCTCAGCGGGGATTGGCGGGGTGGCTCAACATCTCGGTCAGGCGATCCACTTTCTGGTGTAATTCCAGAATCTCGATCTCGGCCTTGAGATTGACCTGATAATCACTGATCGCGGCGATGCGGTCTTTTTCGGATTGGCGGTTTTGCGACATCATGATGATCGGGGCTTGGATCGCGGCTAGCATCGACAAGATGAGATTGAGAAATACGAACGGGTAGGGATCAAACCGCTCTGGCCGCATCAACAGGAACCCGTTGAGCAGGACCCAAACCCCCAAAACACCGCCAAAGATCATGATAAAGGTCCAGGACCCGCCAAACTGCGCGACCCGATCCGCCAGCCTTTGCCCGAATGTAGCGTCGCCTGCACCTTGCCCGGCGGGCATCGTCATCCGCGTCAACGAAATCTGCTCGATGACCCGCTTTTCGTCGGCCTGCAACTCGGAGTATTTGCGACCCAGCAGCGCGCGCGACAGTAGATTGCTGTGCTTCTTCGTCATTTTTCACCCTTCAGTCACGCGCGGGTGCGCCGATGCGATAAAAAGCCTTGTGCAGTCTTTGCGGTCAAGCCTGTTCTGCGCGCGCAGTTTCATCCCAATTCAGCGTTTTATAGTCAAATTCCCGCTCTAGCGTTGGTTTAACCACCTTGAAGTAAGGCGAAAGATCGAATTCGCGCGGGGTGAACAGCGAATAGTGCCGGATATGCAGGATTTCGCGCGCGGCTTCTTGACTGCCCACCATCTCGATATCGGGTAGGATCGGATAGTGGATCGAATGAAATGCCTCGGCAATCAGCGTCGAGCAGATCGCGCGAGTCGGATCTCCAGACCCGAGCGCAAGCAAGCGGCGGCGAAACCGATGCGGCACGGGCGGGTGCGGCATCAGATAGCGCGCCAGATCAGCCACATTTTTCAGGTCATAGCGCCGCCCAACTGCGCGCTGCATGTAATCAATGAGCGCCTCAATCTGATCGTGGGGCAGCCCGATGGGGCGGCAGATGCGGGTGTTGAGATGGGCGTATACGTCTAGTCCAGTGATCTGCACACCATGTTCCAGATCGGCCTCGATCAACTCTCCCCCCGCGGGTCCGCCGGTGTAAAAGGCGGCATGCGACCACGTCGAATGGGTGAGATATTTGATCGCCGCCGAGATCCGTCGGTCCCCCTCGACCAGCAGCACATCGCCGGGGCGCAGGCTTTCGCGCAGCGTGGGCGTCGGGACGGCCGCGAAGGTTTGGTAAAATCGGGTGCGCCCTTGCAGGAACCGCGCAATCTTGCGCCCCATAAATTCGTTGAGACGGTTCATTCTGGCGTCCTCCTGCGCCAAGCCTGACTTACAGGTAGGGTGCAGGCGGGAGGGCACCAGTGCGCCAAGCGCCCGCGCCGCATAAATTGAACCGATGTGTTGTGCGCGCGAAGGGGCGCGCCTTAATCAAGCGCCTCATGCCCGCAAGCGGGACAATCGGCCAAATCGGACTCTCCCGACTGCGGCAATTCCTGCATGATTTGGCGCAAGGCGCTGCGCAGCCCTTCCTCAAACACCGGGTGATAGAACGGCATGCCCAGCAGATCATGCACATCCATGTCCTTGTGCAGCGCCAATGCCAGAAGATGCGCCAGATGTTCACCCTCGGGCAGCGCCAGTTCGGCCCCCAGCAGTTTGCCGCTCTCCTTGGCGGCATAGATGCGGATCATCCCGTGGGCTTTCTCGGCCATCCGCGCGCGCGATTGACGGGCGAAATCCTGCGCGCCGATCAGGATAGCTTCGCCTTGCAACTCTTTGAAACCTTTTCCGATCCGCGCCGCATTGGGCGAGGAGAACGTGATCGCCAGCGGCACCCGGCGGTGATAGGCATGCGCGGATTTCGCCAGCGCATTGCGCCCCGCGATATGGCCCTCATCGGCTGCTTCGTGCAGCAGCGCGCGGTCGCCATTCGCATCGCCCGCCAGAAAGACTGGCAAGTCGCCGATTTGCAGCGTGTGTGGATTGACCTCGGGCATCTTGCGATCGTTGAGTGGCACGCCCAGAGTCTCAAGCCCCAGCCCGGCGATATTGGGTCGACGCCCCATCGCGGCGAGCACGGCATCGGCCTCAAACTGCCCGCCCGCGCCCGAGACCGTCAGGGTGGTTCCGTTGTCTTTAATCTCGGCAGGTGCGCCCAGATATAGCGTCAGGTCTTTGCTGATACTCTCGCGCAGGGCGGTGGCGACATCGGGATCGCTGACGCCAGCCACGGTTTCGAGCGCGTCAAACCCCGCCACCTCGACGCCCAGACGCGCCATCGCCTGGGCCAATTCCACCCCGATTGCGCCCATGCCGATCACCGCTATGCGCTTGGGCAGATCGGGCAGTTCAAACAGCGTGTCGGTGGTCAGAATGCGGTTGCCGAACTTTTCCCACGGCTTGGGCAGGATCGGCGAGGATCCGGTCGCCAGAATGATCGCATCGGCGGTGACCTCGCCCACGCCTTCAATCTGCACGCGGTTCGGCCCTAGCAATTGCGCGCGCGCCGAAATTGCGCGTTGGCCCAGTTTCTGCGGCACTTCGCGGGGCGATTTGACAAAACCGTCACGCAGGGCGCGCACCCGCGCTAGAATCGTGGGAATATCGGCGCGCAGGTCTTCGCCGCCGCTGATCCCGAACTCTGCGAAATCCTTGCGGCGGTGAAAGGCGTTGGCAGCCTCGATCATCGCCTTGGAGGGCATGCAGCCACGCGCCGCGCAAGTTGTTCCCCAGTCGCCCGCGTTTACGATCAGGAAATCTTCTGTTTCCCGGCGCACTTCGCGCAAAGCCGAAATCCCGGCCGATCCTGAACCGATGATGATAACGCTTTTGTGCTGGGTCATGGTGCCTCCGAATTGGCGGGTTACGAAAAATACTATCCTAGCGCGGTTTGCGTCGCGCAAGTGGGGTCGAGCGGGGCGGGCTTTGGGCCGTCACTCGCAGCCCACGCATCGTCAAGATCTGGCGCAGGGATTGCGCGGGCGTGATGGTGCGAAAGATATCGCGCATCATTTTTGCATCGGCTGCCAGACCTTTGCGCCAATTGCCAAGTTTCGCGTGTTTCATCGGGCTATCGACGCCGGGCCATGAAACGACGGCGATGCGCGCAGATTGCGCGATCCAAAGCCGGTTCATGAACACTTCCAGCCCGAAGCGGGGCAGGGCGTGCAACTGATCGAGCCGCTCGGCCAGCAGATCGCGCGCCAGCACCCGTTCACCCGAGATGTAATCCAGCCCGATCAAGCGCCAAAGCCGGGGCGCGTTGCGCCGCAGACTGATCGAGACATCGGCCGCGCCACTCGCCACCGGTGCAATCAGCGCGCCCAGATCGCCCGCACCCAGCCCCAACAAGTCGCTATCAAGCAACATCACATGGCTGCCGGTGCTGGCCGCGATCCCTGCTGCTACCGCTGCCGTCTTGCCGCCATTCCGGCTTTGACGGATCACTTGCAGATGGGGATGCGTGCGCTGATGGCTTTCCGCGATCTGCGCTGTGTTATCGCTTGATCCGTCATCCACCACGATCACCTGAGAAATCTGGCGATGCGCCAGCACGGTTTGTAGCACCGCGGCGATCCGCGGGGCCTCGTTATAGGCGGGAATGATGCAGCTGATTTGCGTCATAGCGCGTGCTTCTTTCGACGAAAATACCAGATTACGCCGCCCAAAACGATCAGCCCCAGCGCAATCAGCGAGGCGCGCGCGATCCAACTGTCGATACTGCCGTAATAGGCGCCAAGCTGGTAGCCCAAGGCAACAAACAGCAGCGATTTCGGGATCGTAGCGATCAGGTTCGTGCCAGCAAACACCCAGAAATTCATCCGCGCGACGCCTGCCGCCACCAACACCGGCGCGCCCGCCGAATGAGTCCATTTGCCAAACAGCAGGGTGCGCACACCCTTGTCGCGAAAATGCCGCCCGTTGCGCAGCAGCCGCTCGCGATTGAGGCCCAGCTTGGTGCGCCAGCGCGCGGGCAGGCGATGCAGCCCCCATCGCCCCAGCGCATAAAGTCCGATATCGCCCACCAGATCAGCTAGGATGACGACGACCGACACGCTCCAGACGGAAAACAGATGCTGGCTGGCCAGCCACGCCGCGATCACCGTCACGATCGGCCCTTCAAGCACCGCAATCGGGGCAACCACCGCTAGCCCGTGCTTTGCCATCAGCACGGTGATCGTCTCAAGCCCGATCATGCGTCAGGGACCAGTGGTGACTTCGGTATGGGACATCTCATTGCCGCGCCATGTAAATTGCCGATCTTTCCAAGTCATCAACCAGAGTGCAGGCAGCATCGCGTCGCGGATCGTCCAGGCCGCCAAATCGCGCCAGCTCGCCGACCAGCCCGCAACCCGTGCCAGCGCCCATTCCACGCCATACCACAGCGCAAACAGAACGGGCAGGGCCAATGCGGGCCAAACATCCATCGCGACCAGCGCGATGGCGGTGGCAAAGGGCAGGATGGGGCCTTGCGCGATCTCGGCGGCAAAGATCGCGATGAACCCGTCGCGGCGCACTTTGGACCAGCGCAACTGGCGCTCCCAGACGGCGTGGGACTGGCGGCGGCCAATGGGCTGGGCAAACAGATGGCGGGTAAGACGGACGTGCAGCCCCTGATCGCGCACCAGTTTTGTGGCGGCGACATCCTCGGCCATATTACGCCCGAGCGCGGCAAACCCGCCCCCTTTCATCAAGATATCGCGGTTCCAGAACAAGGACTTGCCCTGCGCAAACCCAAAGCCCAATTCATCGGCTGCCAACTGCCAGCGCGCCTGATTGGTATTGAGAAACGCCGCCTCGACCGCGCCCCAAAGATTGCTGGCGCGCGCGCCCACTGGGGGGGCCGAAACCAACCCGGTGCCGGGGCGCCATTCGGCCAGCAACTGTTGTAGATAATCGGGCGGAAGCAGCAAGTTACTGTCGGCCATCGCAAGCCATTGCGCATCGGTGGCCGAAAGACCTTTATGCAGATTATTAAGTTTGGGATTGCCCGAGACCGCATCCAACCCCGTCAGAAGCCGGGCGTTAACGTCAGGATAGCGCGCCATCAGATCGCGCACCAGATCGCAGGCCGGATCAGACGCCGAGGGGGCGCAAAAGATTACCTCGAAATCGGGATACTCAAGGGTGAAGGACGAGCCCAGCGTTTCGTCATCGAATGGATCAACCCCGCAAACCGGGCGCAGCAGCGCGATTTTGGGCAGCGTGGCAGGAACGGGGCGGGGCGCGCGCAGACTGCGCCGCGCCACAATCGCCGAGGTCGCAAGATGAATCGCAAGGGTCAGGCCCAGAAAACCGATGAGGATGGCGGCGAGAATGCTCATGCGCGCACCCGCGCCAGTTTGGCGTCCTCAACGCGGGGCGCTGGCTGATGCTGCACTTGGCGCTCGGCGCGCCATTCCAGCAATTGCAGCGCGCCCGAGTGATCCTCAGTTAAAGCCGTCAGGCTATCGACCCAGTCGCCACAATTGGCATAGGTTAGCCCGTCCAGATCGCGCAGCGCGGGCTTGTGGGAGTGACCGCAAATAATGCCATCCGCCTCGCAGTCTTGGGCCAAGGTGGTAAGGCGACGCTCGTAACCCTCGCCACGCGCCAGCAACGTGTTGATGCCCGAAATGGCCAGTTCGATCACGCTATGCTCGGTCTCGGAACGCCCCGTCCGGCGACGCAGCCAAGCATCAAGCCCGCGAAACAAACCGTCCATCTGGCTGCCAAACCGCGTCATTCCGTGCCAGCGCAAGATCCGCGCATCGCATTGATCGCCATGGATCACCAAATAGCGCTGCCCGTCCGCGCCGTGATGGACCACCCGCTCGGCCAGTTCGAAATTGAGAAAGCTCATCCCCGGCCCGCGCATTGAGGCATCGTGGTTGCCCGGCAGATACACCACCCGCGTACCTTGCGCCGCGCGACGCTCTAGCTCGTTGAGGATTTCAGTCTGCGCGTTTGTCCACTGCACTTTGCCGCCATGCCATAGGTCCAGAATATCGCCCACCAGATAGATCGTGTCCGCCTCGCTTGCACGCAGAAATTCAAGGATCGGACCGGGCCGACAGCCCCGCGCGCCAAGGTGAAAATCCGACAGGAACAGCGTGCGATAATGTGTGCGGCAGACGGGTTTCGCAGGGCGGGCGGAAGCGTTCATTGGACGGCTCCAGGCTGGGAATAGGGGCTTAAAGAACTGACCCGTCCGCCCGAGATGCAGGCCAATGCGCATATTGAGGCTGCGCGAGACCAGGTCGACGCGCCGGATCTTGGCGGGGACGGGGTAGCTGTTGAGGCGAACAGACGGGACATGGCTCTCGCAATCATACTAGCATCGCCCGAATGACGTTTGACCGTAACGTCAAGGAGACACTTTTATTAAACTGTTATGACACTTAAGCGGCGCGTGAACGCGATCAAGCGCGCGAGAGCACAACTTCTGGTGAGGATTCTGTAACTTGTCATCGCCTGCCTGCGCAGAACATAGTGATCTCGGCTTTGAAAAAGGGATGCACGCAATCATGGCGGGATATTTGACGACACATGTTCTTGATACGGCACGAGGCTGTCCGGCCGCAGGTTTGCGCATCGTTTTGCATCGCCTCTCTGGCGACCAGCGCGCGCAGATTGCCGAGATGGTGACCAATGCTGACGGGCGCACCGACAGCCCGATCCTGCCTGCCGAAACTTTTGCGACCGGTAGTTACGAACTGATATTTCATGCCGGCGATTATCTGCGCGCGAGCGGGCAGGCGGCGGAAGATCCGCTGTTTCTCGATCAGGTGCCGATCCGCTTTGGCATGGCCGACACGCAGGCGCATTATCATGTGCCCCTGCTGCTGTCGCCCTATGGCTATTCAACCTATCGCGGCAGCTAGGCGCGCCAAAAATTTGAGCGGATGGACAATTTTTGCCCGTTTAGGCGCTGGGTTGGCTTGCGCTTGCGCGGAGCTTGGGGAACTCTGGCGCAAATGAGGGACGGATGATGGATTACACCTTCTGGATGGAATGGGCGCAATTTGCGGTGCGCTGGCTGCATGTGATCACTGCGATCGCGTGGATCGGATCGTCGTTTTATTTCATCGCGCTCGATCTGGGGCTGACGCCGGAACCCGGCGCGCCCAAAGGTGTGACCGGGGCCGCGTGGCAGGTGCATGGCGGCGGGTTTTACCACATCCAGAAATACATGGTCGCGCCGGACCAGATGCCAAGCCGTCTGACCTGGTTCAAGTGGGAGAGCTACGGCACATGGTTGTCAGGATTTGCGATGCTGATCCTGCTATATTGGATGCAGGCCCAGTTTTTCCTGATTGATCCGCGCGTGATGGATCTGAACGTCTGGCAAGCGGTGGCGATCTCGGCGGGCTCGTTGCTGTTTGGCTGGATCTCTTATGATCTGATCTGCAAGTCGCGTTTTGGCGAGGATAACACCCGCCTGATGCTGGGGCTTTACGTGATTCTGGTGGCTATGGCTTGGGGCTACACGCAGGTGTTTTCGGGCCGTGCGGCCTTGCTGCACCTCGGCGCCTTCACCGCCACGATTATGACCGCGAATGTGTTTTTAATTATCATGCCCAATCAGCGCATCGTGGTGGCGGATCTAAAGGCAGGGCGTTCGCCTGACCCGAAATATGGGAAAATCGCCAAGCAGCGCTCGACCCATAACAACTATCTGACGCTGCCAGTGATTTTCTTGATGCTGTCTAATCACTATCCGTTGGCATTTGCGAGCCAGTACAACTGGTTGATCGCCTCGCTGATTTTCCTGATGGGGGTGACGATCCGTCATTTCTTCAACACACATCACGCTCACAAGGGGAGCCCGTGGTGGACTTGGGGTGTGACAGCGGTGATTTTCGGGCTGATCATTTGGCTGTCGTCGATCCCGAAACCCGATGCGGGCGGTGATGAGGATGGGATGGCGATGCTGACCCCGGACGAGGCGCGCTTTGCCGCAGCGCCGGGCTTTGAGGATGTCAGCGATATCGTGATGGGGCGCTGTTCGATGTGCCACGCATCCGAGCCGGGATTTGACGGCATCGGGCGCGCACCCAAGGGCATTCATCTTGAGACCCCGCGCGAAGTGGCCGCCGCCGCGCGCGAGATTTATATGCAAGCCGGGCTGAGTGATGCGATGCCCCCCGGCAATCTCAGCTTTATGGAGCCCGAGGAACGCGCCGCGATCCGCAAATGGTATCGTGCAGGGGAGGGGTATGTGCAGTCGGCGCAAGCAGAGAGCGCGCCCAAAACGAACCCTGGCGATTCGTAACCGTGGGCATGTTTGAGTAAATGGCCCTCTGCTTCGCTGATTCTCAAAATAGAACCGCGTAAGTGATCACCTTGCGTTAGCTGCGCCCTTGCCACCCCTTATCCATCACACGCGTTAGCAATAGATTAACCCCGCCATGCGAAAACGAATCCTTTGCGCGCCCTTGCAGCGCTTTGCCCGCGTCACTAAGACTTCTGTAAAGAACTGAGGCTATGGATTTTGCAAAGACACCTAGGAAGGGCATCTCGATGAAAGACCCCCAAGACTTTTACATGAATACGCTGGTGCCTATGGTGGTCGAGCAGACGTCGCGCGGCGAACGCGCCTATGACATCTTCTCGCGCCTCCTCAAAGAGCGCATCATTTTCTTGTCCGGCCCTGTGCATGACGGCATGTCGACGCTGATCTGCGCCCAGCTTTTGTTCCTTGAGGCGGAAAACCCGAACAAGGAAATTGCGATGTATATCAACAGCCCCGGTGGCGTCGTTACCTCGGGACTGTCGATCTATGACACGATGCAATACATCAAACCCAAGATCTCAACTTTGGTGATCGGGCAGGCGGCTTCGATGGGCTCTCTGCTGCTGACGGCGGGCGAAAAAGACATGCGATTCTCGCTGCCCAACAGCCGGGTGATGGTCCACCAGCCCTCGGGCGGGTATCAGGGGCAGGCGACCGATATCATGATTCACGCGCGCGAGACGGAAAAGCTCAAGCGTCGTCTGAATGAGATCTACGTCAAACACACCGGCAATGACTACGAAACCGTCGAAGCGGCGCTCGAGCGTGACAATTTCATGTCAGCCGAAGATGCCAAAAAATGGGGTTTGATTGACGAAATTCTTGAAAGCCGCACTCCGAGCGAAGGCGAAAAGTGATCCCGGGACTTAACTGACCCGCGAATTTGACATTGAGGTAGCGGGTGGCCTGTCTTAGTCTGACCGGGACAGGCCCCCGAAATAGCCCGGACGGCCGGGCAGCGCAGAGGTTTTAGATGGCGAACTCGAACGGTTCCGACAGCAAGAACACGCTCTATTGCTCGTTTTGCGGCAAGAGCCAGCATGAGGTCCGCAAGCTGATCGCGGGCCCGACAGTGTTCATCTGCGATGAATGCGTTGAGCTGTGCATGGATATTATCCGCGAGGAAACGAAATCGGCGGGGCTGAAAACCACCGATGGCGTGCCCACGCCGCGCGATATTTGCAAGGTTCTCGATGATTATGTGATCGGGCAGGAACATGCCAAGCGCGTGCTGTCCGTTGCGGTGCATAACCACTACAAACGGCTTAACCACGGCTCGAAAACCGATATTGAGCTAGCAAAATCCAACATCCTGCTGATCGGCCCGACGGGCTGCGGCAAGACCCTGCTGGCCCAAACGCTGGCGCGGATTTTGGATGTGCCCTTCACGATGGCCGATGCGACCACGCTGACCGAGGCGGGGTATGTCGGTGAAGATGTGGAAAACATCATCCTGAAGCTGCTGCAAGCCAGCGAATATAACGTCGAACGAGCGCAGCGCGGCATCGTCTATATCGACGAGGTCGACAAGATCACGCGCAAGTCCGACAACCCCTCGATCACGCGCGACGTGTCGGGTGAGGGCGTGCAACAAGCGCTTCTGAAAATCATGGAAGGCACCGTGGCCTCGGTGCCCCCACAAGGCGGGCGCAAGCATCCCCAGCAGGAATTCTTGCAAGTGGATACGACCAATATCCTGTTCATTTGTGGCGGCGCGTTCGCGGGTCTTGATCGCATCATTGCGCAGCGCGGCAAGGGCTCAGCGATGGGCTTTGGCGCGGATGTTAAGGAAAAAGATAGCCGCGGTGTGGGCGAAATTTTCATGGATCTCGAGCCCGAAGATCTGCTGAAATTCGGCCTGATCCCTGAGTTTGTTGGCCGTCTGCCGGTGATCGCGACGCTGACCGATCTGGATGCCGAGGCGCTGGTGACCATCCTGACCGCGCCGAAAAACGCGTTGGTCAAACAATACCAGCGTCTGTTCGACATTGAGGGCGTAAAGCTGACCTTCACCGATGATTCGCTCGTCGCGATTTCCAAACGTGCGATCGAACGTAAGACTGGTGCGCGGGGCCTGCGCTCGATCATGGAAGATATCCTGCTGGATACCATGTTCGAACTGCCCGGTCTGGATGACGTCGAAGAAGTGGTGGTCAACGAAGAGGCGGTCACGCAATCCGAGGCCAAACCCCTTCTGATCTACGCCGACAAAAAGAAAGAAGGCAAATCAGCAAGCTGAGTCCTTCAAACTACAAGTTTTGAAAGGCGGGCTTCGGCTCGCCTTTTTTTGCGCCTGCCGACACTGGACCTCGCCGCGTCAAAGGATATAACGGTCAGGACAGATCGCGGAGGGTGTCCCATGAAATTCCTGCTTCGGCTTCTGACCTGGTGGAACGGTCAAACGCTTGGCACGCAATTGTTCACCGCGCGCAAAGGCGTGAAGGTGGGTGAGGACGCGCAGGGCAATATCTATTATCACTTGCGCGACGACAAGAAACGCTGGGTGATCTATAACGGCGTGATCGAAGCCAGCCGCATCCCCCCCGATTGGCATGGCTGGATTCATTTCACCTTTGACGAGCCGCCGACCGAGCAGCCCTTTGCTCATAAGGCTTGGGAAAAGCCGCATCAGGAAAACCACACCGGCACGGCTGCGGCCTATGTGCCGCCCGGCTCGATCCGCTTGGCGCAACCGGTGGAGCGGCGCGACTACGAGGCGTGGCAACCCAAATAATCGCAAGGGACGGCAATGTCTGAGAACCGCACCGAGATCGTGACCGGGGCCGTTGTTTTGGTCGTAGCGCTGGGTTTTCTGGTCTGGGCCGGGCGCGGGATCGGCCTTGGCCCCGAGGGCGGTAGCTATCCGCTGCATGCCTCTTTCCGCTCGATCGGCGGTGTGATTGCGGGCACCGATGTGCGGCTCGCAGGGGTCAAGGTGGGCACGGTGACCGATGTGTCGCTGAACCCGAAAACCTTTTTCGCCGACACGACGATCACCGTGAAAGACAGCGTGAAACTGCCCGAGGATACCGTGATTGCAGTGACGCAAGACGGGCTCATGGGCAGCAATTATATCGAATTGATCCCCGGCGGCGCGATGGATGACCTCAAGCCCGGTGATGAGATACTGGATACGCAAAGCGCGGTTTCGGTGCTGAATCTGATGCTAAAATTTGCCGGTGGTGGCACGCAGGAGGAGGCGCAATGATCCGCGCATTGATGCTCGCTTTGATGATGCTGCCCGGCATGGCGAGGGCGCAGGAATTGCTGCCAGACGCAACGCCTGATGACCAGATACCGCAAGCTGAACCCGCTCGCGGGCTGGCTGATGGCACGGGGGCGATACTACGCGGGCTTGATAAGGTGGCGGGCACGACCTCGAATATCGAGATGAAAGTCGGGCAGAGTGTCAAATTCGGATTTATTTCCATCACTTTGCGCGAATGTCGCTATCCGGCGGATGATCCGTCCTCAAACGCCTATGCGTTCCTGACGATCACCGAGGCCGCTAAGCCGCAACCCGATTTTTCGGGCTGGATGATTGCCTCAAGCCCCGCACTTTCGGCGCTCGATCATCCCCGTTATGACGTTTGGGTCATTCGCTGCACCAGCAATTGAGGCGTAGGGACATCCGGCGCAGTGAAATCCGCGCTTTGAAGCAGCGCTTTCGCGAGACGCGAGCGATACTCGACACGCGTCACCTCGATCCCGCCAAGGCTGGCTAAATGCGGCGTGATATACTGCGTGTCAAATAGCGTGAACCCCGCCTGTCGCAACCGATCCACTGCGAAGGCAATCGCGATTTTCGATCCGCTTTTACGTGCGGAAAACATGCTTTCGCCAAAAAACGCGCCCCCCAGCGTGATGCCGAACACCCCGCCAACCAGATCCGCACCCTGCCAGACCTCAACCGAATGAGCATAACCGGCCGCGTGAAGATCGTCATATAGCGCGAAGAGCGGCCCGTTGATCCAGGTTTCACTGCGATCCGCGCAGCCCTCAACCACGGCGCGAAACGCGCGATTAGTTGAAATAGTAAAATCTGCGCGCCGAATCTCCTTCGCGAGAGAGCGCGAAATGTGGAAATTGTCTAAGGGCATAATTCCGCGTTGTGCGGGGTCAAACCAGTGAAGCTGCGTCGATTCGCGGCTCTCGGCCATTGGAAATATACCTTGCGCATAGCCTGTCAGAAGGAGTTGCGCGCTTAGCCTGTCCGTCATTTTCTTGCCCGTTTTTCCCGTTACGCCTAGGGTGCCCCCAAAATGAACCAGAGCGAGGCCGAGCGCAAATATGGGTTTTTATGATTTTCTGCCCGAGATCGGGCGTTACGCCGATGACCCGGGCACGGTGGACCGCATGAACCTGCGCCACAAGGTGATTATCAAGCCGCTCGAAGATCAGATCGCGGGCAAACGCGTGCTGGACCTAGCGGCGCATGACGGGCGCTGGGCCTATGCGTTTGCGGCGGCTGGTGCGCGCGAAGTGGTCGGGATCGAGGGGCGTCAGGAACTGATAGACCGCTTTGACGAATTCCCCCGCGCCCATCTGCGCGAGAGGGTGCGATTGATTTGCGATGATATTTACGACGGGATGCAAAAGCTGATCGACGCGGGCGAACGCTTTGATGTCGTTGGGGTTTTTGGTATACTCTATCACGTCATGGACCATTTCCGCCTGTTTCAACTTGTGCGTAAGCTCGGTCCGGAACTGGTGATTGTGGATAGCGAGTTTGCGCAGCGTCCGGGTCAGGTAATCATGCTGGTGCGCGAACGCACGGATAATGAGCTGAACTCGATTCCCCAGATCAAAGGGCAGGAAAAGGCGCTGATCGGCATTCCATCCTTCCCAGCGATGGAGGCGATGGCCGATGTGCTGGATTACGATTGTCACTGGCTTGATTGGAACGAGATCGGGCCGGGCAAGCGCAAATTTGTCGGCGATTATTACCGCCCCGCCGATCAGCCCAAGCGACGCGGCACCTGCCTGTTGATCCCGAAATAGAAAAACGCCCCCAAGCGAGGGCGTTTTCATGGTCGCGTGTTCAGCTTACAGGTTTTTCTCAAGCCACTTTTCAAGCCAATGGATCGAGTAATTTCCAGCCTGAATATCCGGCTCGGCCAGCAGCGCGTTGAACAGCGGGACGGTGGTATCGACACCATCCACGATCAGCTCTCCCAGCGCGCGATACAGTCGTTGAAGCGCCTCGTGACGGTCGCGCCCATGCACGATCAGCTTGCCGATCAAGCTGTCGTAATAGGGCGGGATCGTGTAGCCGTCATACAGCGCGCTATCCATGCGCACGCCAAGGCCGCCGGGCGCGTGATAATGCGTTATCTTGCCGGGGCAGGGCGTGAAATTGGGCAACTTTTCAGCGTTGATACGCACCTCGATGGCGTGACCGCGAATCGACAGCTTATCCTGCTCAAACTCCATCGGCTCGCCCGCAGCGACCTTGATTTGCTGGCGCACCAGATCAACGCCAAAAATCGCCTCGGTGACAGGGTGTTCGACCTGCAGGCGGGTGTTCATCTCGATGAAATAGAACTCGCCGTCTTCATAGAGAAACTCGATCGTTCCCGCGCCAGAATAGCCCATTTTACCAATCGCATCGGCGCAAATGCCACCGATCCGCGCGCGCTGTTCGGGCGTGATCGAGGGGCCGGGGGCCTCTTCGAACACTTTCTGGTGGCGCCGCTGCAGCGAGCAATCGCGCTCTCCCAGATGGACGCCGCGCCCTTTACCATCACCAAAGACCTGGACTTCGATATGGCGGGGCCGTTGGAGGTATTTCTCCATGTAGACTTCGTCATTGCCGAAGGCCGATTTCGCCTCGGCACGCGCGGTGCGAAACGCGCTTTCCAGCGCAGCCTCGTCAGCGGCGACCTTCATGCCGCGCCCACCGCCACCAGCGGTCGCCTTGATGATCACCGGATAGCCCATTGCGGCGGCTTCTTTCTTGGCCGACGCGACATCAGGAACGCCTGCCGCCGAGCCGGGAACCACCGGAATACCCAGCTTTTTCGCGGTTTCCTTGGCGGTGATCTTATCACCCATCAGGCGGATATGCTCTGCTGAGGGGCCGATAAAGGTAATGCCGTGATCTTCAAGCACCTGCACGAAAGCGGCGTTCTCCGACAGGAACCCGTAGCCGGGATGGATCGCCTGCGCGCCGGTGATTTCACAGGCGGCCACGATTGCGGGGACCGAAAGATAGCTTAGCGTCGACGAGGGCGGGCCGATGCACACAGATTCATCGGCCATGCGCACATGCATCGCGTCCGAATCGGCGGTCGAGTGGACCGCGACGGACGCGATCCCCATTTCGCGACACGCGCGGATGACGCGCAGCGCGATTTCGCCGCGATTGGCGATCAGGATCTTGTCAAACATCTTCGCGCCCTCACTCAACGATCATCAGGGTCGTGCCAAACTCCACCGGCTGGCCGTCATCCACGAGGATGCGCTTGACCGTGCCCGATTTCGGGGCCGGGATATGGTTCATCGTTTTCATCGCCTCGACGATCATCAGCGTCTGGCCTTCTGTGACCTGATCGCCGGGTTTGACGAACGCTGGCGCGCCGGGCTCTGGCGACATATAGGCGGTGCCCACCATCGGCGAGGCCACTGCGCCGGGATGATCTGCGGGATCGTCATTCACGGGGGCTGCGTCGCTCGGGGCAGGGCTTGCCGAGGCCGTTACCGGGACAGGGGCCGCCGCCATCGGTGCCGCAGCTTGTTGCACCACATTCACCTGTTTGGCCACGCGCACCTTCAGGCTGTCATCGGGGCCGTAATCGCGTGTCACCGCCAATTCGGTCAGCTTGTTGGCGTTCAGAAGTTCGGCGAGAGCCTGAATGAAGGCCACGTCATTGTCTCGGGTGTCTTTGGTCATGCGATCCTCAAGGGGTGCTTTTACGAATGGCCCGTTCTGTCGGGGCCTTACAATGTCACAGGCGGTTATACGCGAGGTGGCGCGCGGTGAAAAGCCGCAACGGATTGCGCAGGGTCAAGCACTCGCGAAATCTTGACTGCCCGGAGAATAGGCAAGCGAAGGGCATCGCGCTCAATCTCCGGGCAAAGCGGAGGAAACGGGCCTCCGCTGCAGTGCGGAATATTTTACCACTTGATAAAATTCAAGACTGTGGCAGCGTAGGGGCAGCAAAAAAAAGAACAGGGAGCCCGCAAATGTCACACAGCCAGCTCACCGAAGGGATCGTGCCGGGACGGCTTGATCCTGAGGGTTACTGCACCAATTTCGCCGATGTCGCGCCGCCGCTTGGCGTGCAAGAGGCGCGCATCGCCGCCGATCGGTGTTATTTTTGCCACGATGCGCCTTGCATGGAGGCCTGCCCGACTTCGATCGACGTGCCGCTGTTCATCCGGCAAATCTCGACCGGCACGCCCGAGGCGGCGGCCCTCACCATCTTTGAGCAAAACATTCTGGGAGGCATGTGCGCACGCGTTTGCCCGACCGAAACCCTGTGCGAAGGTGCGTGCGTTCGTATGGACTCCGAGGGCGAGCCGGTGGAAATCGGCGCGTTGCAGCGCTTTGCCACCGACACGTTGATGGCGAAGCAGGACCACCCGTTTTCGCGTGCCCCGCGCACCGGCAAATCGGTGGCAGTCGTGGGCGCTGGCCCTGCGGGGCTGGCCGCGGCACATCGCCTTGCGATGCTGGGCCATGAGGTTACGCTGTATGATGCCCACAACAAACCCGGCGGGCTGAACGAATATGGGATCGCCAGCTACAAGGCACCGGGCGGCTTCGCGCAGGCCGAAGTGGCGTGGTTGATGCAGATCGGCGGCATCACGGCGGTCGAAAACTGGCAGTTGGGCCGTGAGGGTGATGGCGATCTGGCCGACCTATTGGCCAATCACGACGCAGTTTTCCTTGGCATGGGGTTAAGCGGAGTGAATGCGCTGCGCCTTGAGGGCGAGGACAAAGACGGCATTCGCCCCGCGACCGACTTTATCTCGGAACTGCGTCAGGCCTCGGATCTGGCCAGCTTGCCGATTGGGCGTGATGTGGTGGTGATCGGCGGCGGCATGACGGCGGTTGATGCCGCGGTTCAATCGAAATTGCTCGGCGCGCTGCATGTGACCCTTGTCTATCGTCGTTCGCGCGCGGAAATGCCCGCCAGCCTGCACGAGCAGGAACATGCGCTGACCCATGGCGTGACCATCATCGAGAACGCGGCGCCGGTGGCAATCCATGGCAATGGCGCGGTGCGTGAGGTGGAATTCGCCTATACGCGTTCCGGCCCTGATGGGCTTGAGATGACTGACACTACCCTCCGCCTACCCGCCGATCAGGTGTTCAAGGCCATCGGTCAGACGCTGGGAGACATGCCCGCCAAGGTCGAGGTCGCAGGCGGCAAGATCAAGGTTGACGGGGCCGGGCGCACCTCGGCTGCGCGCGTCTGGGCAGGGGGCGATTGCACCCATGCGGGCGAAGATCTGACCGTCACGGCGGTGGCGCAAGGGCGCGACGCTGCACAAGATATCCACCACGTTTTGATGGAGGGCTAAGACATGGCCGATCTGCGTTCCAAATTCATCGGTATCAAATCTCCCAACCCGTTCTGGCTGGCCTCGGCCCCGCCCACGGATAAGGAATACAACGTCCGGCGTGCCTTTGAGGCGGGCTGGGGGGGCGTCGTGTGGAAAACGCTCGGGTCTGAGGGGCCGCCCGTGGTCAACGTCAACGGCCCGCGCTACGGCGCGATTTACGGGGCGGACCGGCGGCTGCTGGGGTTGAATAATATCGAACTGATCACCGATCGCCCGCTAGAGGTGAACCTGCGCGAGATCAAGTCGGTCAAGCGCGACTACCCGGATCGGGCGCTGATCGTATCGCTGATGGTGCCCTGCGACGAGGATAGCTGGAAGGCGATCCTTGCACGCGTCGAGGAAACCGAGGCCGATGGGGTTGAGCTGAACTTCGGCTGCCCGCACGGGATGGCCGAACGCGGCATGGGCTCGGCTGTCGGACAGGTGCCTGAGTATATCGAGATGGTCACGCGTTGGGTGAAACAACATTCGCGCATGCCCTGTATCGTGAAACTCACGCCCAACATCTCCGACATTCGCGGCCCGGCGCGGGCGGCCAAGGCGGGGGGCGCGGATGCGGTCAGCCTGATCAATACAATCAATTCGATCACTTCGGTCGATCTGGATGATTTCGCGCCTGAACCCACGATTGACGGCAAGGGCACGCATGGCGGCTATTGCGGCCCGGCGGTCAAGCCGATCGCGCTGAATATGGTGGCCGAGATCGCACGCGATGCCGAAACGGCGGGCCTGCCGATTTCGGGCATTGGTGGCGTCACGACCTGGCGCGACGGGGCCGAATTCATGGCGCTCGGCGCGGGCAATGTGCAGGTGTGCACGGCGGCCATGACCTACGGGTTCAAGGTCGTGCAAGAGATGATCTCGGGCCTGTCGGAATACATGGATCGCAAGGGTTTCACCAACACGTCCGAGCTGGTGGGTCGCGCGGTGCCCAATGTGACGGATTGGCAATATCTCAACCTAAATTATGTCACCAAAGCTGAGATCGTTCAGGACGATTGCATTAAGTGCGGGCGTTGCTTTGCGGCGTGCGAGGATACGAGCCATCAGGCCATCGCGATGTCCGAGGACCGCACCTTCACCGTCAAGGATGAGGAATGCGTTGCCTGCAACCTGTGCGTCGAGGTCTGCCCGGTCGATTGCATCGAGATGAAGCAGATGCCCAAGGGCAGCGTTGATCCGCGCACCGGGGAAACAGTCGGCGATTATGCCAATTGGACGACGCATCCCAATAATCCTTCGGCCACCGCCGCCGAGTGAGGGCGCGCCCCCCTGTTGGGGGGCGCATCAGCGCGTCACGTCAAGCTGTGGCACACTGGTTTGGGGCGTTTGCGGCCAAGGCCGGGTTTGCCATTGCTGCGCCGCGCTTGTGTCAGGCGCGGCGTCTTGCGTCATTGCAGCCGATTTCGCGGCCTCCCCGGATTGAGACGATGCCACCCCCTTGATCGCGCTGTCTTGCGCGGGCGTTTCGCCTTGCGACTCTGGCGTTTCGGTAGCCTCCGACGCCTCTGACGCGGCCATATCCGTATCCCCCGCTATCGCCGAAACGGCCATGACCCGCGCTGCCGCCTCTTCTAGCGGTGACACATCAAAGGTCGGCATTGGCCCTGACGGTGCATTGGGATCAGGCGGCGGCCCGACCGGCTCGATTTGGGCCTCGCCAACGCCGACGCGCGCCGCAGCAATACCGCTGAAAAACCGCGCGGTTTGCGCATGGTCTTGCGCCGTTTGCGTATCCGTTCCCGCACTTTTTCCGTCATCCGTATCGGCGGACGTCGCCGCCGGTTCTACCGTTGTTGCAGGCGCATTTTTAGGTGTCGCCGGGCTTAACAGCGGCGACCAACCCGTTTGAGGCATCAGCCCCGATATCCGGTCCATCCCCATTTCCTCGCATAAGCATCCCCACAGGGTGAGTCTGCGCGCAAGAAGTTTCGCAAAGGTAAAGAGGTGGCCGCGGTTTAACCCTAAGGTTAACGCTGCAGCCAAAGGGTGCGATCAGGGGGCAAGCAAGCGACCGAACAGCATATCCAGAAATTGTCCTGCGCCCTCAAACGGGTCCGTGCCGGGGCCGAGAACCGCACGCACCTGCACCTCGAAATCGGCGTAATGCTGGGTCAGCGCCCAGATCGAGAAAATCAAATGATGGGGATCGACAGGCGCCAGCTTGCCTGCGTCGATCCAGCTGCGAATAACCTGCGCCTTGCTATCAACCAGGGCCTTGAGATTGTGGCCCAATTCATCTTCCATCCGGGGCGCGCCTTGCAGCATCTCATTGGCGAAAAGCCTGCTTTCACGGGGCATTTCGCGGCTCATCTCAAGCTTGCGCCGCATGTACGACATTATTTCGGCGCGCGGTTCTCCGTCGGGCTCCATCGCGCGCAGTGGGGCCAGCCAGATGTCAAGAAGCCCAGCCATCAACTCGGCATGGATCGCCTCTTTAGAGGGGAAATAATACAGCAAATTGGGCTTGCTCAAACCGGCTTCGGTCGCGATCTGATCCAGCGTCGAGCCGCGAAAACCATGCGCGGAAAACACCTCAAGCGCGGCCTCAAGGATCTTGTGCCGGTTCAATTTCTGAATTCGGGTCAGCGGTTTATCCGCATCTTGCCCTCGCGCAAAGCGCACCTGATTCCCGGTGTCATTCAATTCATTTCTCCCGATCACGCTAAAGTAACCGAAAAGCGGCGCGTGGATCAACGTAGCGTTGCCTTTGCGCTAGGGCAAGTCGCGTCACAATTCGCGCGCTTGACTGACTTCTTCGCTGTGGCAGCGTTCACTCTGACCGATTGGTCAAATCGTTATGCTCGGCCCGTGGCGCTGCCCCGGGCCGGAGACACGCCATGGCCCTTGATCGCAAGATCCCCAATGAGCTGAGCGCATTCTGGATGCCGTTCACCGCGAACCGCCAGTTCAAGAAGAACCCGCACATGTTCGTGGGGGCCAAGGACACGCATTACACCACCGCCGACGGGCGTCAGGTGCTGGATGGCACGGGGCGGGGCTGTGGTGCTGCAACGCGGCCCATTGCCGCCTGCTGATCACCGAGGCCATCCAGAGACAGGCCGCTGAGATGGATTACGCACCCGCCTTCTAGGTGGGCCATCCGATTGCGTTTGAGCTGGCCAACCGTCTGATCGACATCGCGCCCAAAGGCTATCTACAAAAGTTGCGTGAAATCACTAAAAAGCACGACATCCTGCTGATCTTTGACGAGGTGATCACCGGGTTTGGCCGCCTGGGCGCCGCCTTTGCCGCGTAGCATTATGGCGTCACGCCCGATATCATGACTACCGCCAAGGGGTTGACGAATGGCGTCATTCCGAAGGGGGGACATGATGACCACGGGACGGTGCATGACGCATTCATGAACGGCCCCGAGTATATGATCGAGCTGTCTCACGGCTATACCTATTCCGGTAACCCGATTGCTCGGCGGCTGAACTGGCGACGCTGGAAACCTACAAGCAAGAGGGCCTGTTCGAGCGCGCCGCAGGCCTTGCTCCTTATTGGCTGGCGGCGTTGCATTCGCTCATGGGCATGCGCCATGTGATTTATATTCGCAACGAGGGTCTGATCGGCTCGGTCGAGCTGGAACCGATCGCGGGCGAGCCGACGAAACGCGCCTTTAGCGGCTTCCTCAAGGCCTATGAGAATGGCACCCTGATCCGCACCACGGGGGACATCATCGCCATGTCGCCGCCGCTGATCATCTCGAAAGAGCAAATCGACGAGTTGATCGGGACACTCAAGGACGTGCTGGAAACGCTCGACTAGACAGTTTGATCGGGCGCACGCGCGAAACAACGCCGATCTGCCCGGTTCGCCCCTTGCGCCGTTGCCAGCGCTGCCTATTTTACGCGCAGCCCCGGAGGTTTCCCCATGCTGCGCCTCGCGTTCTTTTTCGCCCTTCTTTTGCCCGCCACCCCTGCGCTTGCCGAACTCGTCTCGTGCAAGACCTCGATTCGCGGCGAGACCTATGATTTCCGTTATGATCCCGACAATGCGGCGCTTAAAGACAGCCGCAGTCTGCGCGAAAAAGTGCTTGGGGAAAAAGGCGATGTAACCTGTCCTGCACTGGTGACCCTGCGTGCGCTGACGCCTGAGCTGGATGATGCCGGGCGCGCGCCGTTTTGTTTGCAATGGGATCGCAAGGCCGAGACTTATCTTGGCTATGACGAGGGCGCGCGCGACGCATATGGGATGTGCCGCAAACCGTCGAAAAGTTTCTGCCAGCGGTTGGCGGGTACGTCTCAGGCCGTGCAGGGCCTTGGAAGTGATGCGGAAGGCCTTGCTGCGGATGCTGCGGGAGTGGTCGTTGGCGGGAAACTCGGCACAAAGATCGTGCGCGATCAGTCGGGCCGCTTGCGTGACAAACTGCTTCAAGCCGGGATTGGTGTTTTGGCCGCCTCATCGCCGCCCGCGCTGGCCGCGACCGCGGTGATTGTGGGCAGCACGGTGTATGTCTGCTCGGATCGGGGCGCTGAGGGAGCGGCGATGCAGGCTGCGCCCGAGCCCGATCTCAAAAGCGGGGCCGAGATTGCAGAAGGGGCCGAGTTGTTGGGGGCAAAACTGCCCAAGACGCATCTGCCCGAGGGTGTTGAGGGGGCTCCGTCCGCGCCAGTCGAGGTTGCGCCACTGACCCAGCCAGATACCTCCGCCCCTAATCAACCCGAGCAGTCAGATTGAAGGTTTGATGGGGGGGCTGAAAGAAGAGCTTAAGATGATCGCGTGATCTCTCTTTCCCTTGCGGGCCGAAGCCCAACGAAAAGACCAAGACCCGACTGCTTTGGTATGAAAAAAGGGCGCGAATACGCGCCCCTTCCAATTTGTGAAGTTGGTCTGAACTAGAAAGCGTATTTCATGCCGACACGGATCTGGGTAAAGGCATAGCCGCCCGATGTGACAGTCGATGCGCTGAAGTCAGGGCTTTTCAAGAGTATCTGCATGAGTTCCGCACGCAGCGCGATACGGTCACTCAAGGCGTAATCCGTTCCGAGCCCGAGCGCAAAGCCCGCCTGCGTCCCGGAATAGCCGCAATCAATAAATCCACAGGGCCCCGTATCGGCACTACCTTTGATATGACCCGCAGCGAAACCAGCAGTCACATAGGGCGACAACTTGCCCATTTCAGTGCGCGCGGTGACTCGTAGTGTCGCCAGCCAGTCGGCCTTCATTTTACAGCCTTCTCCGATGGTGACGCACGGGAATGTACTGCCCACAATACGGTTGGACTCATAGTCACCAAACGAAATATCGCCCTCGATTGCTACGGCGGGCGTAAGCGCCTTGCCAAAGCCCAGCGTGATCCCGTTGCCATCCGCCTTGATCGGCACCGTGTCGCCAAAGCTATACGTATAATTTGGCTCGACGAGTGTTCGATTGGCCAGCACGTAGCCGTAGACGTTCTCGGCTGATGCGCTGGTTGCGAGCACGTTGAGTGCGATCGCCGCGCTGGCGATGATCGTTTTTAGGTTCATTTTTCAGGCTACCCCAAATTTCGATCCGACCCTTGTGGCAAGCTAAATCGAAAAAAATCTAATAATCAAATGCTTCGAGCGGGAGCGTCGCGAAAATTATAGCTACGTTGCTTTATTGCTGTGACGAGCGAAAGCAATTCGCGAGAGGGCTCACTTTACCCCGATGCCGCGCAGCACGATCCCCTTCACGCTGGCTTTCGTGGCCTCCCATTGCGCGTCTGACAATGGCTGGCCACCGTTCAGCGTCTCGATCTGATGGCCGAAATCGGCGTAATGCTGGGTTGTCGCCCAAAGCATATACAGCAGGTGATGTGGGTCCACGTCCGCCATTTGGCCTTGCGCGATCCAGCGCCGGATAATCTTGGCGCGCCCCTCAGTCCAGTCGCGCAGCGTGGTTTCCAGATAGTCCTGAATGACTGGCGCGCCATGCATAACCTCGCTTGCCCAAACCTTGGACCCGTTGGGGTGACTGCGTGAAATTTCCATCTTGGCGTCGATATAGGCGCCGATCCCTTCAGTAGGGCCGGAGGCTGCGTCAAACACATCTGCAGCCTCAAGCCAGACATTGAAAATCTGTTCAACCACGCGGCGATAAAGCGCCTCTTTGGTGTCGAAATAATAATGCAGATTAGCCTTCGGCAATCCCGCCATATCCGCGATCAACTGCATCGTCGCCCCGCCAAAGCCCGCCTCGGCAAAGACAGTCTCGGCGGCTTTAAGAATCGACTCTTCAGTCGCGCGCCGTGCTTCGGCGCGGCTTCCCGCACCACTGCGCCCAATTTTTGAGCGTTTGCCGCTCTCGTCATCTTTCATTTGCGATCCGCCCGAATTTTTGTTGACCAGATAGTCAGGACGTGGCCCACTCAACTTGACCATACGGTCAGAACAAGATTCGTCGCAAGAGGGCAAAGCCCCACCAGCCGACAGGGAGTTTCAAAAATGTCTGCACCCGGAGAGAACCTTCGCATCAATCCCGACCGCCTTTGGGATAGCCTTATGGAGATGGCCAAGATCGGCCCCGGCGTCGCGGGTGGCAATAATCGCCAGACCCTCACCGATGCCGACGCCGAGGGCCGCGCGCTGTTCCAGAAATGGTGTGAAGCCGCGGGTATGAGCATGGGCGTCGATAGCATGGGCAATATGTTTGCCACGCGCCCCGGCCAAGACCCCGACGCGCTGCCCGTATATATGGGCAGCCATCTTGATACGCAGCCTACGGGCGGGAAGTTTGATGGTGTTCTGGGCGTATTGGGCGCGCTGGAGGCCGTGCGCTCGATGAATGATCTCGGGATCAAGACCAAGCACCCGATCGTGGTGACCAACTGGACCAACGAGGAAGGCACGCGGTTTGCGCCTGCCATGCTGGCCTCGGGGGTGTTTGCGGGGCTTCACACGCAGGACTGGGCCTATGAGCGTGAGGATGCCGAAGGCAAGAAATTTGGCGATGAGCTGAAACGCATCGGTTGGGTCGGTGACGAAGAGGTGGGCGCGCGCAAGATGCATGCGATGTTCGAGCTACATATCGAACAAGGCCCCATTCTGGAAGCCGAGGGCAAAGATATCGGCGTTGTCACCCACGGGCAGGGGCTAAGCTGGACGCAGGTGACGATCACAGGCAAAGACAGCCACACCGGTTCCACCCCGATGCCGATGCGCAAAAATGCCGGGCTTGGCATGGCGCGCGTGCTGGAACTGGTCGATGAAATCGCCTGGTCGCACGCCCCCGACGCGGTGGGCGCGGCGGGTCATATCGACGTCTATCCCAATTCGCGCAATGTGATCCCCGGCAAGGTCGTGTTCACGGTTGATTTCCGCTCGCCCGATCTTTCGGTGATTGAGGATATGGAAAAGCGCCTGCGTGAAGGGGCGCAGAAAATTTGCGACGACATGGGTCTGGGCGTGGAGTTCGAAAAAACCGGCGGCTTTGATCCGGTCACCTTTGATCCGACCTGCGTGTCGGCAGTGCGCAATGCCGCCGAAAGGCTGGGCTATAGTCATCGCGATATCATCTCGGGGGCGGGGCATGATGCGTGCTGGATCAACAAGGTCGCGCCCACGGCGATGATCATGTGTCCTTGCGTCGACGGGCTAAGCCACAATGAGGCCGAGGATATCTCCAAGGAGTGGGCCGCGGCGGGGGCCGATGTTCTGTTCCACGCCGCGCTGGACACGGCGGAAATCGTGAGCTGAGCGAAGGTGCCGGGGGGGGCTGTCTGCCCCGTCGCCGATTGGTGCTCGGACCAATGGCGCATCAATCGGCGATCCCCGAGGATATTTCGATCAAGAGGAAGGTTGCAGCCTTTCGAAGGGAGAGAAAGAATGACCACAGTCATCAAGAACGGAACCATCGTCACCGCAGATCTGACCTATAAGGCGGATGTGCTGATCGAGGGCGGACAGATCATTGAAATCGGGCCGGACCTGACCGGCGACGAGAGCTTGGATGCCACCGGTTGCTATGTCATGCCCGGCGGGATTGATCCGCATACTCATCTGGAAATGCCCTTCATGGGCACTTATTCCACCGATGATTTCGAATCCGGCACGCGGGCTGCGCTGGCAGGCGGCACCACGATGGTGGTCGATTTCGTGCTGCCCTCGCCGGGTGAAGGGCTGCTGGATGCGCTCAAGAAATGGGACAACAAATCGACCCGCGCGCATTGTGATTACTCGTTCCACATGGCGATCACATGGTGGGACAAGCAGGTCTTTGACGAGATGAAGACCGTGACCGAGCATGGCATCAACACCTTCAAGCATTTCATGGCCTATAAGGGCGCGCTGATGGTGAATGATGACGAGCTGTATTCGAGCTTCAAGCGCTGCGCCGAACTGGGCGCGATACCGCTGGTGCATGCGGAAAACGGCGATGTGGTGGCGGAATTGTCGGCGAAACTGCTCGCCGAGGGCAATAGCGGCCCCGAGGGTCATGCCTATTCCCGCCCACCGCAGGTCGAGGGCGAGGCGACGAACCGCGCCATTATGATCGCCGATATGGCGGGCGTACCGCTGTATGTTGTGCATACCTCCTGCGAGGAAAGCCACGAGGCGATCCGGCGTGCCAAGATGAACGGCAAACGCGTCTGGGGCGAGCCGTTGATCCAGCACCTGACGCTGGATGAGTCCGAGTATTTCGACAAGGATTGGGACCATGCCGCGCGCCGCGTGATGAGCCCGCCTTTCCGCAACAAGCAGCATCAAGATAGCCTGTGGGCGGGCTTGCAATCGGGCACGCTGTCGGTCGTCGCGACCGATCACTGTGCCTTCTCGACTGAACAGAAACGCTATGGCGTGGGCGATTTCACCAAGATCCCCAATGGCACGGGCGGGTTGGAAGACCGCCTGCCGATGCTGTGGACTTATGGTGTGGGCACGGGTCGGCTGACGCCCAATGAGTTCGTCGCCGTGACCTCGACCAATATCGCCAAGATCCTGAACGTCTATCCCAAGAAGGGGGCCGTGCTGGTTGGCTCGGATGCCGATCTGGTGGTCTGGGATCCCAAGGCGAGCAAGACAATCTCAGCCAAGACGCAGCAATCTGCCATTGATTACAACGTGTTTGAGGGCAAAGAGGTGACTGGACTGCCGCGCTACACGTTGTCGCGCGGGGTAGTTGCTTGGGCCGATGGCGAGATCAAGACCAAGGAGGGCCACGGCCAGTTCGTCGCGCGCGATCCCGGAATGCCGGTGACCAAAGCGCTGTCGACCTGGAAAGACCTCACCGCGCCGCGCCCGGTGCAGCGCAGCGGTATTCCCGCGAGTGGGGTCTAGGGTCGCGATGGGTGCTCCGGCCCATAGCGGTGTTCTCGAGGCGGCGGTCTATGTCGGCGATCTCGACGCGACCGAACGCTTCTACAGCGGCGTTCTTGGTCTTGAGCGGATAGCGCGGGTTGAGGGGCGGCACGTCTTCTTTCGCTGCGGGCCAAGCGTAATCCTTGCTTTTATCGCAAAGGCCACGCAGCGCCCACCCGCCCCGGACGCGAAACTGCCCGTGCCCCCGCATGGCGCGATCGGGCCGGGCCATGTTTGCATAGGCAGCACGGGAGAGCTGTTAGATGAATGGGAAAAACACTTGAAAGACAATGATGTAGAGATTGAAGCTGACTTTCGTTGGCCGAACGGAGCGCGCTCGATCTACCTGCGCGATCCGGCAGGCAATAGCGTCGAGATTGCCGATCAAATCCTGTGGAGGCGCACATGACGGCCGCCCCGGTCATCTCAGCCAAAGGGCTGGACCTGACATTTGAAACCAATGACGGCCCGGTTCACGCGCTTAAGGATATCACCCTTGATATCGAGCGTGGCGAGTTCGTCAGCTTCATCGGCCCCTCGGGCTGTGGCAAAACCACCTTCCTGCGCTGTATCGCGGCGCTGGAAACACCCACGGGCGGCGAGCTGCGCGTCAATGGCATGAGCGCCGAGGACGCGCGCAAAGCGCGATCTTATGGCTATGTGTTTCAGGCGGCGGGGTTGTATCCATGGCGCACGATTGCGGGAAATGTGAAACTTCCGCTGGAAATTATGGGGTTTTCCAAGGCCGAGCAGGCCGAACGCGTTGAAAAAGTGCTATCGCTGGTCGATCTTGACGGCTTCGGCAAGAAGTTCCCGTGGCAGTTGTCGGGCGGCATGCAGCAACGCGCCAGTATCGCGCGCGCGCTGGCTTTTGACGCCGATATCCTGCTGATGGACGAACCCTTTGGCGCGCTGGATGAAATCGTGCGCGATAAGCTGAATTCCGAGCTGCTCAAGCTGTGGGAGCGCACGCAAAAGACCATCGGTTTTGTCACCCACTCGATCCCCGAGGCGGTCTATCTGAGCACCAAGATCGTGGTGATGTCGCCGCGTCCGGGCCAGATCTACGAGGTGATCGACAGCCCGCTGCCGCGCAGTGCGCGCCCGCTTGATATTCGCGACAGCGAGGAATTCCTGCAAGTCGCGCACCGGGTGCGCGAAGGACTGCGCGCGGGGCATGCGTATGATGAGTGATGCGATCACCCAACAGGTCGGGCAGGGGGAACGCGCATGAAGATGATCGCCCCTATCTTTACCGTTCTCGCCGCGATTGTGCTGCTTTGGTATGGTGGCTCGGTCGCGCTGAATGCGAAATGGACCTATGATCAAGCCGCGCGGGCGGGCGAGAGCGTGACGATCTCTCAGCTTCTCAGTGACACGATGCATCAGAAGCGCCCCGTTTTGCCCGCACCCCATCAGGTGGCGCAGGGGCTTTGGCAGGGGCTTGCTGGGCAGGCGATTACCTCCAAGCGCAGCCTAGTTTATCACGGCTGGATCACGCTTTCCGCCACGCTGGCGGGCTTCGCGCTGGGCACCGGGCTGGGGATTTTGCTGGCGGTCGGGATCACGCATAGCCGCGCGATGGATCTGTCGGTGATGCCTTGGGCGATTGCCAGTCAGACCGTGCCGATTTTGGCAATTGCGCCGATGGTGATTGTGGTATTGGCGAGCCTTGGGGTAACGGGGTTACTGCCCAAGGCGCTGATCGCGGCCTATCTCAGCTTTTTCCCGGTGCTGGTGGGCATGGTAAAGGGGCTGCGCGCGCCTGATAGCATGCAGCTTGATCTGCTTAAGACTTATAATGCCAGTCAGGGCGAGACGTTGCGCAAGCTGCGGCTGCCCTCGTCGATGCCCTATCTGTTTGCCTCGCTCAAGGTCGGTGTTGCTGCCAGCCTTGTTGGTACCATCGTGGCGGAACTGCCTGCGGGGGCCACGCGAGGCCTTGGCGCGCGGCTGCTTTCGGGCAGCTATTATGGGCAAACGGTGCAAATCTGGTCGGCGCTGTTCACGGCGGCCGCACTGGCGGCGATCCTAGTCGGGATCGTAGGCGTGATCGAGCGGATCACCCTGAAACGAATGGGGATGGCGTGATGGGTTGGGCGATTTTTGCGATACTGTTCTGGCTGGCAGCTTGGGGTGCCAATGCGTGGATGGCACGGCGCTATGGGCATCAGCGCTGGGCGCAATTTGCTATCCCCGCGCTGTTTGGCATCACGGTGCTGTTGCTTTGGGAGGGCCTGGTGCTGGGCTTTGGCATCAGCCCGGTGATCCTGCCCGCGCCCAGCCAGATCGCGCAGACCTTTGCGCAATCCGGCCCGATCCTGCGCGGGGATTTCGTGCAAACGATCCTGAAAGGCGCGCTGTCGGGCTATGTGATTGGCTGTGGCGCGGCAATTGTCGTGGCGGTGCTGATCGACCGCTCGCCGTTTTTGCAGCGCGGGTTGTTGCCGATTGGCAATTTCGTGGCTGCCTTGCCGATTGTGGGCGTCGCGCCGATCCTTGTGATGTGGTTCGGCTTTGACTGGCAGTCCAAGGCGGCGGTCGTGGTGGTGATGGTGTTCTTCCCGGTGCTGGTGAACATGGTCGCCGGGCTGGCCGCGACCGATCATCTGCAACGCGACCTGATGGCGACCTATTCGGCGAGCTACTGGCAGGGGCTGATCAAACTGCGCCTGCCCGCGGCGATGCCGTTTCTGTTCAACGGCCTGAAAATCGCGACCACGCTGGCGCTGATCGGGGCGATTGTTGCTGAATTTTTCGGCAGTCCAACCCGCGGGATGGGCTTTCGGATATCGACCGCCGTGGGGCAGCTTGATTTGCCGCTCGTGTGGTCGGAGATTACCGTTGCGGCGATTGCAGGCTCGGGCTTTTATGGGGCGGTGGCGCTTCTCGAAAAGCTGGTGACGTTCTGGCACCCGTCGCAGCGGGCCCGAGCTTAGGCACCGCCTGAGAATTATAAAAATCCCGGGCAAAGATCCGGGGACAACAGTGGAGAGTAAACGATGAAGAAACTGATGACCGGGCTGAGTGTCAGCCTTGGCCTTTTTGCCGGTGCGGCATGGGCTAATGAGGATGTGACGCTGCAACTCAAATGGGTGACGCAGGCGCAGTTCGCGGGCTACTATGTGGCTCAGGACAAAGGATTTTACAGCGATTCTGGCCTGAATGTCACGATCAAACCGGGCGGCCCCGATATTGGCCCCGAGCAGGTGATCGCAGGCGGTGGCGCCGATGTGATCGTCGACTGGATGCCGGCCGCTTTGGCGGCGCGCGAAAAGGGCCTGCCGTTGGTCAATATCGCCCAACCTTACAAAAAATCGGGCATGATGCTGACCTGTCTGAAGGAAAGCGGCATCAAGACTCCCGCCGATTTTCCCGGCCATACTTTGGGCGTGTGGTTCTTTGGCAATGAATACCCGTTCCTAAGCTGGATGTCGCATCTGGGCATTCCGACCGATGGCGGTGACGCGGGCGTGACGGTGCTCAAGCAGGGCTTTAACGTCGATCCGCTGCTGCAAAAACAGGCGGCTTGTATCTCGACGATGACCTATAACGAGTATCTTCAGGTGCTTGAGGCGGGGATCCAACCGGACCAGTTGGTCACCTTTAAGTATGAAGATGAGGGCGTCGCGACGCTCGAAGACGGTCTTTATGTGATGGAAGACAGCCTCAAGGACCCGGCTTTCGTCGAGAAGATGGCGAAATTCGTCAAAGCCTCGATGGAGGGCTGGAAATACGCCGAGGAGCATCCCGAGGAAGCTGCGAAAATCGTGCTGGATAACGACGAAACCGGCGCGCAGACCATCGAGCATCAGGAAGGCATGATGAAAGAGGTCGCCAAGCTGACCGAAGGCACCGATGGCATGCTGGACCCGGCGGATTATGAGCGCACGGTGAAAGTGCTGCTTGAAGGTGGCTCTGATCCGGTGATCACCAAGCAGCCCGAAGGCGCGTGGACCCATGCGGTGACGGATGCTGCCGGTCTGAAATAAGCCAGCGAAGCCGATGCGCCGCTTGCACGGCCAATGCGCCCCCCGGAGCCGATCCGGGGGGCTTTTTGCTGCGCGATTGCACGGCTTGTTAAGGCTTATGTGCTGTAACGGGGCCGGCAGATTGGGAAAGGCGTTGGCAAATGGTGGTTCATGCACAGGCAAGGCGGCAAGGCGGGCACGGGTTGCGCAACGCAGTACTGGCGATTGTCAGCTTTTTGGCATTGGTCGCGCTGTTCTGGATGACGTGGAAAAGCCAGTTCGCGGCCCCCGCAAGCTATGTTTTCAAAACCCCCACCCAAGAGGTAGAGGCCGCTTATTGTCTGGCGGTCGTGCGCCAGATCGCGCCGGGTGGTAGTTTTGGCGGCTACCTTGATGAGGCGCAGGATTTTTGGCTGAAACGGCTGATGACCTACGGCGGCGATATGGCGGATAACCTTACGCAGGGCGAGACCCTTTTGGGCCGCCATCTTGCCACGTTTCCGGGGCCGGATCGGGTGTGGTTGATGGATGCAATGGATGCCTGTTCCAATCGGGCGCTGGTCTATGGGTTTCGCTTTCGCGCGTTTCAATGAAGCTGGATCACGCCTGTTCCCCCTTGCCGTTGGAAAAACGTAAGGTCACACTCATCTTTGGCGTCGATATTTATTGATCGAAGTCAAAGCTTGAAGCACAGTACTGAACTATATGGTTCACTTGAAGGGCCGAGAGAATTTCGCCCGACTGACAGGAGACAGATGATGCAAAAAACGTTCAAAACAACACCGGTTCTGGCACTGCTCGCAGTAATGACGCTTGGCGCGCTGGCTGGCTGCACCGAGACCCAAGGCGCGAAGGATTGCAAGCAGACGCAAGGTACCACAGGAGATGAATTCTCGTGTGACGTGCCCAACATGCGCGCGACCATCGAAAACCCGATGTAAACTTTCAGGCGGTAAACCCCTTGTAAAAAGCTTTGTATCTCCTGCGCCTAGCTGTAAATCTGGACGCAGGAGGACGATATGGCCAAATCTGCACTCACCGGCACGCGCATCCGCGAACGCCGGACATCGCTTGGCATGAAACAAGCCGATTTGGCGCGTTCTGCAGGCATTTCTGCGGCCTATCTCAATCTGATCGAACATAACCGCCGCCGCGTCAGTGACGCCTTGGTCGAGCGGATTTCGCGCGCGATGGGGGTTGATCCCGTGGCGCTGTCTGAGGGTGCGGATAGCGCGCTGTTTGACGGTCTGCGCGAGGCTGTCGCAGGATTTGAGGCCGAAGGTGCAGGCCCGTTTTCCGCCCCCGATCTTGAGCGTATCGAGGAATTCGTTGGCCGTTTCCCCGGTTGGGCGGGGTTGCTGGCGCGTTCACAGGCGCGCGTGACCAGACTGGAGCGCCTGCTTGAGGGCTACGCCGAACGTATGGCGCAAGACCCGTTTCTGGCAACCTCGCTGCATGAGGTGCTGTCGGCGGTGACGGGGCTACGCTCTAGCGCTGCGATTCTGGTTGAGACCGAGGATATCGAACCCGAGTGGCAGGCGCGATTTCTGGCCACGATCCAGACCGAAAGCCTGCGCTTATCGGGCGCGGCCGAGGCCTTGGTTGGCTATCTCGACGAGATGGAAGACTCTGAGACCGGGCTGTCCTCGCCGCAGGAACAGTTTGAGGCCTGGTTAGAGGCGCGTGATTGGCATTTCCCAGAAATCGAGGCGGGCGAGCGTAACCTCGCGGGGCTGATCGCGGGCGTGCCGGAGCTTGCCTCATCGGCGGCGCGCACTCTGGCACTGGCGCATCTTGAGCGCGTGGCAAGCGATGCGCGCGCCTTGCCGCTGGATCTGATCACGCGCGATCTGGCCGAACTGGGCGCTGATCCCGGCGCAATTGCGCAGGCGCGCGCAGTCCCAATTAATGTCGTGCTGCGCCGTCTTGCGTCCCTGCCGGCTGGGCTGGCCGGGCTTGCGCCGCCGGGGCTAGTGATTTGCGACGGGTCTGGCACCCTGACCTTTCGCCGCTCGGCACCCGGGTTTGCGCTGCCCCGTTTCGGCGCGGCCTGTCCGCTTTGGCCCCTTTATGAGGCGCTGGCCCAACCGATGCACCCGATACGCACGCTGGTCGATGTGGCGGGGCGCGTGCCGCAACGCTTTGTTACCTACGCGATTTGCGAGACCCGCGCGGTGGGCTTTGACGCGCCGACGCTGCGTGAGGCGACGATGCTGATCCTGCCCGCGCCAGATGAGGTCGCGTCGCTGCCTGCGCGCGCCATCGGGGCGTCGTGCCGGATTTGCCCGCTGGCGCAATGTCCGGGGCGGCGCGAACCCTCGATCGTGGCGCTTGGCTAAACGCTTGCCTCAGATTGGCGCAAGCGGCACTCTCGTGATGATCCCAATCGGAGCCTTTCCATGTCTGGCAATCCCCCCCGCGTAAGCCTTTGGGCTGTCGAGGTCTTTACCGCCACCGCCGAGGAAGGCGCAATCACCGCCGCCGCGCGGCGTCTTGGCGTGTCGGCCCCCACGGTCAGCCAGCAGCTTGGCGCACTCGAGGCCGCCTTGGGTGCGGAATTGGTGGATCGCTCGGCGCGTCCCTTTGCCCTGACGGTGGCCGGGCGCGGGTTTTTGCCCCATGCCGAGGCGATGCTGGATGCCTTGGCGCGCGGTCGCGCGGGCGTGTCGCTGGCCGATCCTGCCGGGCTGACCAGTTTCCGTCTTGGCATGATTGAGGATTTCGAGGCCGAGGTGACGCCGCTGTTGCTTGCGGGGATGGCCAGCGATCTGCGCCAGTGCCGCTTTGAGTTGGAAACCGGCCCAAGCCATCGTTTGCTAGCGAAACTAGAGGCGCGCGGGCTGGACGTGGCAGTCGCCGCCCAGCCCGAAGGCCCGCCGCCCGATGCAAGCGAGGTGCATCCGCTGTTGCACGAGCCTTTCATGGCGGTGCGCCCGGCAGGTGGGGGCGCGGATCTACCTCTCATTCATTATTCGCAACGCACTTTGATGGGCCGTCAGATCGCCGCGCATCTGGCGCGCGAGGATATGGGTGGCGGTCATCGGTTGGAACTCGACAGCTATCCTGCGATTTTGGCGCTGGTCGCGGCGGGGCAGGGCTGGACGATCTTGACGCCCTCGGCGGTGCGCCATGCGCGGCGCTCGGGATTGGAACTGGCACCGCTGCCCGGCGCGCCGCTGTCGCGCACGATCACCCTGGCCGCGCGCGAGGGCGTTCTGGGCGATTGGCCCGCCCAAGTCGCCGCACGCCTGCGCGCTCTTTTGGCGGATCGCGTGGTTGCGCCCGCTTTGCTAGAGGCTCCGTGGCTGAAAGACGCGTTACGCATCGAGCCGGGCTAACGCGCAGGCCGTTACGGCGCGCTCAAACCCAACGCTTGCAACACTGCGCCCAGGTTCTCGCGCGGCAACATCAATAGCGCGGCCCCGTCTAGGGTGATCTCAACGCGCCCGTGCGCCTCATTCGAAGTGCCCACGCGGCTATCGGGCGCAAAGGCGATGTCGTCGAGCGGCCAGCGCAGCCCCGTCGAGCGTGCTGCAACCGGCCCAAACGGAAACAATGACACCCGCGTTCCGGCAGGCACATCCAGCGCGATACGGCTTGGACAGCGGATGATCACCTCGCGCTCTGCCAGCATCACGACAAGGGCGGGGCTGCGGATCAGATCGCTCATCGCCGCTAAAGTGTGATCCAGCCGCATCCCGGTGAATCCCAGCGCCATTACAAAAGGGGCCTTGATCGCGCGCAGGCATTTGGCGAAATCCGTGCTGTCTTGCTCTGTGATTCGATGCACACGCCCGCCCAACTGCTCGCTTGCAGACTTGGACAGGCTGTCGAGATCACCAATGACCGCCTTGGGATGCAATCCCAACGCCAACGCATGATCGCCCCCGCCATCCGCCGCCACCAGACAGGGTGCGATTGTCAACGATTCGTCAACATCTTGCGGGTTTACTGCGCCAGCGCCCAGTAAGGTGACCCCGCACGTTGAGTTTACAATCAGGTGGAACATGGCATGATTGATGACGAATAAGGCACGAGAACACAATCGAGACCTATAAAATTCCTTTCAAATGCCCTTTTTCGTCCACGGGAAAGCACCAGTTTGGGGGGATGGTGGCAACAATGAGGTCCAAATGAAAGCGAGTGGTCCATGATTGGTGCAAACAAGATCCTGACCGTCTCCTACGGCACTTTTTCGTGCACCCTTGAGGGGTTCGACGAGCCGTTCAATACGATGAAGGCGATTGCGGAGTATTTCCGTGATCTGGCCGCGGATGATCGGTATTTCGGCGCAGAACCCCCGCAACCCGACGCAGAGATGCTGCACCGGATTGCTGAACGCGAAATCAATCGCCGGGTTGAGGCAAAGATCCACGAAAACGGCGTGGTTTTGCGTCAGCAAGACGATGAAACAGCCTTGCAGGATGATGCAGGCGCGCTGGCTGAACCCAGCGAGGGGACGCAGGAAGCTGCGCCCGCGCAAGCTGATGCCGCTCCGCTGGTGTTGACGGATGCCTCGAAAGGCGCGCCCGAACCCGAGGCGCAGCCCGAACTTGAAGCCGCGCCCGAACCCGAAGTGGCGTTTGGCGAACCCGAATCGGTTGCCGCCAAGCTGCAACGTATTCGTGCCGCAGTAGCGCGTGCGCGTTCCGTGGCTCCCGACTCCTATGAAGACGACGAGCAGTCCGATGTGATCCCGCAGGCCCTGCTTGCAGATGGCGATATCGCGCTAGGTGGCGAGGCAGGTGATTTTGGCTTTGATCTCGATATTTCGGGCCCGCTCGCGGCAGAAGATATCGACAGCGATGATGCGATTGTCGCCCCCGCTGAGGTAACGCCCATCGAAGACTCCGCTGCTGTTGAGCCCGCGCAAGCCATCGTCGAAGATACCCCGGCCAAAGAGGACGTGAGCGTTGAAGATAGCGTCACCGCCGCGCTGGCCGAGGCGCTTCAACCCGAGCAAGACATGCCCGCTGAGCTTGAGGCGCTCGACGCTGCCGCTGACCCGACGGAAGAAGACTTGGTCGAGGCGAGTGCTGAGACTGACGAAGTTGCAGCGCAGGCCAGCCCTGAAGAAGAAGCGGCCCCGAAAGAGGAGACGCAAGACGCGGCTTCGGATGCTTCGGGTGCCGAAGATGACGCGGCAGAGGCAACGAACGCGGTTGTCGATACGGACAAAGAAGTGATGGATCGTCGTGCCGCCCGCCGTGCGCGCCGCGCCGCCAAACGTGCGCGCCGCGCGCAAGCCTTGCAAGCCACCGTCGCGGCGCAACTCGCAACGCCGGACGCGCCCGAGCAAGACGTTAAGGGTGATCTTCCGGTTGCCGAGGCACCGCCGGTTGAGGATGTTGCGCAAGTCGAAGAAGACGCAACGACCCAAGAGGTTGCTCAAGACGATGTAGCGGTCGCGCAAGATGACATCGCTCAGGACGAGGCTGACGCTTCACCCGAAGACGCAGCCGATACCGCTCCTGCTTTGATGGTCCAGCCCGTGCGTGCTCGTGTGATCAAGGTGCGCCGCGCCGATCACAATGCCGCTCCGATCATCACGCATGAGGTAAGCGACGCGCCCCTCGCACAAAATGAGGTGACGCAAACCGAGCAGGCGCTGGCGGATGCGCAAGACAGCGAAGTGTCGGATGTTGACGATCTGGCCGCGCGGCTTGCTGCAGAGCTGGGTGAAAGCACGCCTGAAACGGCTGTTGAAACGCCCGTTGAGGCCCCCAAAAGCGCGTTGTCAGAGGATGACGAAGCCGATCTGATACGCGAACTGGCGATGCTGGATGGCGATGATGAGGACGATCTCGACCAGATCGCGCAGCAAGACGCTGGCGATGAAACCGCGCAAGAGGGCGCGCCTGAAGAGATCGTGTCTGAAGATGCGGTGATCGTCGAGGAGAGCGAAGAAGATGCGCTCGTCGCCGAGGTATCTGAGCCTGAAACGGTTGCCGAGGATGACGATGCCGCGCTTGTGGCCGCCTTGAGCGCGATCCAAGAAGCTTCCGAAGCTGCCGCCGAACCCGAGCCGGAGATGGCCGAGGTCGAGATGGATGAAATCGAAGCCGATGAACTTGAAACGGTAGTTGTCGAGGCCGAAACGGGCGACGTTGAAACGGTTGATCAAGACGCCGAAGAGGTAGAAATCTTCGAAGAAGACGCCCTGATCGAAATCGCAGCAGAGGCCGAGAGCGACGAGCAGGACGCAGCCGACGTTGAAACCGAAGAAGCAGAACTGGCCGAAGTGGATGACACCGAAGCAGAATTGGCTGAAGCGGACGACGCCGAGGCAGAGGCACCTGCAGAAACACACGTTGCCGCCGCCGCTTTTGACAACCGCGAAGATGAAACTGCGCGCTTGATGCAAGAGGCTGACAAACAGTCCAAGGTTGTGGAAACGCGCCGTCGCTTCTCGGCGATCGCCCATCTCAAAGCCGCAGTGGCTGCGACTGTGGCGGATCGCATCACAAAGGGGCAAGACACCGCGCGCGGCAGCATTGAGGATCCGCAAGCCGCCGAACCTTACCGCGAGGATCTGACGCAGGCCGTGCGCCCGCGCCGCCCCGTCGGCGGTGGCAATGAACGTACGATGCGTCGCCCTGAAACGGTGCGCCCGGCGCCGCTGGTGCTGGTGTCAGAACAGCGCATCGACACGCTTGAGTCCGAATTGCATGACAATGCCGCCGTGGCGCGCACGCCCACGACGCACGTGATCCGCCCGCGCCGCATCTCTAGCGCGCAACTGGCTGAAGCGTTTGATGACGAGGCCGAAGCGATGGCCCCCAATCAAGCCACAAGCTTTGCCGAATTTGCCGAAACCCTTGGCACGCAGGGCTTGTCTGATCTGCTTGAGGCGGCTGCGGCCTATACCTCGGCTGTTGAGGGACGTCCGCATTTCTCGCCGCCTCAGATCATGCGCAAGCTGACCGCGATGAGCGAGACCGCCGAAGTGCCGCGCGAAGAGCGGATGCGGGTCTTTGGGCGCCTGCTGCGTCAGGGTAAAATCGCCAAGGTCAAACGCGGCCAATATGCGATCACGACCGCATCGCGCTATTACGACGAAGCTAAAATGGCGTCGGGTCAATAAGTTAGACCTGCTCGCGGGGACATTAAGCTTACTAATGAAACGGGCGGTCCAGACGGGCCGCCCGTTCTGCTTTGCGAACAAATTCGCGTCTAAGAGACAAGCGGAGTCGCATTTTGCGACTGACGACTGCAATCGAGCCAAAACATGACTTATCGGCGGGTCCATGCTATTTTATGGCGATGAGCAGCTTTATGGCGATGAGCAGCGTCATTATCCCAACCCTGCGATACCGAGATGCGAAAGCCATGATGGTTTGGCTTTGCAACACATTCGGATTTGATAAATACTAGGTTGTCGAAGATGTGTCAGGGGGCATTGCGCATGCGCAACTGACATTCGGCGACAGCATGATCATGCTCGGGAATGCGCGCGACGACGAATTCGGCAAGCTGATGAAACCGGCAGCCGATCTGGGCAGAACGACACAAAGCGCTTACATTATCGTCCAGGATGTTGACGCTCTGTGTGACAGAGCCAGAGCGGCAGGGGCTGAGATTGTGATGGAACCGAAGGATGAAGATTACGGAGGCCGCGGTTTTTCCTGTCGCGACCCTGAAAAGCAACTTTGGAACTTCTGCACCTACAATCCTTGGAACGCAGGATAGCGACAGGTTTGGTTTGCCAAAAAGTGCGCGCGATGCGGCTCTACGCGCGCCGCCTTACTGGCGCGGCGGCACGTCGGGGTCTTCCTTGCCCACGCCGCGAAAGATCGGCTTGAGCGGCAAAACCCAGATCACGCCAAGCACGATATAGACCAGCACCGAGCCCCACCAAGGCATCATGCCCCAGCGCGTCTCGGCCCAGTTCACGATGCTGACCGCCACGATGATGTAGGCGGGCAGCCCGACCACGAGGGCCAGCATCGAGAGGCGGCGGCGGGCCTTATAGCTGAGCGCCATCCGCTCAATCCGCGAAAGGATCGGTGACGAGGATGGTGTCGTCGCGCTCGGGGCTGGTGGACAGCATCGCAACCGGGCAATCGATCAGCTCTTCGATGCGGCGAACATATTTGATCGCGGCGGCGGGTAGATCGGCCCAGCTGCGCGCGCCCTCGGTTGAGGCATTCCAGCCCTCGATTTCCTCATAGACGGGCACGCATCGCGCCTGCTGATCGGCCGCCGTGGGCAGGTAATCCAGTTGCTTACCGTCTAACTCATAGCCGACGCAGATTTTCAGTTTCTCAAACCCGTCAAGCACATCCAACTTGGTCAGCGCAATGCCCGACACGCCCGAAACCGCGCAGGTCTGGCGCACCAGAGCCGCGTCAAACCAGCCACAGCGGCGTTTGCGCCCGGTCACGGTACCAAATTCGCGGCCCCGCTCGCCCAGCCTTTGACCGTCTGCATCGTCCAGCTCGGTCGGGAAGGGGCCTTCGCCAACGCGGGTGGTGTAGGCTTTGACGATGCCAAGGACGAAATCAATCGCCCCCGGCCCCATGCCGGTGCCCGCCGCCGCTTGACCTGCGACCACATTGGATGAGGTCACAAACGGGTAGGTGCCAAAATCAATATCGAGCAGTGATCCCTGCGCACCCTCAAACAAGATGCGCTTGCCGGCCTTGCGGTTCTCGGCCAGAACCTTCCAGACGGGGGCGGCGTATTGCAGAATTTCCGGTGCGATCTCAAGTAGTTGCGCGATCAGCGCGTCGCGATCCACAGCCTCGATTCCCAAACCTTTGCGCAGCGGGTCATGGTGCTGCAGAGCGCGATCAACGCGTGCGATCAGCGTGGCTTCATCGGCCAGATCGGCTACGCGCACCGAGCGCCGCCCGACCTTGTCCTCGTAAGCCGGGCCAATGCCGCGCCCGGTCGTGCCGATCTTGGTGCCTTTAGAGGCCGCCTCTTCGCGCGCGCGATCCAGCTCACCATGAATGGGCAGGATCAGCGGCGTGTTTTCCGCAATCATCAGCGTTTCGGGGGTGATCGTGACGCCTTGTTCGCGGATTTTCGCGATCTCGGTTACTAGATGCCACGGGTCAAGCACGACACCATTGCCGATGATCGACAGTTTGTTTCCTCGCACCACGCCCGAAGGCAGCGCGTTCAGCTTGTAGACCTTGGCGTCGATCACCAGCGTATGGCCCGCGTTATGACCGCCCTGAAAGCGCGCAATAATATCGGCACGCTCGCTTAGCCAGTCCACGATCTTGCCTTTCCCCTCGTCACCCCATTGGGCACCGACGACGACGACATTGGCCATTGCTCTCTCCTTGGCAGGTATAAAACCGCGCGAGATATAGCGGCTGAACGGGCGCAGCGAAAGCCCGGTTTTGCGATTTGCTGTGATGCAGGCCCTCCCGTCAGGGGGCGTCTATATCTTTAGATCGCTTGGCTCTGCTCACTTGAGCAGGGCTTGCGCGGTGTTTTGCGCCGCTGATTGGGAAAAACCGTCAACTCGGCCTTGCGACTTTTGCCTCTTGCGCCTAGATAGGCGCGTCGAACTAGGAAGGCCCGGACCCGTTCAATGGAAAACGTCGTTCTCTCAATCCACTTGATCCTTGCACTGCTGCTGATTGGCGTGGTGTTGCTGCAACGCTCTGAGGGCGGTGGGCTCGGAATGGGTAGCTCCAGTTCCAGCGGAGTCGGCGGTGTCATGTCCGGCCGTCAGGCCGCCAATGCGCTGACCCGGCTGACTTGGCTTCTGGCCGCAGGGTTCCTTGTGACCTCGGTGACGCTGACGGTTCTGGCCGCGCAAAAGGCCAAAGACGAATCGGTGCTTGATCGCGCGACGACCGGACAGACGGTTCCGGCTGGCGATGCTACAGCACCGACTGCGCCAGCAGATCAGGGTTCGGATGCGGGCAGTCTGGGCGTCGTGATGCCCCCCGCGCCAAGCGATTCAGCGACCTCCACGGGCGGCACGTCTGGCGAAAGCACGACCGATAGCTCGACGGGCCCGGTTACGCCGCCGCCTGCGAACTAATCACGTCCTCGCGCCACAACCTGTTGGGGGGTGGCAAGAAAACAACCCAATAACTTGCGGTTCGGTTGCGGGCGGATTGCGAATCGTGTAAGCATCAAACCCCGTGATCCTGCGCCCTTTTGGGGCCGGGAATCAGTTTTGAATTTTGCAGATCACGGGGGTCTTCATGGCACGTTATGTCTTCATCACCGGTGGCGTTGTTTCGTCGCTCGGCAAGGGGTTGGCATCGGCCGCTTTGGGGGCGCTTCTGCAAGCACGCGGCTTCTCTGTGCGCTTACGCAAGCTGGACCCCTATCTCAACGTCGATCCCGGCACGATGAGCCCGTTCGAGCATGGCGAGGTTTTCGTCACCGATGACGGGGCCGAGACCGATCTGGATCTGGGCCATTACGAACGCTTCACCGGGGTCAGCGCGCGCAATACCGATTCCGTGTCTTCGGGGCGGATCTATTCCAACGTTCTGGAAAAAGAGCGGCGCGGCGAATATCTGGGCAAAACGATTCAGGTGATTCCGCATGTCACGAATGAAATTAAAGACTTCCTTGATGTTGGCGACGATGAGGTCGATTTCATGCTGTGTGAGATCGGCGGCACGGTCGGCGATATCGAAGGTTTGCCGTTTTTCGAGGCGATCCGCCAGTTTTCTCAAGATCGCCCGCGCGGCCAGTGCATTTTTATGCATCTCACGTTGCTGCCCTACCTCGCAGCCTCGGGTGAGTTGAAAACCAAACCGACGCAGCACTCTGTCAAAGAGTTGCGCTCGATTGGCTTGCAGCCCGATGTGCTGGTGTGCCGTTCCGAGCACCCGATCCCCGAAAAAGAACGCGCCAAGATCGCGCTGTTTTGCAACGTGCGCCCCGATTCCGTTATCCCCGCCTATGATCTGAAATCCATCTATGAGGCCCCACTGGCCTATCACCGGATGGGGTTGGATCAGGCGGTGCTCGATGCGTTTGAAATCTCGCCTGCGCCCAAGCCCGATCTGTCGCGCTGGGAAGACGTGATGGACCGCCTCAACAATGCCGAAGGCGAGGTGCGCGTGGCCATCGTGGGCAAATATGTCCAGCTTGAGGATGCCTATAAATCCATCGCCGAGGCGCTGACCCATGGCGGTATGGCTAACCGGGTGCGCGTCAAGGCCGAGTGGATTGATGCCGAGATATTCGAGACAGAAGACCCTGCGCCCTATCTGGAAGATTACGATGCGATCTTGGTTCCTGGCGGCTTTGGCGAGCGCGGCACTGAGGGCAAGATCCGCGCCGCTCAATTCGCGCGTGAAAAGGGCGTGCCTTACCTCGGGATCTGTTTGGGCATGCAGATGGCAGTGATCGAGGCCGCGCGCAACTTGGCGGGCGTTGCCGATGCCGGGTCCGAGGAATTCGATCACGAAGCGGGGAAAAAGCGTTTTACACCCGTGGTGTATCACCTCAAGGAATGGGTTCAAGGCAACCATCGGGTCGAGCGTAAGCTTGATGACGATAAGGGCGGCACGATGCGACTGGGCGCTTATACGGCGGCCTTGCATGCGGGCTCGAAAGTGGCCGAAATTTACGGCTCAACTGAGATCGAAGAGCGTCACCGTCACCGCTATGAGGTCGACATCAAGTATCGAGAACCGCTGGAAAGCTGCGGGCTTGAATTTTCCGGCATGTCGCCCGATGGACGTCTGCCCGAAATCGTCGAGCACAAGGACCACCCGTGGTTCATCGGCGTGCAGTTCCACCCCGAGCTGAAATCCAAACCCTTCGCGCCCCATCCGCTGTTTGCTGGATTTATCAAAGCGGCGCTTGATCAAAGCCGTCTCGTCTGATCTTTGCTTTGCGGGGCCTTGCGGCCCCGCCCGTTTTGGGGCGCTGCCCCCCTTCGCATGAGGCGAATTCCCCCGGGATACTTCAAACACTTGGATAGCAATAACGCCCGACTCGATCCGCAGAGGGGCGGGCAAGCCGGGCGCTTCCAAGTGTACGGCCATCGGCGTCCCCGCCTGTCCCGCACTCCAAGGTTGCACCGATTCCGGTTAAGATATCCTTATCGGCCTTCCAAGTGTTCAAAATTTCCCGGGGGGCTGGCGTAGCCAGCGGGGGCGGCGCCCCCTCAGACTTTTCAGATCAAAGCGCACGCCAGCCGATATCACGGCGTACGAAGCCTTCGGGCCAGTCGATCGCATCGACCATCGCGTAAGCGCGATCATGTGCCTCTTGCAGGGTTGCGCCGCGTGCAGTGACGTTGAGGACCCGCCCGCCATTGGCCACGATCTGCCCGTCCTTGCTGCTGGTGCCGGCATGGAAGATCATGTGATGGCTGTCACCGGGTAGCGCATCCAGACCACCAATTTCCGAACCCTTCTGATAGGCCCCAGGGTAGCCCTTGGCGGCCATCACGACCGTGATCGCGTGATCGGGGACCCATTGCGCGCGCATCTCTGCCAGCCGTCCCTCGGCGCAGGCCAGCAGAAGATCAAGCGCCTGCGCGCCCAGCCGAAGCATCAGCACCTGACATTCCGGGTCACCAAAACGCACGTTATATTCCACCAGTCGTGGCTGGCCGTCCTTGATCATCAGCCCTGCATAGAGAACCCCCTGAAACGGAGTGCCGCGGCGCGCCATCTCGGCCACGGTGGGGCGCACGATTTCGGCCAGCGCCTTTTCTTCGATCTCGGGTGTCAAAACCGGGGCAGGGGAGTAGGCCCCCATGCCGCCGGTGTTGGGGCCACTATCGCCTTCACCCACGCGTTTGTGGTCTTGCGCACCGCCCACGGGCAGGATGTGGATGCCGTCGCACAGGATGAAAAGCGACGCTTCCTCGCCTTCCATGAATTCCTCGATCACCACTTCGGTGCCCGCATCACCAAACGCGCCGCCGAAAATCTCGTCGATCCCGTCCAGTGCCTCGGGCAGCGTCATGCCCATGATCACGCCCTTGCCAGCGGCCAGACCATCCGCCTTGATCACAATCGGCGCACCCTGCTGGGTCACATAATCCTTGGCTGCTTGCGCATCGCTGAACCGCGCATAGGCTGCGGTGGGCGCGTTGCAGGCGTCGCAGATTTCCTTGGTGAACGCCTTGGAGGCCTCAAGCTTGGCCGCCTCAGCCGAGGGGCCAAAGGTCAGATAGCCCTGCTCGCGCAGCGCATCGGCGACGCCAGCCGCTAGCGGTGCCTCGGGGCCGATCACGACGAAGTCGATGGCATTGGCCTCGCACAGTTCCAGAACCGCCGCCGTGTCGCAGGGGTCGATCGCGGCGCAATCGGCAATCTGCGCGATGCCCGCATTGCCCGGCGCGACGATCAACCGGTCGCATTTCGGGTTTTGTTTGATTGCCCAAGCCAGCGCATGTTCGCGCCCGCCGCCGCCCAGAACCAGAATGTTCATCACACGCCCCCTTGGCCTTGCCATTTGGGCCTTCTAAGCTGGGCGCAAGAGTGAGGCAAGGCTGGCTGATGGACCTTTGGGACGACGAGAGCGGCTCGAACGCGCATGATTACACCGTTTCCGAGATTTCGGGGGCGGTCAAACGTGTGATCGAGGGCGAGTTTGGCCGTGTGCGGGTGCGCGGTGAGGTTGGACGGGTCTCGATGCCGCGCTCGGGGCATATGTATTTCGACCTCAAGGATGATCGCTCGGTGATCGCCGCCGTTTCGTGGAAGGGCCAAGTTGCCAAGATGGAGGTCCGCCCCGAAGAGGGGATGGAAGTAATCGCCACCGGCAAGCTGACCACATTTCCGGGGCAGTCCAAGTATCAACTGATCGTGGATACGGTTGAACCAGCAGGCGCGGGTGCGCTGATGGCGATGCTTGAGGCGCGGCGCAAGCAACTGGCGGGCGAGGGGCTGTTTGAGGCTGAGCATAAGCGCGCGATCCCGTGGTTGCCGAATGTGATTGGCGTGGTGACCTCGCCCTCGGGCGCGGTGATCCGCGATATTTTGCACCGGTTGCGCGACCGTTTTCCGCGCCATGTGCTGATCTGGCCGGTGGCGGTGCAGGGTCAAGCCTGCGCCCCCGAAGTCGCCCGCGCGATCCGGGGTTTCAACGCGATGGCACCGGGCGGGCCGATTCCGCGCCCCGATCTGATCATAGTGGCGCGCGGTGGAGGCTCGATTGAGGATCTGTGGGGGTTCAACGAAGAGGCGGTAGTGCGCGCGGCCTTTGACAGTGAGATCCCGCTGATTTCGGCGGTGGGCCATGAAACCGACACGACGCTGATCGACTATGCCTCGGATCGGCGCGCGCCCACGCCCACAGCGGCGGCGGAAATGGCGGTGCCGGTGCGCGCGGAACTTGCCAGTTGGCTGTCTGAGGCACAGGCACGCATGGGGCGCGCGGCGCGTGGACGGTTGGAGCAGCGCGATCAGCGGTTGCGCGATCTGAGCCGTGGATTGGGTCGCCCCGAGACGCTGACCCAGTCGGCGCGACAGCGCTTTGATATGTGGGCGGACCGGTTGGGGCCAGCGCTGCGCACGCTGGTGCTGCGTAAGGGCACGCGGTTTGCTCCGCTGTCGGCACGGATTGAGCCGCGCCTTTTGCGTCAGTTCATGGGCAATGAAGCGCGCCGCCTAGATGGGTTTGCGGGCCGCTTGCAGCCCGCCCCGGGTGTGCGGCTGCGCCGCGCTCAAAGGGATCTGGATATGCTGGCGCGTCGATTAGAGGCCTCCAAGTCGCGCATGATCGGTGATGCTCAGCGCCGCATCCGTGACGATCACACCCGTCTTGACGGGCTGACCGTACGGCTGTCGCGCCTGCCCGAAACGCGCATCGAAGCGCTGCGCGAGCGACTGGATCGGTTGGATAGGATGCGCCAGACGCTGGGCTATCGCGAGACGCTCAAGCGCGGCTATGCCGTGGTGCGCGGGCCGGATGGTGTGGTGACCAGTGCCGTCGTTGCAGGCAAGCAACCCGGTCTGGAAATCGAATTCGCCGATGATCGTCTGGCGGTCATTCCCGGTGGCGGAGGCGCATCAACTTCGCCCGCCAAGCCCAAGCCCACCAAGAAGAAATCCGAACCGCCACCCGATCAGGGTAGTCTGTTTTAAACGCCCAGATCCGGCCCCTGACAGCTCAGCGGATCTTGGCTTTCACTGAGGCTGACAAGAGGTTCGCTGTCCGGGTCGCCGCGGAATTTCGCAACTAACCCTTGCGGGCTGTCATAAAATGTCCAGCATTGCAGTGGCACGAAATCACCATAGTCAAAGCAGATAAACTCATCGCTTTGGAACCAGTCGCCTTCCTTACATTCGCTTTGTGTGAAGGCCCAGATGACCTTGTGGCCGGGCTTGTATTGTTCGGTGCCGTAGGGTTGGCCCTGCGCGGAATAGGTGATCGTGCGGCCCTGCGTGCGCGCGTCGAATTGCTCGGCGTTGAGCGGTTTGCCCAGATCGGCGGCCAGATCAACGGGTTGGGCCGTCGCGGACAGAGCTGTGAGGGTGGCAAGGCAAGTCAGGACAAGAAATTGGCGCATCGGGCCTCCGGGGTCAAATTGTGCCCAGAGTGCCAGATCACGCAGCCCTTGCCTAGCCTCGCGCGCGTGACTTGGTGCCCTGCAGGGCGGCCACACGCTTATCCATGACGCGCCGCCACAGAGGCGGGATCAAGGCCAGTGCCGCCATCGCGGGCAGGCTGCGCGGCAGCACCGGGCGCTGGGGCGCATCCAGATCGCCCAAACGCAATGCGGGATACTCGCGCCCCGGATGGGCGTGATGATCGGAATGACGCGGCGCGTTCAGCATCCACAATGCCGAAATCGGGTGGGGCGCATCCCAGCTGTGGCGTGTATCCACCGGCTCATAGCTGCCATCGCCGCGACGTGCGCGTTGCAACCCGTAATGTTGCACATAATCGGACAGTAAAAGCTGCAACTGCGCGTAGGCGCACAGCAGCAGATAGGCAAGCACCCCGCGCAGCCCAAAGATCAGGCCAAACAGCAGCACGAACCACAGCCCGCCCAGAACGTAGGACGGGTAGGGGCCAAGGGCGGCGATGCGCGCGCGCAACTGCGCGACCCGGTCGCCCCCTCCCGGCAGGGTTCGCCGCTGCGCCAGATTGCGTTCCATCTCTAGCCCGGCAACGAAACCGCCAATCCAGGCGCGCGGCACGAAAGACCAAAACCCCTCACCCGGCTGGGCGGAATTCGGGTCGTCAGGCGTGGCGACAAAGCGGTGATGCACATGGCGATGGGCCGAGCTGTGATGGCCGTAAAGCAGAGAAATATAAACCCATTTCCCAAGCAAAAACAGACGCTTGTCGCGGCGATGGATTAGCTCATGGGCGTTGGAGTTTGACACTTGCCCAAAGAACAACCCATAGGCCAGCAGCACCGCGACCCAAGACGGGCCTTGCAGCAGCGTATGCCCCGACAGCGCCGCAACCCCAAGGATCAGCAACGCGAAATGCGCCCCCGCCAAGGCAATTGACAGCGTATCAGCAGCGGGAAATTCCGATCCCTCGGGCGCATCGGGGGCGGCGCGCGCGATGATCTCATCCAGAGCAAAAATGAACAGAGCGATCCAGATCAGCGCCAGCCACGCCGGCCAGCCGCCAAAAATACCCGCCAAAATCAACAACGGCACCGGCGCGAATGTGACGATGGCAAAGGTATCGACCTCGGGGATGTCATTCGTAAGACCAAACAACGTCGCCAGCGGACCGGGCAGCCGGTCGCTCCAGCGCGAACGCTCTTCGGGAATCGCATCGCGAATCTTTTGCAAATCAGGCTCTTGCGTCATCTCTGCCTCTGAGTTTTGCCCCATCTTACCGCCAATTTCGGCCATTTTACGGCAAGACTTGCGGGGCGGTGGAAAATCTGTCCCTGTGGCGCAATGACTATGATCCTTCTTTTGCCGTTTGTCGCAGCCCTGCTGCTGGCCGTGATCTACCTGATCTCCTTCGCGGGGGCGACGCCCAGTTGGCGTAAAACCGCGATCAAGACCGGCGCGATCGCCTGTTTGGTGCCGCTGGCGCTGATGTTCCATATGCCGGGCTGGATCGTGATCGGGCTGGCGCTGGGCGCTGTTGGGGATTTTGCGCTGTCGCGCCCCGGAAAAGGCGCGTTTCTGGTGGGAATGGTGGCTTTTGCAGCCGGGCATCTGGCCTATCTGGTGGCGTTTATTGGGCTTGGCGCGGTGTGGCCAAGCTGGCCTGCGATTGCCGTGATGGTCGTGCTGGCGGGCACGGTCGAGATTTGGGTCGTGCCCCATACCGGATCGCTGCGTTGGCCGGTGCGCGGCTATATTTTGGTGATCGTTGCGATGGCGATTGCCGCGATGGGGCTACCGCCCGAGGCGACGGCACTGTCTTGGGGTGTTGCGTTTTTTGTGACGTCGGATGCGATCCTGTCGGTCGAGACTTTTGTGATGCGAGAGGGCGCGCGAAAGCGTCTAGCCTCACGCGCGCTTTGGCTGTTTTACTGGTGCGGACAGGCGCTGATTGCAATCGGGCTGGCACTGGCCCCTCTTTTCACCGGGCCTGCGATGAACTAGGTGGAACGCAACGAAAGGCCTGCCGAGATGTCGTTTTTCAAAAAGCTCAAAACCCGACTGACGCGATCTTCCTCCAAGCTCGAAGAAGGGCTTGAAGAGATCGTGGCCGAAAACGCCGCCGAGGAAGACAGCGCCGCGTCTGATCTGATCGCGCCAGAGCCCGATGACCTGCGCCCGGATGACGGCGAAACGGTCAACCTTCCCGATCCAACCTTTCCCGCGCCCGGCTATGTGCCAGCGCCCGTAACCGAACCGGTTCACGAAAAAGACGCGCAGATCGCCAAAGCACCGCTTGATGTGCAGCCCGCAGCCCCGCGCCCTGATCCAAGCCCGAAAAAGCCGGGCCTTTTGGGGCGCATTTTCGGGGCTGACACGAAAGAGGCCGAACCACGTCGCGTGCTAGATGATGCGATGCTGGAGAGCCTTGAAGAATTGCTGATTTCCTCGGATATGGGGGTCGACACGGCATTGCGGGTCACGGCGAACCTCGCCGAGGGGCGGATGGGGCGCAAGCTATCCGTGACTGAGATCAAGGGCCTGCTGGCCGCCGAGATCGCGCGCATCATGGAGCCAGTGGCCAAACCGCTGCCGATCTATCCCAAAAAGCCGCAAGTGGTGCTGGTGGTCGGGGTCAATGGCTCGGGCAAAACTACGACGATTGGCAAGCTGGCCTCGCAATTTCGCGCTGCTGGCAAGCAAGTGGTGATCGCTGCGGGTGATACGTTCCGCGCCGCCGCCGTGGAACAGTTGCAAGTCTGGGGTCAACGTGCCGGCGTACCGGTGCTGACCGCGCCCGAAGGGTCTGACCCGGCCTCGCTGGCGTTCGATGCGATGAAAAAGGCCGAGGAAGACGGTGCCGATCTGCTGATGATCGATACTGCCGGACGGCTGCAAAACCGCGCTGATCTGATGGAAGAACTTGCCAAAATCGTGCGCGTAATCCGCAAGCGCGACGAGACGGCACCTCATAATACGATCCTTGTTTTGGATGCCACGACTGGGCAAAACGCGTTGCAACAGGTCGATGTGTTCCGCAAGATTTCCGATGTCTCGGGCCTTGTGATGACCAAGCTCGACGGCACCGCCAAGGGCGGCGTTTTGGTGGCTTTGGCCGACCGCTTTGGCCTGCCGATCCATGCGATTGGCGTGGGCGAGCAAATCGATGATCTTGCCCCCTTCGATCCTGAGGAATTCGCCCAGGCCCTCGTCGGGCTGGAAAGCTGAGACCGGGCAGGGGGCGCTGCCCCCCGGGCTACGCCCTCCCCCTGGGATATTTAGATCAAGAGGAAGGCAGGATTCCTCTCTTCCTCTTGACAGAAATATCCCGGGGGTGAATGGCCGTCAGGCCAGAGGGGGCGGCGCCCCCTCCGACGCGATCATTATAAGGATACCGCTTTGGGCGATTGGATCATTTCAGTTTCTGGCACCGAGACGGGGCGTCATCTGGCGCTGGGCTTGGCGCTACTGGCGGCGTTTTTGCATGCGCTCTTTGGCGCGCTGCAAAAGGGGCGGCATGATCCTTGGCTCAGCCGGGCGGCAATCGATGCAAGCTACGGGATCATGGCGGCACCGATTGCGCTGTTCTTGGTGCCGTGGCCCGAGCCCTTCATGTGGCCGATCTTCGCCACTGTTTTCGTAATCCATGTCTGCTACAAGCTGCTGCAAGCGATGACCTATACGCGTGGCGCCTATACGGTCGTTTATCCGGTGGTGCGCGGCACCGGGCCGCTTTTCGCGGTAATCGGTGCGGGGATAGTCTTTGGTGAGCATTTCACTTGGGGCCAGTGGGCCGGGGTCGGCGTGTTGCTGGCGGGGATCTATGGATTGGCGCTCTATAATCTGCGCACGATCACGGTCAATCGCGAGACGATGGTGCCCGCGCTGGCGCTTGCGGTGGCGACGGGGGCGTTCGTGGCGCTTTACACCACCTATGACGCCTATGGCATCCGCGCGACCGCCGATCCGTTCACCTTTCTGGCGTGGTTTTTCTTCATCGATGGCTGGTTCATGCCCATTGTGACGGCGCGGCGCTGGGTACGTTTGCCCAGTAGCGAAATCGTGCCTTTGCTGAAAAGGGGTGTTATCGGGGCGATTGTTGCCTATTTCTCCTTTGGCGCGATCATGCTGGCGACGCGGCTGGACAAGGTGGGCGAGGCGGCGGTGCTGCGTGAGACCTCAACGGTCTTTGCTGCCCTGATCGGCTGGCTGGTACTGGGCGAAAAGGTTGGGCCGCGGCGCACGGGTTTGATGGCGCTGATCGCGGTGGGCGCGGTGATTGTGGAAATGGCAGGACGGTAAGACAGATGGCAGGCAAAAAGATTTCCCCTTGGGTGAAAGGCGCACTTGATTGGGGGCCGCTGGTGATTTTCTTCATCGCGTTCAATCGCCTGAAGGATGGTCACTACGAAATTCTCGGCCGGGATTATTCCGGCTTCATTCTTGCCACCGCGCTGTTCGTGCCTCTGATCGCGCTCTCGACGCTGATCCTGTGGCGTCTCACGGGCAAGCTCTCGGCGATGCAGATTGCGACGCTGGTATTGGTGTTGATCTTTGGCGGGCTGTCAGTCTGGCTCAACGATCCGACCTTCTTCAAGATGAAGCCGACGATCATCTACCTGCTGTTTGCCGGCATCCTTGGCGCGGGGCTGTTGCGCGGCAAGGCGTGGTTGCAGCTGGTGATGGAAGAGGCCCTGCCGATGGAGCATGAGGGCTGGATGATCCTGACCAAGCGCTTCGTCGGGCTGTTTCTAGCGCTGGCTGTGGCCAATGAAATCGTCTGGCGCACGATGTCTGACAGCGTTTGGGTTGATTTTAAGACCTTCGGGCTGCCGATCATCCTGATCGGGTTTATCATGGCACAGGCCAAGCTGTTTGAGCGCTACGGCATTGAAAAACCAAAAGAAGATGGCGCGCCCCCGAAATAGGGACGCGCCGCGCCGTTCAGCGTTTAAATAGTACTTTCTGCGCGTCGCGGTTACTATTGTCGCCCCGATTTTCCGCCGCCAGCGCGCGACCGGCCTGTACTGCGGGGCGCGCCGATAGCTCATCGAGCCAGCGTTTCAGATGCGGCTTGTCGTCCAGCGTCTGCTGCTGACCCTCCCAAAGCGAGGCCCAGCCCCAAGTCGCCATATCCGCGATCGAATAGAAATCGCCCGCCAAGTAGCGGTTTTCGGCAAGGCGGCGATCCATCACGCGGTAAAGACGCCCGGTCTCGGCGCGGTAGCGATCTTTGGCATAGGGCAAGTCTTGCGGCGGCTCTAGGTTGGGGGCGTATTTCAGGAAGTGATGCGCCTGACCTGCCATCGGACCAAGCCCGCCGACCTGCCAGAACAGCCATTCATCCACCGCGATGTGCTGACGTTCATTTGCGCCGTAGAATTGCCCGGTCTTGCGCGCGAGATATTGCAAGATCGCGCCGGATTCAAAGATCGAGATCGGCGCGCCATCGGGGCCATCGGGATCAATGATCGCGGGCATCCGGTTATTGGGCGAAATCTTGAGAAACTCGGGCTTGTACTGATCGCCCGCGCCGATATCGATCAGGTGGGTTTCGTAGTCCAGCCCCATCTCCTCAAGCGCGATGGAGATTTTCCAGCCGTTGGGCGTGGGCCAATAGTAAAGTTCGATCATGTCTGTCCCTTTCGCAAAACGCGTTGGGGATCAATCTGCGCTATGATGCACGAAAGGCAAGCGCAGAGGCGCTGTGCGCGGGCGCGCAAACAGTCGCGACCAGCGCGGGGCCTGCGCCTGCGGCAGCGCTTGGGCCAGATAGGGCAGGGGCAGGCGGTCGGGTGCGCGCAAAACCGTGCGATACAGATCAAACAGCCCTTCGCGCATGTAGCACGAGAAATGGCTGACCCGTCTATCCGCCACCCCAACCGGATAGCCGATATTGCACAGCGTCGCGATCACCTCGGGGGCGTCGATTTGCAAATCGAGCCAGTTGCGCAACGGCCGGGTCAGCCCGTTGCCGATACAACGCTCGCGCCCGCGGCCCACGCCCAGTTCCATCAACAGATCAAAGATATCATTCTCGCGCGTCGTGACATTCAGGATCTCACAGGCGCGCCCGGCGGGGCTGGTCATTGCCTCTTCGGCGCGACTTTGAAATTCCGCCGCCGCCAGCAAGACCATGCGGGACACACGACCTTCGTGCAAATGACGCAACGCTCGCAAGGCGACGCGGCAGCCCATCGAATGCGCGATAATCCCGACCGGACGCCCCGAGACCAGCGCAAGCCGCGTCGTCAGGCGCGCCAGCCGCTGCGCCGCAATCTCCGCCATGTCATAAATACGCGCCAACCGCCCCGAGGATTCCCAGCCAAAGCCGACCGCAATCCCCTCGACGGGGTTTTGCCCGCCAAGCCCCAAAGCACGCGGCCAACTGAGGGCGGTGTTGAGATCGTAGCTGGGTTCCAGCGCGAAAATATGGGCATGCGGGTCGCGTCTGGGATCGGTGGGGGAATAGCCATAGCCATGCACCATCACGACAATCGGCGCGCCCTCGGGCAGGGCTTTGGCCTGCGCAAGCAGATCGGGGGGAATGTCTTCGCAGGCGTTGATGTTGAATAGCGGCATGGCGGGAGGTCCGGGTTGATATTGCGGTTTCGTAAAATCCAAACGCAGCATTTCGCGGCGCGGTTCCCCTAGCGCGCGTGCGCATCGGCCCACAACGCTGTGCAAACGCGTGATCTGACGGGTGCGAAAGCGTTGACCCCGCGCAGTTGGGGCGCTATCGCAACTAAAACGCGACCAACCGTCGCAGGAGCGCGCCATGACCGATCGCAAATTTCGCACCAAACTTGTCCATGACGGCATCCGCCGCAGCCAATATGGCGAGATGGCCGAGGCGATGTTTCTCACGCAAGGCTTTGTGTATCCGTCAGCCGAGGCCGCCGAGGCGCGCTTTCTCAATCAGGGCGAGGATGAGTTCATCTATGCCCGCTACGGCAACCCCACGACGCGGATGTTCGAAGACCGGATGGCCTCGATTGAGGGCTGCGAAGATGCGTTTGCCTGTGCCAGCGGTATGGCTGCGGTCAATGGGGCGCTGACCTCGCTGGTAAAAGCGGGCGATCACATCGTGGCGGCGCGCCAGATGTTTGGATCGTGCCTGCATGTGCTCAAGATCCTGCAGGGGTTTGGCGTGGCGGTGACGCTGGTCGATGGCACGAAGCTGGATGCGTGGCGCGCGGCGATGCGCCCGGAAACCAAGGTTTGCTTTTTTGAAAGCGTGTCCAACCCCGGTCTTGAAGTGATCGACATCGCGGGCGTTTCCCAGATCGCGCATGCGCACGGAGCGGTGGTGGTGTTAGACAACGTCTTTGCCTCGCCGGTGTTTTCCAACGCGGTCAGCTTAGGCGCTGATATCATTGTTTATTCTGCGACCAAGCATATTGACGGCAGTGGGCGCGTGCTGGGCGGTGTGGTGCTGGGAACGCGCGACTTCATCCGCGGCCCGCTGGAAACCTATGTCAAACATACCGGTGGCGCGATGAGCCCGTTTCACGCTTGGCTGTTGCTGTCGGGCTTGCAAACGCTGGATCTGCGGGTGCGTGCGCAGGCGGCCAATGCGGCGGCTGTCGCAAGCGCCGTGGCGGGGCACAAGGCGCTGGCGCGCACGATTTATCCCGGCCTGATGGACCATCCCCAGCACGCGCTGGCGATGGATCAGATGGGGTCGGGCGGCACGATGATCGCGCTCGATTTCGTAGGCGGCAAAGCGGCGGCGTTCCGCTTTCTCAACGCTTTAGAGATCGTGTTGCTGTCCAACAATCTGGGCGATGCGAAATCCATCGCGACCCATCCGGCGACGACCACGCATAAAAACCTTAGCGAAGACGAACGCGCCGCGATCAACATCACGCCGGGTCTTGTGCGGATCTCGATGGGGATTGAGGATGGCCGCGATCTTGTTGCCGATATCGTGACCGCGCTTTCGGCTGTCTAAGCGGTGATCCAGCGGAAGGTTCGGGGCGTATTCCCTTGGACAATCGCCCCAAGCCCCCCATATCAAGCGGGACCGGGTATGCCGGAGGATAGGATATGAACGTGCACGGTAAGATCGACACGCCTGATGAGACGCAGGCCAAGGCCGCGTTGGAAACCTTGCGCGCATGGGCCGCCCTTGCCGATCCGGTTGAGGTCGCGCGCCTGGACCCGGCGATTGCGCGCCTGCTGCCGGGCCATGCCGTCGCAAATTACCCCGATCTGAGCCGTCAATTCGATCCTGATTTCAAGGTCGATGAGGCCTATAAGGCCAGCTTGCCCGATTTGCAAAACGGCCCCGCTTCGCTGATCGTTGGGGCAAAAAATAGGATCGCGCATGTCGGCATTTCCAATTTCCGCTTGCCGGTGCGGTTTCGCACCCGCGACAACGGCGACTTGACGCTCGAGACCTCGGTCACTGGCACGGTCAGCCTTGAAGCCGAGAAAAAAGGCATCAACATGAGCCGCGTAATGCGCAGCTTTTACAGTCATGCCGAAGAGAGTTTCTCCTTCGAGGTGATGGAAGCTGCGCTGAATGATTATCTCGACGATCTCGAAAGCTTTGATGCGCGGCTGATGATGCGGTTTTCTTTCCCGGTCAAACGCCCGTCGCTGCGCTCCGGTCTTGAGGGTTGGCAGTATTACGACATCGCGCTGGAACTGATCGACATGGGCGGTGTGCGCACCAAGGTGATCCACCTTGATTACGTCTATTCTTCGACCTGCCCGTGCTCGCTGGAGCTGTCCGAACACGCCCGCGCCACGCGTGGTCAACTGGCCACGCCGCATTCGCAACGCTCGGTCGCGCGGATTTCTGCAGTGATTGAGGCGGGTGAATGCCTGTGGTTCGAAGATCTGATCGAACTCGCGCGCGCCGCCGTTCCGACTGAGACGCAGGTGATGGTCAAACGTGAGGACGAGCAAGCCTTTGCCGAGTTGAACGCCGCCAACCCGATCTTTGTTGAAGATGCGGTGCGTGTTTTTGCCCAACGTCTTTTGGCCGAGCCGCGTATCGGTGATTTCCGCGTGCTTGCCAGCCATCAGGAAAGCCTGCACAGCCATGACGCCGTTGCGGTGCTGACCGAGGGGGAGACCTTCGCCTCTGCCAGCCTCGACCCGCAGCTTTTCGCTAGCTTGGTGCATCGCGGTTAAGGCGACGGGACGGGCGTTTGCGCGCCCGTTTCACGGCTCCGGTTTAACGTCCGGCATTCCCATGAAAAAGGCGACGAATTCGGCCTTGTTGGCGGCGCCGGTTTTCTCGAAAAGTTGGGCGCGATACTGCTCGACAGTGCGATGCGACAGGCCCAGATCGCGGGCGATTTCCTTAGCAGTGCGCCCTTGGCAGGTGTGCATCGCCACCTCGCGTTCACGTGGGCTGAGGTCGAACACCCGGCGCTCTGCCGAGATGTCGATAAAGGTCCAGACCGCACGGGCAAACGGTTCGTCCTTGATCAGCGAGCGCCCCCTGACCCGACACCAAAACAGCGTGTCATCAAGGCGGCGCATGATGCGTTCGTCGGAATAGACCGAGCCTTCGCGCATCCGGTCCAGACCCGCTGCACCAATGCGGATGTAATCCTCGATGCTGGGATAAAGGCGCACCAGATCCAGATCGGTGAAATCCTCTGGCTGGCCGCCAAATATCTCCGCAAAGGCCGGGTTGCAGTTGCGCACGATGCGCCGCTCAGTCAGCGCGATGCCAACGGGTGCGAATTGCATTGCAAGGGTTTCAAATTCCATAACGCATTATGCGCGGCGCGCGCCCGCGCTGACAAGCCATGCGTAGTTCTACGGTATAGCGCGACGGTCGTCGCAAAGGCATGCTGACCGACAAAGAGGAGGAGAAGATGGTTGCGATCATTGGTTGCGGGCACAGCCGCTTTGGGCGGCTGCCCGATACGCTGGAGGATTTGATTGTCGCAGTGGCGCGCGAGGAGCTTGCAGAGGCCGCGATTGCCCCTGCCGAAATCGACGGCATCTGGCTGGGGCATTTCAACGCCGGGATGGTCGAGGACGGCTTTGCCGCCTCGCTTGCGCTGAATGCGCATGAGGATCTGCGTTGGGCCCCGGCAACGCGGGTCGAGAATGCCTGTGCCTCAGGCGCTGCTGCGATCCGTTCGGCGATGGATGCGATTGAATCGGGCCGGGTTCGCGCCGCGCTGGTGATCGGGGCCGAGAAGATGACGCATCTCTCAACCGCCGACGTGTCTGCCTGTCTTGGCCGTGCGGCCTATCAACCCGAAGAGGCGGGTCAAAGCTTTCCCGCGATATTTGCGCATTTCGCAAAGGCTTACGCCGCGCGCTTTGGTGATCCGACCGAGGCAATGGCGCAGATCGCCGCGAAGAACCACGCCAACGCGATGGCCAATCCGCTTGCACAGATGCACAAGCCGCTCAGCGTGGAATTCTGCCGCGAGGTCTCGGAAAAGAACCCGATGATCGCGCCGCCGTTGAAGGTCTCCGACTGCTCGCTGGTGTCGGATGGGGCGGCTGCGCTGGTGCTGGTGGCCGATGATCTGGCGCAGGGGCGCACGGGCGTTCGGATTGCGGCGATGGAGCAGGTGAACGACCTTTTGCCGATGTCGCGCCGCGATATTTCAGTGATGGAGGGGCCGCGCCGCGCGATCCACGCGGCGCTGGACCGGGCAGGAATCAATCTGGACGGGCTCGATTTCGCCGAGGTGCATGACTGCTTCACCATCGCCGAGCTGATGATCTACGAGGCGATGGGGCTGGCCGCGCCGGGGCAGGGCGCGCGCGTGCTGGAAGACGGCACCGTGATGCGCGGCGGGGCCTTGCCGGTGAACCTGTCGGGCGGGCTTAAGGCGAAAGGTCACCCGGTCGGGGCGACGGGCGTGTCGATGCATGTGCTCGCCGCGCGCCAGATTCTTGGCCAAGCGGGCGACATGCAGCTACCGGGCGCGCGCCGTGGGCTTGTGTTCAATATGGGAGGCGCGGCAGTTGCCAACTATGCCTCGGTTCTGGAGGGCGCGGCATGAACATGGCGCAATGGTTAGAGCGCACAGCGCGAATGTCCCCCACGGCCCCTGCGCTGTTTCATGGCGCACAGCTTGTGACGGATTATGCGGGGTTTCGTGCGCGCGCAGCGGCGCTGGGAAGGGCTTTGATCGCGCAAGGCGTCGCGCCGGGTGATCGCGTGGCGATCTTTATGAAAAACTGCCCTGACTACCTGATCGTGCTGTATGGCATCTGGTACGCGGGCGCGGTGGCGGTGCCGATCAATGCCAAGCTGCATGGCAAAGAGGCGGGCTGGATTATTGAGAATTCAGAGGCCGAAATCGCCTTTGTCACGCCCGATCCCGGAGCCGGTCTAACCGAGGCTTGCACGGTGATCACGCTCGACGTGACCTCGCCCGATTATGCTAAGATGCTGCAAGGCGAGGCGGACGCGCCTCTTACGCGCGGCCCCGATGACCTCGCATGGTTGTTTTACACCTCGGGCACCACGGGGCGGCCCAAGGGCGTGCAGATTACACACGCAATGCTTGCCGCAACTTCGCTGTGCTACCCGCTGGATGTCGATCCTGTCGCGACCGAGGATGGTGCTTTCTATGCCGCGCCGATGAGCCATGGCGCAGGCCTTTATGCCCCGATCCATATTCGCATGGGCGCGCGCCATATCTGCCCTGCCTCGGGTGGGTTTGATCCCGCAGAGCTGCTTGAAACTGCCCGCTCGCAGGGGCCGCTGTCGTTGTTTATGGCCCCGACGATGGTGCGTCGCCTGACCGATGAGGCGGTGCGCCAAGGTGCAGACGGGAGCGGGATCAAAACGGTCGTTTATGGCGGCGGGCCGATGTATCGCGCCGATATCGAAGAGGCCGTGGCGCGCCTTGGTCCGCGTTTCGTGCAAATCTACGGTCAGGGAGAATGTCCGATGGGGATTTCGGCCCTTTCACGCGATGAGGTGGCTGACCGCTCTCACCCGCGCTGGCGCGAACGGCTGGTCTCGGTCGGTCGGGCGCAATCGGCGGTCGAGATTGCTATCGCGGGTCCCGACGGGCAGACGCTTTTGCCCGGTGAAATGGGAGAGATCATCGTGCGCGGCGCGCCGGTGATGCCCGGCTATTGGCGCGATTCCAACGCTACCGCAAAGGCGTTGCAAGATGGATGGTTATTGACCGGAGATATCGGAAGTCTCGACGCTGACGGATATCTCACACTGCAAGATCGCTCCAAGGATGTGATTATCTCGGGGGGCACCAATATCTATCCGCGCGAGATCGAGGACGTGCTGCTGACCCATCCCGAGGTGCATGAATGTGCTGTGGTGGGCCGGGCGTCGGCGGAATGGGGCGAAGACGTGGTGGCCTTTATCGTGCGTCACCCCGGCGCGACGGTGGAGGCGCGCGCGCTGGAGGAACTGTGCCTTGCGCAGATCGCGCGCTTCAAGCGGCCCAAGCTGTATCGTTTCGTGAGCGGGTTGCCAAAGAACAATTACGGCAAGGTTCTGAAAACAGACCTGCGCGACATGCTGGAGGAGGAAGACTGATGGATTTGAGCGGAAAGACGGCCTTGGTGACAGGCTCGGTGCAGGGCATCGGATTTGAGATCGCGCGCGCTTTTGCTGGGGCCGGGGCGGCCATTGCGGTGCATGGGCTTGCGGATGCTGCGCAGGCCGAGGCTGCCTGTGCCGAGCTGATCGCTTTGGGCGCGCCCGAAGCCAAGTTCTTTGGCCATGACCTGTCCGACCCGGCTGCGGCAGGCGCGCTGGTCTCCGATGCGCTGGAATGGCGCGCGATTGATATTTTGGTGAATAATGCGGGCATCCAGCACACCGCCTCGATTGCCGAGATGCCACTTGAGACCTTCCAGAAGATCCTGACGATCAACCTTACCGCCGCCTTTGCCACGATGCAGGCGGCGCTGCCGAAAATGGCCGAGCGCGGTTATGGGCGGGTGGTCAATATCGCCTCGGTGCATGGGCTTGTCGCCTCGGTCCACAAGGCCCCCTATGTCGCCTCGAAATTCGGTCTCGTTGGCATGTCGCGCGTGGCGGCGCTGGAATATGCCACCGCTGGCAGTCGCGAAAGCGGTGGGGTAACGGTGAACTGCATTTGTCCCGGCTGGACCGAGACCGCGATCCTCGAGCCGCAGATATCTTCGCGCGCCGCCCTGCATGATGGCGACCGCGCAGCCGCAATCGCAGACCTGCTGTCGGAAAAACAGCCCTCGCGGCGCATCTCTGACGCTGCAGAGATCGGCGCTCTGGCGCTGTGGCTGTGCAGCCCGATTGCGCATAACCTGACCGGAACGGCGATTCCCGTTGACGGAGGCTGGACAGCGCGATGAGCTCTCGCGCCGAACAGGGTGCGCAGGCAAAGACGTTTCGTTTGCGCTCCGTTCGGCTATGCTTCTGACGACAATCAGGTGCAAGGGCGCAAAATGACCGATCAACAGGAGAAATTTGAACGCCTGAAAGCCTTGCACGCCCGAGATACGGCATTCGTCATTCCCAATCCTTGGGATGCCGGGTCTGCGCGTTTGTTGGCCAGTTTGGGCTTTGAGGCACTTGCAACCACAAGCGCGGGCTATGCGTTCTCGAAAGGCAAGCGCGACTCTTTCGCGGGGCTCGGCAGGGGCGAGATACTGCAAAACGCCGCTGAGATTGTGGGGGCCATTGATCTTCCGGTCTCGGCTGATCTTGAAGACGGCTTTGGCGCGGCACCCGAAGTTTGCGCCCAAACCATCCGTCTGGCCTGCGAGGCTGGTCTGGTCGGCGGATCGATCGAAGATGCGACAGGCGATCCGGGCGCGCCGATCTATGATTTTCCCCAATCGGTTGACCGAATTCAGGCCGCTGCCGAAGCGGCGCTTGATTTGCCCTTCATGCTAACCGCCAGGGCCGAGAATTACCTATGGGGACGGCCTGATCTGGACGATACAATCAAACGGCTTCAGGCGTTTTCCGAGGCGGGCGCGGACGTTCTTTTTGCGCCCGGCCTGCCTGATATCGCGGCGATCAGAACCGTCTGCGCATCCGTCGACAAGCCGGTGAATGTTGTCATGGGGTTGCAAGGGCAAAGCTATTCAGTAGCCGAACTGTCAGCCGCAGGCGTGCGCCGTATCAGCGTGGGCGGTTCTTTCGCGCGTGCAGCGCTTGGTGCGCTGATGCGCGCGGCGCAGGAGGTGAAAACCTACGGCACGTTTAGCTATGCTACAGATGCCATGCCTGACACAGTCGCCAGCCAAATGATGTCACAACACAAACGCGCCGACAGGCAATGATGGGGGCGCCGCGCGAAACAGACCTGAACGCCGAATGTTAGTCAGTTGGCGTTCGCTGTGCATGTGCGGCCTTGCTGTCAGCGGGGGCCTGTGCGCGATCAAACATCCCGTAGGCGCGGATCACATGCGCAATCCGCAGGCGATAATCGTCAAAGACGCCATGTCGCCCCTTGGTTTGCGCGCTGCGATGGGCGGTTAAACTGCGCCATTGCAGCACCGCCGCCTCGTCCTCAAAGAAGGACAGCGACAAGATTTTTTGCGGATCGCTGAGGCTTTGAAACCGCTCGACAGAGATAAAGCCCTCGATTTCATCCAGCAGGGGCCGAATCTGCGCCGCGATGTCGAGATAGGCGTCCTTTTGGCCCTCGGCTGGTTCAACCTCAAAAATGACAGCGATCAAGTTGCGGCCCCCGGCCCATCCGGCGCCGAGACGCATTTCACAAAGGTCCGATCTTCGCGCAGCAGGAATTTTTCTTTCTGGGCAAATTCGTAATTCTCTCGGCCCAAAGGATCGGCGGCCAATCTGGCGCGATAGGCCTCGTAATCGGCGAGGCTGGCGATGGTGTAGATGCCATATGCTAACGTGCTGGAACCCTCATGCGGGGCGTAATAGCCGATCAGATTGGCGCCGCAACGCGGAATCGCTTGACCCCAGTTGCGGGCATATTGTGCGAACTGGGCGGTCTTTGTCGGGTCGATATGATAACGGATCACACAGGTCAGCATGGTTTCATCCTTTCTAAATGGCGCTTGGTCAAATCTACAATATTGAACAGGGGTCATGCTTCGATTAGGGTCGAACTATGAAAGAGGGTCCAAATATCGCTCATATCGCGGCGCTGATCGGTGATCCGGCGCGCGCAAACATGTTGACCGCGCTGATGAGCGGCAATGCCCTGACCGTCAGCGAACTCGCCCAAGAAGCGGGGGTGACGATACAAACGGCCAGCTCGCATCTGTCGAAACTTGATAGCGGCGGCCTGCTGCACCCGCGCAAGCAAGGTCGGCACAAATATTTCGCGCTGGCCAGTGATGAGGTTGCGCAGGTTCTTGAGGGGTTGATGGGGTTGGCGGCTGGATCAGGGCATCTGCGCCAGCGCACCGGTCCAAAAGATACCGCGCTGCGTCGGGCGCGCGTTTGCTACAATCATCTGGCCGGTGACATGGGCACGCAGCTTTTTGACAGCCTGATGTCTCAGGGGCATCTTGCGCTCAAAGATTGCCAACTGATCCTGACCGATACAGGCGCTGAATTTGCCACCCGCTTGCAGATTGATCTTGCTGCTCTTCACAGCAAGCGAACGCCCCTGTGTCGCGAATGTCTGGATTGGAGCGAGCGAAAATCGCATCTGGCAGGCAGTCTTGGCCGCGCGTTTCTGAGCCGTTTTGAAGAACTGTCATGGGCAAAACGCGATCCGAAAACCCGCGTTGTGACATTCTCTCAGAACGGGAAGAAGGAGTTCGAGCAGCTGTTTCGTGTGATCTGAGAATTGGGTCTATGCCGGAAACTCAAAAAAGAGTGTGCGATGGGCTGGCGGAAAACCGGTGGCGAAACTCTCGTTGCGCCCCATCTAAGGGAAATACCCGGCCATTTCGCCGGTCCTGACACGCAAATAAGGACAGTTTCATGCGCTATAAACGTCTTGGCCCAAGCGGGCTGTTTGTCTCTGAGCTTTGCCTTGGCACGATGACCTTCGGGGGCCGCGACGGTATCTGGGGCCAGATCGGGCAATTGGATCAGACAGAGGCCGACGCGCTGGTGAAAACTGCGTTGGATGCGGGCATTAACTTTATCGACACCGCAAATGTCTATGCTGGCGGCGATAGCGAGCGCATCCTTGGCCAGTCGCTGAAAAGCCTTGGCGTGGCGCGCGAGGATGTCGTGATCGCGACCAAGGTTCTCGGGCCGATGGGCGAGGGGGTGAATGCGCGCGGTGCCTCGCGGTACCACATCATGGCGCAGTGCAAGGCCAGCCTTGAGCGGTTGCAACTTGACCATATCGACCTCTATCAGATCCATGGCTTTGACGCCTATACGCCGATTGAAGAAACTCTGGAGGCGCTGGATACGCTCGTGCGTCACGGGCATGTGCGCTATATTGGGCTGTCCAATTGGGCGGCGTGGCAGATCGTGAAAGCGGTCGGGATCGCGCAGGCGCGCCAGCTTGCCCCGATCCTGTCCTTGCAGGCCTATTACACGTTAGCGGGGCGCGATCTGGAGCGTGAAATCGTGCCGATGCTGAAAGATACGGGGATCGGCCTGATGGTCTGGAGCCCGCTGGCAGGGGGCTTCCTGTCGGGCAAATATGACCGCGAGGGCAAGGGCAGCGACGGGCGACGCGCCAACTTCGATTTCCCGCCGATCAACAAGGATCGCGCCTATGACGTGATCGAGGCGATGCGCCCGATCGCCGACGCAAAAGGGGTGTCGGTAGCCCAGATCGCGTTGGCTTGGCTGCTGCATCAGGATGCGGTGACCAGCGTGATCGTAGGGGCGAAACGGGTGGATCAGCTCAGCGACAATATCGCGGCGAGCGAGGTCAAACTGAGTGAAGCCGATCTAATAACCTTGAACGAAGTCAGCGCGCTGCCTGCGGAATATCCCAGTTGGATGCTAGAGCGCCAAGGCGCTTATCGCGCACAATGATCTGCGTGGGCGGGCCGGTCTTTCGGCCTGCCCCCTAAGGTTTACAGCCGGATCGGGTCGTCCTTGGCCAGACGGTCGAACTGCATCAGCACTTGGACCAGTTTCGGCATCTGATCAAGCGGGATCATGTTCGGCCCGTCCGAGGGCGCGGTGTCGGGCGCCTCGTGAGTTTCGATAAACACGCCCGCAATGCCAAGGCTGACCGCAGCGCGCGCCATCACCGGGGCGAATTCACGCTGCCCGCCGCTTGATCCGCCTTGCCCGCCGGGCTGTTGCACAGAATGGGTCGCATCCATGATCACTGGATAGCCCGTGCGCGCCATCTCGGGCAGGGCGCGCATATCGGCGACCAAAGTGTTATAGCCAAACGAGGTGCCACGTTCGGTTAGCAGGATTTTCTCATTGCCGGTCGAGGCGACCTTCGCGGCCACATTGGGCATGTCCCAAGGCGCAAGGAACTGCCCCTTCTTGATATTGACCACGCAGCCGGTTTCCCCCGCCGCCAGCAACAGATCGGTCTGGCGACACAGGAAGGCGGGGATCTGAATCACATCGACCACCTGCGCGGCGATGCGGGCCTGCTCGGCGTCGTGGATGTCGGTGAGAACCGGGCAGCCCAGCTCGTCGCGCACATCCGACAGGATCTTGAGCCCCTCGTCGATGCCAAGACCGCGCACGCCTTTCAGCGAGGTGCGGTTGGCCTTATCATAGCTGGCCTTGAAGATGAATTGCGCGCCTGCCTCGTCGCAGGTTCGCGCCATCGCTTGGGCAATCATCAGCGCGTGATCGCGGCTTTCCAACTGGCAAGGTCCGGCAATCACCGTCAGCGGGCGATCGTTGGAGACGGTCAAACCGCCGATCTTCACGTCTTTCATGGGCCTTCTCCGCAGCTTTGGGGCGGCTCAGCTTGAAACCTGCTCGCGCAGGATCGAGGCAGTGAGCGACAGCATCAGATAGATGCCCGAGAAGATCAGGAAAGCCAACAGTGTGTTCTCAAATGCGCGCGGATATGTGGGCTCATCAGGGGCAATCGGACGCACGCCCATCTCAAGGTAGCGCACCTGTTTATTCGCTTCGATCCGCGCCGTTTCCATCTGTTGCGCGGCGGCTGACAGCAGCATCTGGCGGGTTTGCAATTCGCCTTGCGCGATTTGCAACTGTCCTGTCACGGCGGCGAGGGATTCGCCCGTTCCTTTAGCTTGCGTCAACTGGTTGCGCAGCTTGTCGATGGTGGCCTTAAGGCGGGCAATGTCGCCTTTGACACCGTCAACGCGGGCTTGGTTGGGGCGCGCGTTATCCAGCAATTGGCCGAGTTCAAGGTTCTTCCTTTGCAACTCGGTCTCAAAGCTGGAAATCTGCCCCATCACCATCGAATTTTCGCTGACCGGATCCAGAATGCCGACCTTCTCTTGCAGTTTTTGCACCTTGGCCTGAGCGGCAAATACCTTGGCTTCGGCATCCTCGTAACTTTCGCGCGCCCCTTGCATCTGATCGCCGCGCAGGCGCGATGTTAGCTGGTCAACCTGTTGTTCGGCATATGAAATCAAGGCTTCTGAGAACTTCTGAGATGTCTGCGGGTTGGGGGCGACGACCTCCATTTTGACGATGCCCTCAGACGGGTCGTAGCCGATCTTGACGTTTTTTTGATACAGTCGATAGGCCTGCTCATCTGACGCATTCGGAGGGAGGCGTTGCAGCACGTCGATATCAGGGTTTTCAAACACCTTCTTGAAGCCGAGATCCTTGTTCAGCCGCAACATTGCATCGCGCGATTGCATATAAGATTGCACGGTCACCGAGTCTTGGTTGGTCGCAAGCTGCGTGCCCGAAAACAGGCTGCCCAGCCCCGATTGACCCATACCCTCGGCCTTTTGGATCACGAAGGCGGATTTGGTCCCATACATTGGCGTCGCCATCGCATAGTAGTAATAGCCCGCGACAATCGTCGGTATGAACACGAAAAACATCAGCCGTGCCGCCAATAGCCCTAGCTTGCGGCGGCGTCGTTTGGCGATATCGCGTTGAATTTTAAGGATCTGGGCGGCGCGATGATCTGCGGCGTTCACCTCGGTCGACGGAAGCTGCCCAGGTTTGGTCGTTTGGGGCAGCTGCACGCGCGTATCCGCACCCGCGCCATCGGTGCGCGCCAACGCGCGTGACGTGGTTTCGTCCAAATCATGCGGCTTGACCAGCGCGACGATATTAGAGCGATCAAACGGGTCAATGCCACGGCGGCGCAGCAGCAGCACTGCTTCAAAATCAGAGGTCGCCTGAATGCCGTGTTTTTGCGCCATGCGACGCGCCAGTCGGAGTTGGCGCCCTGTAAGCCCTTCGGCCCGCACACGCGCAATTTCTTCCTCAAGCGTTAGCTCTCCTGCGCCGATAACATCGCCGCCACCCGCTGCGGTGGGAAATTTCTCTTCGCCGAAACCATCGTCTTGTGGTTCAAAAATTGCTGCCGGATCAGTGGATTGCGCTTCATTGGCCGTCGGGCCAGTGACCGGTGCCTTGGGCTGTTCAGGCGCGGGCGCCTTAGGCGGCGTTTGACCATCCGCCAGCACGGGCGCCTCGCGACGGATGCGGTATTTCTGAGCCTTAGGAGTGGTAGTCATACATCCGCTTCGCTTCTTCTAAAGTGTCAAACATATAAAGCTGGCCATCGCGCAGCACCGCCGCCGAGCGGCAGAATTTCTCCAGCGTTGCAGGCTGGTGTGAGACCACGACAACGGTGGTGTCGCGCAGCCGTTCGCGCAAAATCGAGCCCGCCTTGCGATTGAATTCGACATCGGTGGTCGAGGGCATCCCCTCGTCGATCAGGTAGATGTCAAACTCCAGCGCCAAGAGCAAAGAAAACGTGAACCGCGAGCGCATCCCCGAACTATAAGTGCCCACCGGCATGTCGAAATACTCATCGATCCCCGTCAGCCAGCGGCAGAACGCCTCGACATAGTCGGGATCAAGCCCGTAGAGGCGCGCGATGAAACGCGCGTTTTCGCGCGCGCTGTGTTTGGTGACCACGCCGCCCATGAAGCCCAGCGGAAACGAAACACGGCAGGATTTACGAATCTCGCCCTCGTCAGGTTTTTCCAAGCCCGCCATCATGTTGATAAGCGTGGTTTTGCCGGTGCCGTTGGGGGCCAGAATGCCAAGCGAATTACCCAGTTCCACGCGAAAGCTGGCGCGATCAAGAATGACCTTGCGCTGCTTGCCCGTCCAGAAGGACTTGGAGACATTTTCGAATTCGAGCATGGTTGTTGCGGGCCCCGCACTTTCTGTGCGCTAGAACATCATGAGAGCACTCAGTTAATAAAGTAACCTATGCGTGGATTTAGGCATCATTATGTCCGTTTACGACTAGGTAAAGCAATGAGGAACGGTTTGTTTCTGGATCAGAGACGATGAGCGCCACAATTCAAGAGCAAATCCGCGCCTGCCGGATCTGCGCGCAGCGATTTAGCACGACTGCGACGCACCACGAGCCGCGTCCGGTGGTGTGGTTTGAACGCGGCGCGAAGGTGTTGGTTGTGGGGCAGGCGCCGGGGGTGCGGGTGCATGAGACGGGGCGGCCCTTTACGGATCGCTCGGGGGATCGGTTGCGCGACTGGATGGGGCTGGATGCGGCCACGTTTTACGACCGCGCGCGCATTGCGATCGTGCCGATGGCGTTTTGCTTTCCCGGCTATGACGCCAAGGGCAGCGATCTGCCGCCGCCCGCGATTTGCGCGAAAACTTGGCGCGATCAGGTGATGGAGGAGATCGGCCCGCCCGATTTGACGCTCGTCATTGGCGGGGCTGCGCAGCGCTGGCACATCGGCACGCGCAATGTCAGTGACACGGTGGCGGGCTGGCGCGATCATGCGCCGCGCCTGTTTCCCTTGCCTCATCCGTCCTGGCGCAATACGGGATGGCTCAAACGCAACCCGTGGTTTGAAACCGATCTGATCCCCGCGTTGCGCGCCCGTGTGAAGGAGCTGACATGACCCCCTATGACCGCGCCCATGCCGCGATGCTGGCCGAGCCTGATAATGAGTCCAAACGTTTGGCAATTTACGACCGGCTGGCGGATGCCGAACTGTTCCTGCTGCTCGAATCCGAACCCGAGGATGAAAACATCACGCCGCAGGTCTTTGCTGCCGATGAGGGCGATTTCGTGCTGGTCTTTGATACCGAAGAGCGCATGGCCGAGTTCGCCGATGCCGCCCAGCCCTATGCGGCCCTTCCCGGTCGCGTGATCGCGCAGCATTTGGTGGGTGAGGGGATTGGCCTTGGCGTTAATCTGGGCGTGGCAGAGTCTGCGATGCTGCTGCCGCCCGAGGCGCTGGACTGGCTAACCGAGACGCTGGCCCAGACCCCCGCGCAGGCGCAGGGCCGCCCGGTCGGGTTCAGCGCACCCGCGCTGTCGCCCGCCATACTGGCGCTGCTGATGCCCGCCTATCAGGCCAAGCTGGATCAGCTTGCCGGCATCGCGCAGGCTGCGGTGCTGGGCGGCGTCACCTACGACGACGGCCATCGCGGCCATGTGCTGGCAGTGATCGGCGCGCATGAGCATTTCCGCCCCGGTATTGCCAAAGCGATGGGCGAGGCGCTGACCTTTTCCGGTCTTGATGCGGGGGAACTGGACGTGACATTCCTCGACCCCGAGGACGAGGCCGCCCAACTGCTGCTTGATCAAGGTCTTGTGCTGCACATCCCCGAGCCGGTCGAGGAAGAGGTGCAAGAAATCACCCCCGGAGCCGCGCCGGGCATGGACCCGAGCAAGCCGCCGATTTTGCGGTGAGAGGGAGGCCTATATGATCTATATTGGGTTTTGTGCCATGGGCAGCCAAGCGCAGATTCCGGGCTTTGCAAAGTCCTTCCACACAGCGGACCTTAAAGCTGAACGCAGCGAGCGGGCTCTCTGAGACTATATCAACCACGTTCTGCACCGCAGAATTTTAAACGAAAAGTGTATTTTGCCAAACCAGATTGCCCGTGAAGTCTATCTAAGTTGATCACGGTAAGCTCAGAACACATTTAAGCGCGCCCCATTCTAATTTGCTGGATTGGTCATTGCTCAGAGTCAGTAGATTGGCGGGGCCACGATCCAGATTGCGATGGCTGGCACATCGCCTGGGTTTTCCCATGCATAGTCCTTGTTTTGGAATTGGAAACTGTCCCCTGGGGCTAGACTGAATCGCACTCCGTCAATGATAAGAGCCAGTTCACCCGAGAGAAGGACGCCGCCGTGCTCGGTCGGGTGTAGCGGCTTAATCGCTTCGGAACGTGCCCGCGGTGCGAAGGTGGATTGTATCATTTCAAAAGACCCGCTTAATGTGGGCGACAGCAGTTCCTCTACCAACCCGCCTTCAGGTGTTCCCAAAGGACTGCGGTCCTGCCTGCGCACGACAAGCCCTCTTTCCTGATCATCCTGCCCTGACGACCGGAAGAAGAAAGAGATATTGACGTCGAACAGCGCCGCGATCTGCCTGAGATCATTGATCGCGGGCTGCGCCTGTCCACGCTCGATCAGACTAAGCCACCCGGGCGACCGCCCGATCGCATCGGCCAGATTTTGCAAGGTCATGCGGCGCGACCTGCGCATGGCGCGGATGTCGGAACCCACGTAACTACCCAACGCCTTCTCCTTGCATTTTTGAACGATATTAATGATCAAATACACGCCAAATCAAATAATCTGAAACGAATATTGCATCTACTAAATAATTTGGTTGATTTTTTAGTGGATTCGATTTGATGTAACCCAAATCCATTATGTGAGTTGGCATCATGACCGTCCTTCCGTTGTCCGCGCGTGTCGTCATCATTGGCGGCGGTATCTCTGGCTGCTCCGTCGCGTATCATCTGGCCAAGCTTGGCTGGACAGATATTGTGTTGCTGGAGCGCCAGAAATTGACCAGCGGCACTACGTGGCATGCGGCAGGCCTTGTTGGACAGCTGCGCGCGAGCCAGAACATGACGCGCCTGGCGAAATACTCTGTCGACCTTTACCGCACGCTGGAGGCCGAAACCGGGTTGGCTACAGGCCTGCGCCAATGTGGGTCGATCACGGTGGCGCTGACCGCCGAGCGCGAGGAAGAGCTGCGCCGTCAGGCTGCGATGGCGCGCGTTTTCGGTGTTAAGGTGAACGAACTTTCGCCGTCGGACGTTCTGTCGCTGTATCCGCATCTGAACATGAAAGACGTCGTCTCTGGCGTGCATCTGCCAGGTGACGGGCAGGCCGATCCGGGCAATATCGCACTGGCTTTGGCCAAGGGTGCGCGGATGTTGGGCGCACAAATTGTCGAGGGCGTGATCGTGAACAACGTCACGCAGGCCGATGGCCGCGTCACCGGCGTGACCTGGCAGCGAGGCGAAGAGACCGGCACTATCGCGACCGAGCACGTGGTGAACTGCGGCGGTATGTGGGGCCGTGATCTGGCTGCGCGCAACGGCGTCACCCTGCCGCTCCATGCCTGCGAACACTTCTACATCGTAACCGAAAACATCCCGGAGCTTGCCCAATTGCCGGTGCTGCGCGTGCCGGACGAATGCGCCTACTACAAGGAAGATGCGGGCAAGATACTGCTGGGCGCGTTCGAGCCTAAGGCCAAGCCCTGGGGCGTGAATGGCATTCCTGCGGACTTCTGCTTTGATCAGCTGCCCGAAGACTTTGACCATTTCGAGCCGATCTTGGAGGCAGCCGTCAACCGGATGCCGATTCTGGAAAAAACGGGTATCCACACCTTTTTCAACGGCCCGGAAAGCTTTACGCCCGACGACCGTTACTATCTGGGCGAAGCGCCCGAGTTGGCGGGCTATTGGGTTGCGGCGGGCTACAATTCCATCGGGATCGTGTCGTCTGGCGGGGCAGGCATGGCGCTGGCACAATGGATGACCGATGGCGAACCACCGTTCGACCTGTGGGAGGTCGACATCCGCCGCGCCCAGCCGTTCCAGAAAAACCGCCGTTACCTGCAAGAGCGCGTGACCGAGACGCTGGGCCTGCTCTATGCCGACCACTTCCCCTATCGCCAGATGGGAACCGCGCGAGGGATCCGCCGTTCGCCGCTGCACGATCATCTGAGGGTCCGCGGTGCTGTCTTTGGTGAAGTCGCCGGATGGGAACGCGCCAACTGGTTCGCTAACGAGGGCCAGACAGCGGAATATGCATATACTTGGGGTCGCCCGAACTGGTTCGAGAACGGCCGCGCCGAACACACGGCTCTTCGCGAAGCAGTAGGCCTTCTTGACATGACATCTTTCGGCAAAATCCGTGTCGAGGGGCGCGATGCGCTGACCTTTTTGCAGCGGATGTGCGCCAACCAGGTGGACGTGGCCCCAGGTAGGATCGTCTATACCCAGATGCTTAACGGTCGCGGCGGAATCGAATGCGATCTGACTGTCACGCGTCTATCGGAAACGGCGTTCTTTCTCGTGGTGCCGGGTGCCACGCTGCAACGCGATCTGGCTTGGCTACGTCGTCATTTGGGCGATGAGTTCGCGGTCATCACCGACGTCACCGCAGCCGAGGCTGTGCTGCCGCTGATGGGTCCCAAAGCGCGGGACCTGCTGAACGCGATCTCGCCAGACGATCTGTCGAACGAGGTGCATCCCTTTGGCACCGCTCGCGAGATCGAGGTCGGCATGACGCTGGCCCGCGCTCACCGCGTGACTTATGTCGGAGAGCTGGGCTGGGAGCTATATGTGCCGACCGATCAGGCTGCGCATGTGTTCGAAACGTTGGTTGCAGCCGGGGTGGATCACGGGCTGAAATTATGCGGCTTGCACGCCATGGACAGCTGCCGGATCGAGAAGGGCTATCGCCACTTCGGTCACGACATTACCGACGAAGATCACGTGCTGGAAGCGGGCCTCGGCTTTGCGGTGAAAACCGACAAAGGTGCCTTCATTGGACGCGAGGCCGTCCTGCGCAAACGTGGCAACGGCCTTGCGCGCCGGATGGTTCAGTTTCGCCTGACCGATCCCGACCCGCTGCTTTTCCACAACGAACCGATCTTGCGCGACGGCGTGATTGTGGGTTTCCTTACCTCCGGTAATTACGGTCATTCGCTTGGCGGAGCCGTAGGCCTTGGCTATGTGCCCTGCCGCCACGTGGGCGAGACCGGGAAAGAGATGCTGACCTCCACCTATCAGATCGACGTGGCTGGACGCCTGGTCGGTGCCGAGGCGTCTCTCAGCCCGCTCTACGATCCGAAATCGCAGCGCGTCCGTGTGTAAACCGTTGCTGGACATAATTGCGTTGCGTTTGACTGTGGCAATCGCCGTTGGGCGACTATCGGGGATATGAAATCGTCGCAACGATAGTCAGCAATGTGCCAGTTCGCCGACAGCGCAATGAAAGCCAGCTTTTGCAGTTCGAGAATGACACGACGCTTCCGCTTTGGGCTGTGAGCAGACATTCCTACAGCAAAAGTAAGCGATGGAAAACAATTCGTCAAAGCTGCCCGCTATCGTATCTACCCGACACCCTAACAAAAACCGCCGCCCCCAAGGCGGGAGCGGCGGCATAACTCGTTACGCAAACAAACAGGGTCTTACGCGGGCACGGTCATGCCTTTGTCGCGCGCCAGTTCGGTCATGCGCTTTTGCAGTTTTTCAAAGGCGCGCACTTCGATTTGACGGATGCGTTCGCGTGAGACGTCGTATTGGCCTGATAGCTCTTCAAGCGTTAGCGGGTCGTCGCGCAAACGGCGTTGCGTCAGGATGTCTTTTTCGCGCTCGTTGAGCACATCCATCGACGCCATCAGCATCTCGCGCCGGGTTTCCAGCTCTTCGCTTTCGGCGTAAGCCTCGGCCTGATTGGCGTCTTCATCCTCAAGCCAGTCCTGCCATTGCGCGGTGCCGCCATCATCGCCCGCCCCGACCTGCGCATTCAACGAGGGGTCCGCGCCCGCCATACGGCGGTTCATCGAGATCACCTCGGCCTCGGTCACATTCAGGTCATGCGCGATTCGGGCCACGTTTTCGGGCCGCATATCGCCGTCTTCATAGGCGCCGATCTTGGATTTCGCTTTGCGCAGGTTGAAGAACAGCTTTTTCTGCGCGCTGGTCGTGCCAAGTTTCACAAGGCTCCACGAGCGCAGGATATATTCCTGAATTGCGGCGCGAATCCACCACATCGCGTAGGTCGCCAGACGGAAACCTTTTTCAGGATCGAACCGCTTGACCGCCTGCATCAGGCCGACGTTGGCCTCGGAGATCACCTCGGCTTGTGGCAGGCCATAGCCGCGATAGCCCATCGCGATTTTGGCCGCCAGGCGCAGGTGGCTTGTGACCATCTGGTGCGCAGCCTCGGTGTCTTGATGATCGACCCAGCGTTTGGCCAACATGTATTCCTGTTCCGGTTCCAGAAGGGGGAATTTCCGGATCTCTTGCAGGTAACGATTAAGCCCCTGCTCGGGGCTGGGGGCGGGAAGGTTGGTGTAACTGGTCATCTCTGTCCCATGTCTCCCTTTGTCGGCCGCTCAATATGGCGGCCTGATATCAGCATTTCAAGGTCAACGCAGCGCGGGGCGTTTTGGTTCAGTCATGCCGCCGCGACGCGGTGTCGCATGATACAGTAAACGTAGGATGAAGCCGTTTCCGTCGGTTTTTGTGCGCCCTCACGCGCTTGTGAGGCCTGTTACAAGACCGGCGCGAGGATCGAGATCAGGTTGTTCATCAGGCGGCGCAAAACCGACCAGCGCGCAAGGGTTTCGCAATTGACGTGAATGGATTGGCCAATCCACGCCTCTTGTGCGGCCGCCAGATCGCGCGCCAGCATTGGGTCGCTCATCAAGATGCAGGCCTCGTAGTTCAGCTCATAACTGCGCCGGTCCAGATTGGCCGAGCCAAGGATCAGCGCGTGATCATCCGCCAGCAGCGTTTTGGCATGCAGGATGCCGGGGCCATGTTCGAAAATCTCGACCCCGGCGGTGATCAGCGCGGGGTAATAGCTGCGCGAGGCAAAGGCGACAAAGCGGCTGTCATTCACGCGCGGCACGATCAGGCGCACCCGCACACCGCGACGTGCAGCCGCGCGCAAGGCCGCATCCAGCCCCTCACCGGGCACGAAGTAGGGCGTGGACAGCGTAAGGGTGGTGTTTGCCGCGCCAATCGCTGCGCCAAACACATCTGGGATCGCGCGGGTGTCAAGCATCGGCCCGCTGGCAAAGCAGATCGCGGGCGCGCAGGGCAGACCGGCGGGCGCGGGCGTGGCATCGGGGGGCAGCGCGTGGCCGGTATGGGTCATCCAGTCGCTGGCAAAGATATGGGCGTGTTGTGCCACGACCGGGCCTTCAAGGCGCAGCATGATATCGGTCCAAGGGGCAAAGCGCGCTTTTATCTCAAACTCGGGGGCGGCGATATTGCGAGAGCCGATATAGGCCACGCGCGCGTCGATCACCGCCAGTTTGCGGTGGTTGCGCAGATCGATCCGGCTGGTCGCCAGTTTGAACAGCGGCCAGTGGAAGGGAAAGGCGACGCCGGTTTGCACGCCTGCAGCGCGCATTGCCGCCCAAATCGGCGTGCGGATGAATTTGCGCGCGCCCAGCCCATCGACGAGAACGCAAACCTCGACGCCGCGTGTGGCGGCGCGCGTCAGTGCTTCGGCCAAAGCGCGCCCGACGGGATCATCAAGCCAGATGTAGCTGATCAGATGGATGGTATCGCGCGCTGCCTCGATATCGGCCACAAGGGCGTCGATTTGCGCCTCGGCAGGCACCAAAAGACGCGGCTGTGTGGCGCGGCTGATCGCGTAGCCATTGACGCTGGCGGCGCGCGCAAAGGCAGGGCGCCACGCCTCGGGGACCGTTTCAAGCGGGATTTCGCGCGGCGGGGGCAGGGCGTCCAGCGTCTTGCGCTGACGTCGTGCGATGCGAAAATTAAGCCGCGTCTCGCCCACCAGCAGATACAAAATCACCCCCGCAACGGGTACGGAAAAGATCAGCACCAACCAGCCTGCCCGCACCGCCGGAGGCCTGTCGGGACGCGCCAGCACGCGGATCGCAGCCCCGATCTGCGCCAGAAAATGCAGCGCGACCGCGAGGTTGAGCGTGCCGATCGCCTCCAGCATCAACTTGCTCCGCGCAAGGTCTCGATCAGGGCGGTCATGTCGGCGGGCAGGGGGGCTTCGAACGACAACTCTTCCTCGGTGACCGGGTGGATAAAGCCCAATGTCGCGGCATGCAGCGCTTGGCGCGGGAAGCTGCGCGCGGCCTCGGCCCCATCCGCGCCCACGGCTTTTTCGCTCAGCTTGCGCTTGCCGCCATAGGTCGGATCGCCCAGCAAGCCGTGACCCGCATAAGACATATGCACGCGGATCTGATGCGTGCGCCCGGTTTCCAGCCAGCAATCAATCAGCGCGGCCGCCCCGTGAAAGCCCTCGACCACGCGCGCCCGTGTCACCGCATGCCGCCCGCCATTGGCGACCACCGCCTGTTTCTGGCGGTCGGTCTTGTGGCGCGCCAGTTGCGTCGCGATCTTCAAGATCCCGCCCTGTTCGAAACTGACGCCCCGCGTGCCGCGCAGGCGCGGATCGGCGGCGTCGGGGATGCCGTGGCAAACCGCAAGGTAGTGGCGATGCACGGTGTGGGCCTCGAATTGCGCGGCCAGCCCGTGATGGGCGCGATCGGATTTCGCCACGACCAGCAGCCCCGAGGTGTCCTTGTCGATCCGGTGCACGATGCCGGGGCGCGCCTGCCCACCCACGCCCGACAGGTTGCCGCCGAAATGATGCAGCAGAGCGTTGACCAGCGTGCCCTCGGGCGTGCCGGGGGCGGGATGGGTGACCATGCCTGCGGGCTTGTTGACTACGATCAGATCGGCGTCTTCCCACAGCACCTCAAGCGGGATGTCTTGGGCCAGCGTCTCGACCGCTTTGGGCGGCTCAAGCGCTATGGCGTAGATCTCGCCCTCGCTGACCTTTGCCTTTTGATCGGTGATTGGCGTGCCCTCACGGCTCACGGCCCCTTCTGCGATCAACCGCGCAAGGCGCGAGCGTGACAGCGCCGCTTCCTCTGGCACAGCGGCGGCCAGTGCCTTATCAAGGCGCGGGCCCATGTCCGGCCCGATCTCGACGTTGAGGATGTCTTTTACCATGTCCGACCTGCCTGAAGATGACGCCCCTGTCACGCTGCCCCCCGATCTGCGCTTCTTGAAGCTACTGGTCACGGTGCTGGCGGGCGTGATGATTTTGGGGCTTGTAGCGATTGTAACGCTGCTTGTCATCCGTCTGCAAACACCCAGCCCTTTGCCCGAGATGCCAAACCAGATCACGCTGCCTGCGGGGGCGCACCCAGAGGCCGTGACATTTGCGCGCGGCTTTACGGTGGTCGTGACCGATCAGGGCGCGGTGCTGGTATTTGATCGCGCGGGCAAGCAGGTGGCTGATGTGGCGATTACGGGGCTGCCGGATGGAAATTGATCTTGAGATCGAGGTTGCGGGCTGGGAGACGCTGGATTTGCCCTCGCTGGCCGAGCGCGCGGCCAAGCTGGTGCTAAAGGATCGCGGGTTGGACCCCGATATTTGCACGCTGTCGATTCTGGCCTGTGATGATGCGCGCATTGCCGAGCTGAACAGCGATTTTCGCGACAAGCCGCAAGCGACGAACGTGCTAAGCTGGCCCGCCGAGGAGCGCGGCGCCGAGCAACCCGGTGCCCCGCCGGATCTGCCCCAACCCGATGTCTTCGGCGAAATCACGCTGGGCGATATTGCGATTGCCTATGAAACAACTGCGCGCGAGGCCGCCGATCAGGGCAAGCCCCTTGAAAATCATGTGACGCATCTGCTTATTCACGCTATTCTGCATCTGCTCGGTTACGATCATATTCGTGACCAAGATGCGCAACTGATGGAAGAAATCGAAATCCGACTGCTTGAAAACCAAGGGATTGTTAACCCATATGGGCAAGACTAAGGCCAAAAGGGTCGCGATTTTGGAAAGGGACGATGGAACAGGTCACTGACGCGGGGCACCGCGCCAATACGCAAGACACTGCTGAGGGTTCGGATAACTCCGAGCCGGGACAGTCTTGCGAGCCCGCTTCGCGCGGGCTTCTTAGCCGCTTGTTCGGGGGACGTACCTCGGATGCCGATCATCAGGTCGAACAATCGCAACCGCTTGCGCCCGCGCCGCCGCCGGGGCTGGGTAACCTGCGCCGGATGCGCGTGGGTGACGTCGCGATTCCCAAGGTCGAGATTGAGGCTGTTCCCGTCTCGATCACACGCGACGAGCTGGTGCAGAAATTCCGCCAGCACGGCTATTCGCGCCTTCCGGTGTTCAAAGACACGCTTGATACGCCCTTGGGGCTTGTGCACCTTAAGGATCTGGCGCTGGAATACGGCTTTGGCTCGGGCAATGGGCGGTTTAACCTGCGCAAACTGATCCGGCCGCTGATTTTCGTGCCTCCCTCAATGCCTATCGGTGTGCTGCTGCAAAAGATGCAGGTGCAGCGCATCCACATGGCTTTGGTGATCGACGAATATGGCGGCGTTGATGGCTTGCTTACGCTTGAGGATCTGATCGAACAGGTGATCGGTGAGATTGAGGATGAGCATGACGAGGCCGAAGACGGCTATTGGCGCGAGGAAAAACCCGGTCAATGGAACGTGCTTGCGCGCGCCCCAGTGCATGAATTCGAGAATGTAGCCGGAATCCGACTGGCCGATGCCGAGGCCGATGACGAGATCGATTCAATGGGCGGGCTGGTGTTTATGCATCTGGGCCGTGTGCCTGCGCGCGGTGAGGTTGTGGTGACGGATAATGGCGTCGAATACGAGGTGGTTGATGCCGACCCGCGCCGGATCAAGCGGCTTCGGGTGCGTCTGCCCGGCGTGGCTGCCGCCGAATGATCTTGGGGCTGCGGGCTGGATTTCGCGCGCCGCTGCGCCCGCGCTGGCAAAGCTTGCTTGGCGCGCTTTTGCTGGGCGCACTTGTGGCCACCGGTCAGGCTCCGCTGGGCCTGTGGTGGATCGCGTTGCCTGCGCTGGCGGGGGTGATCTGGCTGGCGGCGGGGCAGCGCTGGGCGTCATCGGTTGCATGGACCGGGTTCGCGGCGGGCTTTGGCTATGCCCTTGCGGGCATGTTCTGGATCGTCGAACCGTTCATGGTCGAGGCCGAGGTCTATGGCTGGATGGCCCCGTTCGCACTGGTCTTGATGTCGGCAGGCATGGGCGTGTTCTGGGCGCTGGGCTTTGGTCTTGGCGCGCAGATCGGGCCGGGGCCGGGGCAGCGTGCTTTGGGTATTGCGCTGGGCATGGCGGCGTCAGATGCGCTGCGTTCCTATGTGTTTACCGGTTTTCCCTGGATCTTGATCGGCCATATCTGGATTGGCACGCCGGTGGCGCAAGCGGCGGCGTTTTTCGGGCCGCTTGGGCTAAGTCTGATGACGATGCTGGTCGCGGCGACCCCCGCAATGGCGGCAACGCTTCGCACAGGGCGCGGGGCGGTGTTGATGGGCGTCGCGCTGCTCAGTCTGGGGGCGATCTGGTTTGGTGGGGTGACACGGCTGGCGGCCCCGATTGCGCTGCGCACCGAGCCGATCCATCTACGGCTGGTGCAGCCCAATGCCGCGCAAAACCTCAAATGGTTGCCGCAATACCGGATGAAGTTTTTTGATCGGTTGCTGCGCCTCACAAGCAGCGCGCCCAAACCCGGCACGCCAAAACCTGACCTGATTATCTGGCCCGAAACAGCGGTGCCGTTTCTGCTGGATCGCCCCGGTCAGGGGCTGGAACTATCGGCGCAAGCGGCGGGCGGTGTGCCGATTGCGATGGGCATTCAGCGCAGCCAAGGCGCGCGCTATTATAACGCGCTTGCGGTGATCGGGCCGGACGCTGCGGTGCGCGATATTTACGACAAATCCCACCTCGTGCCGTTTGGCGAATACATGCCCTTTGGCGATTTTCTGGCGCGCTTTGGGATTACCGCTTTTGCGTCGCAGGTGGGCAATGGCTATTCGGCAGGCGCGGGAGAGAAGTTGCTAAACCTTGGCGCTTTGGGCAAGGTCGCACCTCTGATCTGCTACGAGGCGATTTTTCCCCAAGATCTGATGCATTTCCCGTCCCGCCCTGACTGGATTTTGCAGGTCACGAATGATGCGTGGTTTGGCACGCTGAGCGGCCCCTATCAGCATCTCGCCCAAGCCCGGCTGCGCGCGATTGAACAGGGCCTGCCGATGGCGCGAGACGCCAATACCGGGGTGAGTGCGCTGATCGATGCCAAAGGGCGCATCGTGGCCAGCCTTGGCATGGACCGCGCGGGTGTGCTGGATGTAACCCTGCCGCCTTCGCTGCCCAAGACGCTGTATGCCAAGCTGGGCGACGGGCCGATTATCGCGCTAATTGCCGCACTCTTGATCGTTTCGTTACTGTTTTCACGCATTGTCATTGACCGCCGCGTTAAGCGGCACTAGCTATGCGCGACCCGCTCCAACGGCTTCCTGACGGCGCGAGGTAATTCACAACGGAGCAAGTCCCATGGCACGCGATACCTATATTTTCACTTCCGAGTCCGTCTCGGAGGGGCATCCCGATAAGGTCTGTGACCGGATATCGGATTCGATTCTCGATACGTTTTTGAACGAAGAACCCAATGCCCGCGTGGCATGTGAGACCTTCGCCACAACCAACCAGGTCGTCGTTGGCGGCGAGGTTGGGCTGAGCGACAAGACCAAGCTCGCCGAATATCTTGAAGGGATCGACAAGATCGTGCGCGATTGCGTCAAGGATATCGGCTATGAACAAGACGAGTTCCACTGGGCCACGTTGAAGGTCGCGAATTTCCTGCATCCGCAATCGGCGCATATTTCACAGGGCGTTGATAAGGACGGAGCAGGCGATCAGGGGATCATGTTTGGCTATGCCACCGATGAGACGCCCGAACTCATGCCCGCACCGATCCATTACAGCCACGCGATTTTGCGGCGCTTGGCCGAGGCGCGCAAATCGGGGGCCGAACCGACGCTGCGCCCTGATGCGAAGTCGCAACTTTCGGTGCGCTATGAGGGCGGCAAACCGGTGGGCGTGACGTCGATCGTGCTGTCTACGCAGCATTCCGATGCTAACCAGACCTCGGATGATATCCGCGCCATCGTCGAACCCTATATCCGCGAAGTGCTGCCCGAGGGCTGGATCTCGCCGGACACCGAATGGTGGGTAAACCCGACGGGCACGTTTGTCATCGGTGGGCCGGATGGCGATGCGGGCCTGACGGGTCGCAAGATCATCGTGGATACCTATGGCGGCGCGGCCCCGCATGGCGGCGGCGCGTTCTCGGGCAAAGACCCGACCAAGGTGGACCGCTCTGCCGCCTATGCCGCGCGCTATCTGGCGAAAAACGTAGTGGCCGCAGGTCTTGCGAAAAAATGCGTCATTCAAGTGTCTTACGCGATTGGCGTGGCCAAGCCGCTGTCGATTTATGCCGACACGTTTGGGACTGGCCAAGTGCCTGACGAGGAAATCGAACGCGCTGTCAGCGCGATCATGGATCTCACGCCCAAGGGCATTCGCGACACGCTTGATCTGTGCAAACCGATCTATGAACGCACGGCTGCCTACGGCCATTTCGGTCGCGCGCCCGAGGCCGATGGCGGCTTTAGCTGGGAAAAGACCGATTTGATCGAGGCGCTAAAAAAGGCGATTTGATCGGGTCGATAAGCTGAAAAAGAGCCGCAGTGTTTTTCGATGCAGTCTGATAGATGGGACATGCGTTGAGGCCTAAAAAATGTAATTAGCAGCGATGTCTATCGCTGCTAATTTTTTGCCAAATACTCAGGGAATTTGCGAAGAGCATTTTCCAATTATTGGCTGCGCCAGCTTTTGCATCTCGAATTCACCCATGACGCCGAGAGCGACGAGGACCAGCGATGCGGCGCTCTCGCCTACTGTCACGAGTGTCTGGAAAGCGCGCGGAAATCTGCGCGCTGCGGCACCTGTGTGCGCGATAGCGATTGCGCCATTCAAGCAGTGCGCTTCGCCTGATACTGCGTTCTGAATGAACAATGCCGTGACTGATCAAAATTTTACGCGAATGTCATTTGATTGACAGCTAACGGATTTCTTGGAAGGCTTGAAGGAACCGACAAGAGTGGTATCTGGGAGGAACCTACATGCAAAAGAGAACTTTCGTCACAGGTCTGGCGGGTGTGATAACCCTTGCGCTGGGAGGCGTCGCACCGGCGTTTGCAGCCGATTATCCCTCGCAGCCCATCACCATCATCGTGCCGTCAAAGGCCGGAGGCTCAACCGATACCACGGCGCGCATCTTTGCGGAAATTGCAGAAGCCAAGTTTCCGGGCTTTGAGTTTGTGATCGACAATATCGGCGGTTCGGGTGGGCAAAAAGGCTTTGAAACCATCGCGCGCGCGAAGCCTGATGGATACACGGTTGGCATGAATTTCACGCCGCAACTTGTGGCGCATATCGTGTCCAAACGCGGGAAATACACGCTCGACAGCTTTCATGTGATGGGCAATGTCGCGGAAGATCCCGGCATTGTCGCCGTGCCCAAGGACAGCAAGATCAAGACGATGGCCAATCTGGCCGCGGCCGCCAAGGGCGGCGACCTGACGGTGGCTGTGAACGGTATCGGCTCGGATGATTTTCTTGCTGCCAAGACCTTTGAGAAAGAGGCCGGCGTCACGTTCAACCTGTTGCCGACCAATGGCTCGACCGAGCAGAAAGCTGCGATCTTGGGCGGGCATGTCGATGCCTCGTTCATGAACCTGTCGCAGATGATTGCGCAGCATAAATCGGGCGATGCTCATATCATCGCGATCCTGACCGACAAGCGCGCCGCTTCAGCGCAGGATATTCCGACGGCCAAAGAAGAGGGCTTTAATGTCATGATGACCGCGACGCGCGGCTTTGTGGCCCCGGCGGGAATCGACCCGGCGATTCAGACCAAACTGGATGACATGCTGGCGACGGTTATGGCTGACCCGGAGTTTCAGAAAAAATGCGCGGCTAGCAAGATTGATCTGCTGCCGATGAACGGACCGGATTACACGACATATCTCGAAAATCTGGAGACCTCGGTCAAGGACGTGTATAACGCGGCTCCGTGGTAATGAGCCGGACGACCGTTGATCGGATCGTCCTTGCGGGCTTTGTGGTTCTGGCGGTGCTGCTCTATATCAGCACCGCCAGCTATCCCGGCATCGCGCAAAAGACATCCGCTAAATATGTGCGCTTTCTCTCACTCTGCCTTGGTGGACTGGGGGCTATTCAACTTGGCCTGAGTCTGTGGAAAGAAAAACCTACAGTGCCGCTTGCGCTGACCGGGCATGTCCCGCGGTTTGTCGGGCTGATCGCGGGGCTGATCGCCTTTGCCATCGCGTTCGACACCCTTGGGTTCTTTATTCCGGCGGCGGCGTTCATTCCGGTGATCTCGCTGATGCTGGGCCAGCGCAACCCGATTGTGATTGCGGGCACGACCTTGGGTCTGCTGGTCGTGGTCTATCTGATCTTTGTCGTGGTCCTGGGTATCAGGCTTCCCGGCCCTCAATTCTAAGAATGCGACCTTGATGGAATACCTATCGGAAGTTTTCACGCTGCCCGCGATCCTGACCATCGTTCTGGGCACATTTGCGGGCGTTGTCGTGGGCGGCATGCCGGGCCTGACCGCGACGATGGCGGTGGGGCTTTTGGTGCCTTTCACCTACACGATGGACCCGACTTTGGGGCTGATGTTGCTGGGTGGCATTTATTGCGGCGCGATGTATGGCGGCTCAATTCCCGCGATTTTGCTGAATACGCCCGGCACGCCCGCCGCCGTGGCCACCGCGATTGAGGGCTACCCGATGGCGCGCCGTGGCGAGGGCAGCGTGGCGCTGAAAACCTCGGTCATCGCGTCGTTCATGGGCGGGACGTTTTCGGTCGCTATTCTACTGATGTTTGCCCCGCTACTGGCACGACAAGCGCTTGAGTTTGGGCCAGCCGAGACGTTCTTGCTGGCGTTGATGGGGCTGGCCGGGATCGTCTCGATTGTTGATGAGAACACCTCGCTGCTCAAGGCGCTGCTATCTGGGTTTTTGGGCATGATCATCGCGGTGGTGGGCACAGACAATATGTCAGGCGGCTTGCGCTATACGTTCGGGCTGACCGACCTGATCGACGGGATCAACTTCATGCCCGCGCTGATCGGACTGTTCTCGATGCTTCAGATGTTGGAACTGGCCGGTCAACGCGAACATGCCCCGATTGACACCTCGGCAATTGGCGGCTCGCAAAAGCGCGCGAAACTGCCCAAAGGTCTTGGCAAATACATGGCGCTTGGGTCGGGCACCGGCACCGTGATCGGGATTTTGCCGGGCGAGGGAGCCACGATTGCGGCCTTTATCTCGTATAATTTTGCCAAGCAAATCTCGAAAGCCAAGCACATGTTTGGTAAAGGAAACCCCGAGGGTGTGGCGGCTGCTGAGGCGGGCAATAACGGCTGTGTCGGTGGCTCGCTTGTGCCCACGTTGACGCTGGGAATTCCGGGCAATTCGGTTGCGGCGGCGCTGATGGGGGCGTTCATTATTCACGGCATGATTCCGGGGCCGGAATTATTCACCGTGCACGCTGATCGCACCTATCCGTTCATCCTGTCGATGTTCGGGGCAAATTTCACGTTTCTAATCATTGGCTTAGCCTTTGCGCCCTACCTTGCGCGTATCGCGCTGATCCCGCCCTCGGTGATGGTGCCGATTGTCTCGGCTTTTGCGGTGCTGGGCTGTTATGCGCTGAACCAATCGGTGTTTGATATCTATCTGATGATCGCGTTTGCCACGTTCGGTTTGCTGCTTAAAAAGCTGGGCTATTCGCTTGAGGGATTGATCCTTGGCCTTATCTTGGGCCCGATCGCAGAGAACGGATTTTCGCAAGGCATGATCATTGGCAAAGGGTCCCCGACGATCTTTTTCCACAGCGAGATTGCCAAGGTGATGTGGGTAATCATCATCGCATTGCTTGTCCCACCGCTGTTAAGCATCGCGCGCAAATGGCACGCAAGCTGGCGGGCGGCGCAGTAGCGGTATCGCGGCCCTGCCTAGTCGGGCAGGGCAGCGACCAGTTGGGCAAAATGATCGCCGCGTTTCTCGAAATTGGGGTATTGATCGAAACTGGCAGCGGCGGGGGCCAGTAGCACGGTGTCGCCCGGCGCTGCATCGCGCGCGGCGGCGACGACGGCGGCCTCCATCGTCTCGCAGATTTCATGCTCTAGCGGGGCGAGTTCAAGCGCGAAATCGCGCGCGGAATGGCCGATGAGATAAGTCTTCTTAACGGAACCGAGATGCGGTTTCAGCCCCGTCACGCCGCCCTCTTTTTCCAATCCTCCCGCGATCCAGCGGATATTCTTGAACGCTTGCAAAGCCTTGGCGGCGCTGTCGACATTGGTGGCCTTGGAATCGTTGACATAGCGCACGCCGCCCTTTTCTGCCAAGGTCTGGCTGCGATGGGGCAGCCCGCCAAAGCTATGAAACGCGGCCTCGATCTCGCGCGGGGCGATGCCCAGCGCGCGCACGGCGGCGTAGGCGGCGCAGGCGTTTTGGTGGTTATGTGCGCCGGGCAGTCCCGTCACATCGCGCAGGTCAATCGAGGCAATCTGGCGACCCTTGCGCCATTCGCTCAGGAACCCTTTGCGCGCAAAAACCGACCAGCCCCAATCGCCAAGCTTGCGCGCCGCCGACACCCGGATCACGCGATCATCGCTGCGCGACACGGCCATCTGATTGGCCAGATAGGTGCCCTCGGGTTCGTCCACGCCGATCACGGCGCGATCTGGCCCTCCCTCGGAAAACAGGCGGCGTTTGGCGGCGAAATACCCCCCCAAGCCGCCGTGACGATCCAGATGATCGGGCGTCAAATTGGTGAAAACGGCGATATCGGGGGTCAGCGCGCGCGCCAGATCGGTTTGATAGCTTGAGAGTTCCAGTACGACAACTTCGCCCGCTTCGGGCGGGTCGAGATCAAGCACGCCGCGCCCGATATTTCCCGCCATCTGCGACGACCGCCCGGCCTCGGTCAGGATGTGGTGGATCAGCGCGGTGGTGGTCGATTTCCCGTTCGATCCGGTGACGCAGATCGTGCGCGGGGCAATGTCGAAATTCTCCCACTCGGGCGTGGCCCAAGAGGCAAAAAACAGCCCGATATCATTATCGACCGGTACGCCCGCCACCATCGCTGCCGCAATCACCGGATTGGGGGCGGGATAGAGATGCGGGATACCGGGGGAGGTGATCAGCGCCGCGATATTGTCAAACGCGCCCTGCTTGGTCAGATCGGTGCAGGTGAAGCCTGCCGCCTCGGCGCGTGCGCGTCCCTCGGGGCTGTCATCCCAGCAGATCGGTTCGGCCCCGCCTGCGCGTAACGCAGTCGCGCTTGCCAGTCCCGAACGGCCCAAACCCAGAACCGCCACCTTTTGTCCGTCATAGCCCTGAACCGGTATCATGCCTGTCTCCTGCGCCAAGCGGGGGCCGGCCCCCGCACCCCCGGGATATTTGAACCAAGGGGAAGGGGAAAGGGATTTTCGTGCGCAAGGACTGCGTGATCCTATCGTGCGCTCCATCCCGCTGTATGCGCTCCCTTTTTCCTAGCCAGCGTATGCGATTTCAGCTACTCTTTGCCCTAGACCCGGCAAACGGGCGATTTGAGGCAGCGACGGCGGTATTACCCATGACAGAGATGGCCTTTGGCACTGTGCCTGTGCGCGCAGGTGAACCTGTTCTTCCGAAATGGTGGCGCACCATTGATAAATGGGCGCTTTCAGCGGTGCTGATCTTGTTCGGGGTGGGCATGTTGCTGGGGCTAGCGGCTTCAGTACCGCTGGCGGAACGCAACGGGCTGGAGCAGTTTTACTATGTGAAACGTCAGGCGGTGTTTGGCGTCATCGCGCTGATCGTCATGCTGGGAATTTCGATGCTGGACCCGCGCCAGATCCGCCGTCTTGGCGTGATCGGTTTTGCAGGCGCGTTTGTGGCGGTAATGTTGTTGCCGCTTCTGGGCACGGATTTCGGCAAGGGTGCGGTGCGTTGGTATAGCCTTGGCTTTGCCTCAGTGCAGCCCTCGGAGTTTCTCAAGCCCGGTTTCGTGATCATCTCGGCGTGGTTCATGGCCGCCGCGCATGAGGTCGGCGGCCCGCCCGGTCGTGCCTATTCCTTCTTGCTGACCTGCGTGATTGTGGTGGCGCTGGCGCTGCAGCCCGATTTTGGCCAAGCCTCGCTGGTGCTGTTTGCGTGGTCGGTGATGTATTTCGTCTCGGGCGCGCCGATTGCGCTGCTGACTGGCATCGGCGGTCTGGCGATCACGGGGGGCTTTTTCGCCTATAACTTCTCGGACCACTTCGCGCGTCGCATTGACGGGTTTCTATCGACCGATGTCGATCCGCGCACGCAGATTGGCTATGCGACAAACGCCATCCAAGAGGGTGGGTTCTTTGGCGTCGGTGTGGGGCAGGGCTCGGTGAAATGGTCGCTGCCTGATGCGCATACCGACTTTATCATCGCGGTCGCGGCGGAAGAATACGGATTGATTCTGGTGCTGTGCATCATCGCGCTTTACGCGACGGTGGTGATCCGCTCAATGCTGCGCCTGACGCGCGAGCGTGACCCCTTCACGCGTATTGCGGGCACCGGTCTGGCCTGTGCGTTTGGGATTCAGGCGATCATCAATATGGGCGTGGCTGTGCGGCTTTTGCCCGCGAAAGGCATGACTTTGCCGTTCGTCAGCTATGGCGGGTCTTCAGTCATTGCGTCGGGCATTGCGGTGGGTATGTTGCTTGCGCTGACGCGAACGCGCCCGCAGGGTCAGATTTCCGATATTCTGGCACGGCGCGGCCGCTAACCCCGGAGGGTGACATGGCCAAGGATAAAACTCCGTTATTGCTAATCGCCGCAGGCGGCACGGGCGGGCATATGTTTCCCGCCCAGGCGCTGGCAGAGGCGATGGTGCGCCGGGGTTGGCGCGTCAAGCTGAGCACGGATGCGCGCGGGGCGCGCTATGCGGGCGGCTTTCCCCATGTGGTTGCGGTGGAACAGGTGAGTTCGGCAACCTTCGCGCGTGGCGGAGTGCTGGCGAAACTGCTAACCCCGTTCAAGATTTTTGGCGGCATCATTTCGGCCATTATGCGCAATGTCTCCGATCGCCCCACGGTAGTCGTGGGCTTTGGCGGCTATCCGACGATCCCTGCGCTTGCCTCGGCGACGTTTCTGGGATTACCGCGCGCCATTCACGAACAAAACGGCATCATGGGGCGGGTGAACCGGGTGTTTGCCAAGCGGGTGAACCGCTTTGCGTGTGGCACTTGGCCCACAGATGTGCCGGATGGCGTTCAGGCCGAATATACTGGCAACCCGGTGCGCGCGAGTATTCTGGAACGCGCGGGCGCGGCTTATATCTCGCCCGGCGATTATCCGATGTCGATTTTGGTGATCGGCGGCTCGCAGGGTGCGCGCATTCTGTCGGATACCGTGCCTGCGGCAATGGCGGGCCTGCCAGAAACCCAGCGCGCCAATCTGCGCGTCGCCCATCAGGCGCGCTCTGAGGATCTGGAGCGCGTGATCGCAGCCTATGACGCGGCAGGCATCACCGCCGAGGTCGAGACCTTTTTCAACGATGTGCCGCGCCGCCTTAGCGAATGCCAGCTTGTGATTTCGCGCGCCGGGGCCAGTTCGATCGCCGATATTTCCGTGATCGGGCGTCCCGCCATTTTGATCCCCTACGCGGCGGCGGCGGGCGATCATCAAAGTGCCAATGCCAAGGGGCTGGCCAAGGCGGGCGGTGCGATCACCATTCCCGAAAGTAAACTCGACGCCGACACGCTGCGCGACCAGATCGCGCTGGTGCTGGACAATCCCGACGGCGCGCTGCAAATGACGCTCGCCGCCGTTTCCTACGGCGTTCCCGATGCGACCGAGCGGCTTGTGGCGCTTGTGCAAGATCTAGCAGGACAAAATACATGAACGCGACCAAACTGCCCGGAGAACTCGGCCCCATTCATTTCGTCGGCATCGGCGGCATTGGCATGTCCGGTATTGCCGAGGTGCTGATGACGCAGGGCTTCACCGTGCAGGGCTCGGATGCGAAAGCATCGAAAATCACGCAGCGGCTGGAGAGTTTGGGCGCGACCTTTTTCGAGGGCCAGCGCGCTGAAAATCTGGGCGAGGCGGGCGTTGTCGTGATCTCGACCGCGATCAAACGTGGCAATCCCGAGCTGGAGGAAGCGCGCCGTCGCGGTCTGCCCGTGGTGCGCCGCGCCGAGATGCTGGCCGAGCTGATGCGGCTCAAATCCAACATCGCGATTGGCGGCACGCATGGCAAGACGACCACCACGACGATGGTGGCGACGCTGCTGGACAAGGGCAATTTCGACCCCACCGTGATTAATGGCGGCATCATTCACGCCTATGGTTCAAACGCGCGCGCGGGTGAGGGCGAGTGGATGGTGGTTGAGGCCGACGAGAGCGATGGCAGCTTTAACCGCTTGCCCGCGACCATCGCCATCGTGACCAATATCGACCCCGAGCACATGGAGCATTGGGGCGATTTCGATGCTCTGCGCAAAGGGTTTTACGATTTCGTCTCCAATATTCCGTTTTACGGGCTGGCGGTGTGCTGCACCGATCACCCCGAGGTGCAAACGCTGGTGGGCAAGCTCAACGACCGCCGCGTCGTGACATTCGGGTTTAACGCGCAGGCTGATGTGCGCGCGGTGGGGCTGCATTATGACGCAGGCGTGGCGCATTTCGACATCGCGCTGCAAGGCGAAGAGGGCAAGCCGGTGATCGAGGGCTGCACCCTGCCGATGCCGGGCGATCACAACGTCTCGAACGCTTTGGCGGCTGTGGCGGTTGCGCGCCATCTGGGCATGAAGCGCAGCGAGATCCGCGAGGCGCTGGCCGCGTTCGGCGGTGTCAATCGGCGCTTTACCAAAGTCGGCGAAGTGCTGGGCGGCGTCGCGATCATCGACGATTACGGCCACCACCCCGTTGAAATCGCAGCCGTTTTGAAAGCCGCGCGGCAATCGGTGAAACCCGGTGCGCGCGTGATCGCGGTACATCAGCCGCATCGTTATTCGCGTCTGCATTCGCTGTTTGATGATTTCTGTACCTGCTTTAACGAGGCCGATGTGGTCGCCATCGCTGAAGTCTATGGCGCTGGCGAAGACCCGATTGAGGGCGCATCGCGCGATGATCTGGTCGCAGGGCTGATCGCGCATGGCCACCGTCACGCCCGCGCGATCCTGTCCGAGGATGACCTGTCGCGGCTGGTGCGCGAACAAGCGCGCCCCGGCGATATCGTCGTCTGCCTTGGCGCGGGCACAATCTCGACCTGGGCCAACAATCTGCCTGAAAAGCTGAAAGCATGACATGACCACCCCGCTCGTTCTGGCCTGTCTCTGGGCACTTTGCGCGACGCTGATCGCGCTTGGGCCGAGGCGGTTTCACTGGGCTGCGGCGGTCATCTTGATCGTGCTCGCGGTGCCGCTGCTGATCTGGGTGGGGGCGGTGCATGGCGTGATCGTTGCGCTCTTGCTGCTGGCTGGCGCGATGTCGGTGCTGCGCTGGCCGCTGATCTATTTGATGCGCGGGCTGCGCAAGACTTTTGGGGCGCGCAAGGGCTAGACGCGACTGCGCTCTTGTCTGATCCGCGCGTCACCGCTAACACAGCCGCCATGACCAACCCGTCCAGCTATACCCCGCGCGGCGCGCTGACGCCCAACCGCCCGCTTGCCGATCTGACATGGCTGCGTGTCGGTGGTCCTGCCGACTGGCTGTTCCAGCCTGCCGATAAGGCCGATCTGGCCGATTTCCTGCGCGGACTGCCAGACGATATCGCCGTTTTCCCGATGGGGGTGGGGTCGAACCTGATCGTGCGCGATGGCGGTTTGCGCGCGGTGGTGATCCGGCTGGGGCGCGGCTTTAACGCGATTGAGATTGAGGGCGCGAGCGTCACCGCCGGGGCGGCGGCGCTGGATGCGCATGTCGCGCGCCGCGCTGCGCAAGCCGGGCGCGATCTGACATTTCTGCGCACCATTCCGGGCAGTATTGGCGGCGCGGTGGTGATGAATGCGGGCTGCTATGGGGCCTATGTGGCCGATCACCTGATCGAGGCGCGCGCTATCACGCGCAGCGGCGATATCGTGACGCTGACAGCGGATGACCTGAATTTTGGCTATCGCCACAGTGACTTGCCCGAGGGGGCTGTGCTGATCGGGGCGCGCTTTCGCACCGATTCCGGCGACCCCGAGGCGTTTGAGGCGCGCATGGTCGAGCAAATCGCCAAGCGCGACGCCAGCCAGCCCACCAAAGAGCGCTCGGCAGGGTCTACCTTTCGCAATCCGGCCGGGTTTTCGTCAACCGGGCGCGAAGATGACGTGCATGATCTCAAGGCGTGGACGCTGATTGACGCGGCAGGTTTGCGCGGCGCGCGTCTTGGTGGAGCGCAAATGTCTCAGAAACATAGCAATTTTTTAATCAACGCCGATCAGGCGAGTGCTTCCGATCTTGAAAATCTTGGCGAAGAGGTGCGTAAAAAGGTTTTGCACAACAGCGGAATTTCGTTAGAGTGGGAAATTAAGCGCGTGGGTGAATTCGGGACGTAAGATCACCGGCCTGGCGCGGTTACTAAATAAGGTTGACGGGGGATAACCCCCGCAAATGGCGAAAGTGGCGGGTATGTCGAGCAGGGCATCCCAACGTGTGGCGGTACTGATGGGCGGCCCTTCTGCTGAGCGGGAGGTCTCTTTGTCTTCTGGGCGCGAATGCGTCAAGGCACTGCGCACGGCGGGATTTGAAGCAATCGAAATTGACGCGGGTGCGGACCTCGTTGAACGTCTTTTGGACGTGAAACCAGACTGCGTTTTCAACGCTTTGCATGGGCGTTGGGGCGAAGATGGCTGCGTTCAGGGCATTCTTGAATGGTTGCGCATCCCCTATACCCATTCCGGCGTTCTGGCCTCGGCGCTGGCGATGGACAAGGCGCGCACCAAGCAGATTTATGCGCAGGCCGGGTTGCCGATCGTGCCCTCGGTGATTGCCGCGAAAGTCGATGTGATGGCGCGCCATGTGATGCCCGCGCCTTATGTCGTCAAGCCCAATAACGAGGGCTCGTCGGTCGGCGTCTATCTGGTGATGGACGAGGCCAACGCGCCGCCGCAACTGTCTGACGAAATGCCCGCTCAGGTGATGGTCGAAGCCTATGTTCAAGGGCGTGAGCTGACCGTGTCGGTGATGGGCGATCGCGCGCTGTGTGTGACTGAGATCATCACCGAGGGCTGGTATGATTACGCCGCGAAATACCAAGTGGGTGGGTCGCGCCATGTGTGCCCCGCCGATCTGCCCGACGACATCACCGAGGCCTGCCTCGATTACGCCAAGCGCGCCCATGACGTGCTGGGCTGTCGCGGCATGTCGCGCACCGATTATCGCTGGGATGATACGCGCGGCTTGCAAGGTCTGGTGCTGCTGGAAACCAACACCCAGCCGGGCATGACGCCGACGTCGCTGTCGCCCGAACAGGCCGCCAGTTGCGGCGTCGATTTCTCCGCGCTTTGTGCGTGGCTGGTGGAGGACGCCTCATGCGATCGTTGATGCGTAATCCGGTTTATGTGGCGGCTGATCATCGTGGCGGCGTTCCCGCCCGTGTCTATCAACGCGGTCGCCGCCCGGGCACCCGCGATCCGGCCCCCTCGCGGCTGTCGTTTCGGCTGCAACGCCTGTGGCTGACCCCGGCTGTTCGCGCGCTGACGCGTATCGGTCTGCCGGTGTTTGTCGTCGTTTTGGGGCTTGGCATTTGGCTTGGCGATCAGGGGCGGCGCGCCGATCTGATCTCGCGCGTGCAGGATGTGCGCGAAAAGATCGAACATCGCCCGGAATTCATGGTGTCGCTGCTGAAAATCGAGGGCGCGGGCCCTGAAGTGTCGCGCGCGATCCGCGCGATGCTGCCCACGCAGCTGCCCGCCTCCAGCTTTGATCTTGATCTTGATGCCTATCGCGACACGATTGCGCGTTTGGATGCGGTGGCCGATGTGAGCCTTGTGATCCGCCCTGGTGGTGTGCTTGAGGCCGATGTAACGCAGCGCGTGCCTGCAATTTTGTGGCGCAAGCCGCAAGGGATCGAGATGCTCGATACGACCGGGCATCGCGTCGCCACGCTGCTCACGCGTGAGGCCCGTCCCGGCCTGCCGCTGATCGTGGGGCAGGGCGCAGATAAGGCGGTGCCCGAAGCACTGCGTTTGATCGCAGATGCGGGGCCGATCCTGCCGCGTCTGCGCGGGCTGGAACGAATGGGTGAACGGCGCTGGGACATGGTTCTGGATCACGATCAGCGCATCATGTTGCCCGAGATCGATCCGCAGGCCGCGCTGGATCGCATCCTTGCGCTCAATACCGCCGAGGATTTGCTCGCACGCGATTTCACCGTGATTGATTTTCGTAACAAAGACCGCCCGACGATCCGCCTGAGCGAACCTGCGCTTAGCGCGTTCCGGCAGGTGCAATCCGACAGTCTCAAAGTAAGGGCCAGCCAATGACCGATTTGTACGAGTCCCAGCGCGCGATGCGCAATATGCGCAAGGCGGCGATGCAGCGCGGGGTGATCGCGTTGCTTGATATCGGCACCTCGAAGATTGCCTGTCTGGTGCTGCGCTTTGACAATCCCGGCGGCACCGAAGGCGAGGGTTCTCTTGCCGGACATGCGGCCGCGCGTGTGATTGGCGCGGCCACAACGCGTTCACGCGGCGTGCGCTTTGGCGAGATTGACGCGATGGCGGAAACCGAGCGTGCCATTCGCACCGCCGTTCAGGCCGCGCAAAAGATGGCCAACACCCGCGTCGATCATGTGATTGCCTGTTTCTCGGGCGCGCGGCCGCGCTCTTACGGGATTGAGGGCGCGATTGATCTGCAAGGTGAGACGGTATCAGAGACCGATGTCGGGCGCGTTCTGGCGGCCTGTGATATGCCCCCTATCGGGCATGGCCGCGAGGTGTTGCACGCCCAACCGGTGAACTTTGCGCTCGATCATCGCACGGGGCTGGGTGATCCGCGCGGTCATGCCGGATCGCGTCTGGCGGTCGATATGCATCTGCTGACGGTCGAAGATACCGCGATCCAGAACCTGATTTACTGCATCCGGCGCTGTGATCTGGAGCTCGCCGGTATTGCTAGCTCGGCCTATGTGTCGGGCATTTCCAGCCTTGTCGAGGACGAGCAGGAGCTGGGCGCGGCCTGTGTCGATATGGGCGGCGGCGCGACGGGCGTGTCGATTTTTATGAAAAAGCACATGATCTATGGCGACGCGGTGCGGCTGGGGGGCGATCATGTCACCCGCGATATCGCCGCCGGGCTGCAAGTGCCGATGGCGGTGGCCGAGCGGATCAAGACCTTCCATGGCGGCGTGCATGCAACGGGCATAGATGATCGCGAGATGATCGAGTTGGGCGGAGAGTCTGGCGATTGGGAAAAGGATCGCCGTCAGATCAGTCGCGCCGAGTTGATTGGCATCATGCGCCCGCGTGTCGAGGAAATCCTTGAAGATGTGCGCGCGATTTTGGACGCCGCTGGATTTGAACATTTGCCGAGCCAGCAGATCGTGTTGACCGGCGGGGCGAGCCAGATCCCGGGTCTTGACGGGTTGGCGGCGCGGATTTTAGGCCAGAATGTGCGTCTGGGTCGCCCGATGCGGGTGCAAGGTTTGCCTCAGGCTGCAACGGGATCGGGTTTTTCTTCGGTGGTGGGCTTGGCGCTGTTTGCGGCCCATCCCCAAGATGAATGGTGGGATTTCGAATTGCCCCCCGAAACGATGGGCGGGCGCTCTATCCGTCGGGCAATCCGTTGGTTCCGCGATAATTGGTGAAATGTTGAAAAAGTGATGGTTTGGGAAAAGCGCGCGCGTGCATCATTTACCTGATGTTACGCAGGGGCAGCAGAGTGTCTGCTAAAACCCACTATATTCAGCGCAATACGCGAAATACCGCTTGTCACGCAAAAGAGAACTCCAGATTTTGTGTCTTGGGGTAAGTTTTTGCGTGACGTTTAGGTGATTCATAGCTAAATTCAGTCTAATTTCTATTCATTACGGTCTGGGACAGGGCCGGGCAGCAGCAACAGGCGGATAAACCACATGACGTTGAATCTCATGATGTCAGAGCATCAGGACCTCAAGCCTCGGATCACTGTTTTCGGTGTTGGCGGCGCAGGCGGCAACGCGGTCAATAATATGATCGAACAGAAGTTGGAGGGCGTTGAGTTCGTGGTCGCGAATACCGACGCACAAGCGCTTCAGCAGTCGAAGTCAGAGGCCCGCGTGCAGATGGGCGTGAAGGCAACTGAAGGTTTGGGTGCCGGCGCGCGGCCCTCGGTCGGTGCCGCTGCTGCTGAAGAAAGCATCGAGGCGATCGTCGATCACCTCGCGGGCGCGCATATGTGCTTTATCACTGCCGGTATGGGCGGTGGCACGGGCACCGGCGCTGCGCCGATCATCGCGCAAGCTGCGCGCGAATTGGGTGTGCTGACCGTGGGCGTCGTGACCAAGCCGTTCCAGTTTGAGGGCGCCAAGCGGATGCGTCAGGCCGAAGAAGGTCTGGAAGCGCTGCAAAAGGTCGTCGATACGCTGATCATCATTCCCAACCAGAACCTGTTCCGTCTGGCGAATGAAAAGACCACCTTTACCGAAGCCTTCGCACTGGCTGATGACGTTCTGTATCAGGGCGTCAAGGGCGTGACCGACCTGATGGTGCGTCCCGGCCTGATCAACCTTGATTTTGCCGACGTGCGCGCCGTGATGGACGAGATGGGCAAAGCCATGATGGGCACGGGCGAGGCCGATGGCGATGATCGCGCTGTTCAGGCTGCTGAGAAGGCCATCGCCAACCCGCTGCTCGACGAGATTTCGCTCGCCGGCGCGAAAGGCGTGCTGATCAACATCACTGGCGGCTACGATTTGACCCTGTTTGAACTGGACGAGGCTGCAAACCGGATCCGCGAAGAGGTCGATCCGGAAGCCAATATCATCGTCGGCTCGACGTTGGACCCGGATATGGCAGGCTCGATGCGCGTCTCGGTCGTGGCCACCGGTATTGATGCGGTTGTTGCCACCACGGACATCCCGGTGCCGCGCCGTTCGATGGCTGAGCCGCTGAAACCGGCGGCAGAAGCGGTCGAAGCTGCGACCCATCACACCGAAGACTACGCGCCCCAGCACGTTTACGAGCCCGCGCCTCAGCCGCAAGTGCAGCAAGCTGCTGCGGCACTTTCGGTGACCTCGGCACAGCCCGTTTCGCGCCCCGCGCCGCAACCGGCACCGCAGGCGCATCAGCCCGCGTCGCAGCCTCAGCAGGCCCATGAGCGCACGCTGTTTGATGCTCCCGCTGCGCGTGCTTCGGCCCCCCAACAGGCCACTGACGATCTGCCGCCCCCGGCCTATAGCGCGCCGCGTGAACCGCAGCCCGATCTCTATGTCGAGGATGAAGCTCAGGGTTATGTCGCCCCGCGTCCGCGCCAGCCCGGCACGCCGTCCCCCGAGGCGCTGCGCCGTCTTGAAGCGGCTGTTGGCAAAGCGCCCGCAGGACAGCGCCCGATGGCGGCAACGCGTCCCGCGCACGCCCAAGAGGCCCCCCAACCGCAGGCCGAAAAGCCGCGCTTTGGGATCAACTCGCTGATCAACCGGATGACCGGCCACAGCGGTGAGGGTCAGGGCGCGCATCCCCAGCACGCCCAGCCGCAGGCCGCGCCGCGCGCACAAGCGCCGGTGCAACAGCAACAACCCCGCGCTGAGGTCTATGACGACGAGCAAACCGACGAGCAGGATCGCGTTGAGATCCCCGCCTTCCTGCGCCGTCAGGCAAACTAAGAAAAAACGTTATCACAAAACTGTAATGGGGGCCGGAGTTTTCCGGCCCTTTTTCTATGGAAATCAATTCGTTATGCCGCGTTAGGCGGTGTTTTGCCCGACGCGTGCGCCATTGTTTCACTCCGTTACAAAGAGTGAGTTGAGATGCGTTGACCATCTGACTAACTGAGATTGCGGTACAGAGAGTTGAGATTCCGTTACCGCCAAAGATAAAAGTCGTGAGGTCACACCGTGCAAACCACTCTTGCCAGAACCGTAAGCTTTTCGGGCGTTGGGCTCCATTCCGGGGCACCAGTAGAGATGCGTGTGCATCCCGCGCCTGCGGGCAATGGCATTGTGTTTCGCCGCACCGATGTAACCGGTGTTAACCCGCGTATCGCGGCGCTGTGGAGCAATGTTCCAGCCGCACAGCTTTGCACGAAAATCGAAAATGCCGATGGCGTTCAGGTGTCCACCATTGAACATGTGATGGCCGCGCTGGTCGGGTCGGGTGTGCATAATGCGCTGGTCGAAATTGACGGTCCCGAAGTTCCAATCCTTGATGGGTCTTCTGCGCCTTTCGTCGCGGCGTTCTGCGAGGCCGGCCTGCGCCAGTTGAACGGCGCGATGCGCGCGATCCGCGTTCTCAAGCATATCGAAGTGCGCGAAGGCGCTGCCGTGGCACGCTTGGACCCTGCGGCTGCGCTTGAAATCGACTTTCACATTGATTTTAGCGATGCCGCGATTGGCGTTCAGCATAAGACGTTGAAAATGTCGAATGGCGCGTTCGTGCGCGAGCTGATGGATAGCCGCACTTTCTGCCGTCGCTCTGATGTCGAAATGATGCAGTCCAATGGGCTGGCACTTGGCGGCACTTATGAAAACGCAGTCGTGATCGAGGGCGATCAAGTGCTCAGCCCCGGTGGTCTGCGTCACAGCGATGAGGCAGTGCGTCACAAGATGCTGGACGCACTTGGTGATCTTGCGCTGGCTGGCGCGCCGATTCTGGGGCGTTACACCGGGACGCGCTCGGGCCATGCGTTGACGAACAAATTGTTGCGCGCCTTGTTTGCCGATCCCAGTGCTTGGGCTTGGGAAGAGTGTTCGGACGCGCAGTCCTACGCTTTGCCCGGTGCGGGTGTTTGTCCTGCAAAAGCGCTTGTTTCGGCCTAATTTACGCAGCTCCGAGTGAACAGGTTTGTCACGTTACGCAAGCTTGGGCAAAAAGGCATCAAAGGCATTTTGCGCCCCGGATTTTTCTGTGCTAGGACAACCCAAACCCCCCGCGCGAAGCGGGTGTCAGGATACGGGTCCGGGGCCTTTCCCCCGGTAGTTAAGAGGATTGGGGCAGGGCATGGGGCGCGGCAAAACAGCGGCAGCGAAACTCGGGGCTCTTGGTCTTGTGACCGTTTTGGCCGCGTGCGGTGCAAATCAAAAGGATATGCCCAATCTGGAAAACTTTACCGCGCAACAAATTTACGAGCGTGGCGAATATGAACTAGAGGTCGGCAATCCGCGCCGTCCCGCCGATGCGCTGAAATATTTCTCCGAGGTCGAGCGGCTTTATCCCTATTCGCAATGGGCCAAGCGCGCACTGATCATGGAGGCTTACGCCCAACACCGCGCCAAGAAATACGAAGAGGCGCGGGCCTCGGCGCAACGTTTCCTTGATACCTATCCGGGCGATGAAGATGCGGCCTATGCGCAATATCTTCTGGCGCTGTCTTATTACGACCAGATCGACGAGGTGGGTCGCGATCAGGGTTTGACCTATCAGGCGTTGCAGGCGCTGCGTGATGTGATCGAGAAATATCCCGATAGCGAATACGCCCAATCTGCGATTCTGAAATTTGATCTTGCCTTCGACCATCTGGCCGGAAAAGAGATGGAGATCGGGCGCTATTACCTGAAACGTGGCAATTACACCGCCGCGATCAACCGGTTCCGCGTTGTGGTCGAGCAGTTCCAGACCACCGCGCACACGCCCGAGGCGCTAGAACGTCTGGTCGAGGCCTATCTTGCCCTTGGTATCAACGACCAAGCGCAGACTGCGGGCGCGATTCTGGGTCACAACTTCCAATCCTCGCCTTTCTACCAAGACGCTTTTGATCTGTTGGCGAAAAAGGGCCTCAAGCCCGAAGCCAAGGGCAACGGCTGGTTGGCAAAGGTTTATCGGCAGGTGATCAAAGGCGAATGGCTCTGATCTCATGCGGGACTGGCTGACATGCTGCGTTCGCTGGATATCCACAACATCTTGATTATAGACCGGCTCGAACTCAGTTTCGGGGCCGGTCTTAACGTGCTTACGGGAGAAACCGGGGCGGGCAAGTCGATTTTGCTCGACTGTCTGGGCTTTGTGCTGGGCTGGCGGGGGCGGGCCGAGTTGGTGCGTCAGGGGGCCGATCAGGGCGAGGTGACGGCGGTGTTCGAACTGCCGCCCGAACATCCTGTGCGCGAGATCTTGGCTGAGGCCGGTTTGCCCTGCGAGGATGAGTTAATCTTGCGCCGCGTCAATGCGCGCGATGGCCGCAAGACTGCCTGGGTCAATGACCGGCGGGCCAGTGGCGAAGTGTTGCGCCAGATTTCGGCCTCGCTGGTGGAATTGCACGGGCAGCAGGATGACGGCGGCTTGCTTAATGAGCGCGGCCATCGCGCGCTGCTCGATCTGTTCGCCGATCACCCCAAACGTCTTGCCGCGACCCGCGCGGCGTGGAAAGCGCGCTCATCCGCGCAGCGCAAGCTGGACGCCGCGCGCGCCGACCTAGAGGCAGTGCGCCTTGAGGAAGATTTCCTGCGCCATGCCGTCAAGGAACTGGATGCGCTTGATCCCCAGCCCGGCGAAGAGGCCGCGTTGGATACTCAGCGGCGATTGATGCAAGGCGCGGCCAAAATTCGTGAGGATGTGGCTAAGGCCGCGCAGGCTTTGGGCCCCGAGGGAGCAGAGGGCGCGATGCGCGATGCCGACCGCTGGCTGCAAGGGGCGGCGGCGCGCGCTGAGGGGCGTCTGGATGGGCCGCTTGAAACGCTGGAGCGCGCGTTGCTGGAACTGGGCGATGCGTTGCAGGGCGTCGAGGGCGCGCTGGATGCGCTTGATTTTGATCCCCGCGCGCTGGAAGCTTGCGAAGAGCGCTTGTTCGAAATTCGCGCTCAGGCGCGCAAGCATGGTGTTTTGGCTGATGAGCTGGGCGAGTTCGCCACTGGTTTGCGCGACAAGCTGGCCGCTTTGGATGCAGGCGCTGAGGGGATCGAGGAGCTGGAGGTCGAACTTGCGCGCGCAGGTGCCGAATTTGAACGTGCTTCAGCCGATCTGACCAAGGCGCGCGTGGCAGCAGCGACCCGTTTGGATCAGGCAATGGCGGGCGAATTGGCGCCGCTTAAAATGGAGCGCGCGCTGTTTGAAACCCATATCACGCCGGGCGATCCCGGCCCGGACGGGCGCGATTGGGTGGCCTTTACGGTCGCCACAAACCCCGGCGCGCCTGCGGGTCCGCTCAACAAGATCGCCTCGGGTGGAGAGCTGTCGCGATTCTTGCTCGCGCTCAAGGTGGTGCTGTCGCGTGGGGCCGATGCGCTGGTATTGATTTTCGACGAGATTGATCGTGGCGTTGGCGGGGCGACTGCAGATGCGGTGGGTCGCCGGCTTGCGAAACTGGCCGAGGGCGCGCAGGTGCTGGTCGTGACCCATTCGCCGCAAGTCGCCGCGCGCGGGGCGACGCATTTCCGCGTTGCGAAATCGGTGAGCGATGGGATGACCACCTCGCAGGTGATCGCGCTGCCAGAGTCAGAGCGCATCGACGAGATTGCCCGCATGATCGCGGGGGCGGAAGTCACCGATGCGGCGCGCGCGGCCGCAAAATCGCTACTCGCCGGGTAACTTCGCGCGTTTTTCAGGCGGCGGGTTCCACCACGAACTGCGCCGAGACGATCTCCCAGCCAGCATCCGAGCGCTCCATCGTCGCGGCGAAAACCGCACCAACGCGCCCCGCATCCGAGCCATCTGGATGCAAAATCCCTGATAGCACAAAGCGTTGCAGCATCACGCAGGCCTGCTCGCCGACCGGGCGCAGTTTTATCCGCCCGGTCACAAGACGCGCGCGCGCGAATGCCCCGCTGAGTTCGCCCGCAAGCAGCTCGGTGATCTCTTCACGCCCGGTCGCCGCGCCGCCCGTGAGCGACAGAAAATCGGCGTCTTCGGCGAAATAGCCTGCCAAGCTAACGGCATCGCGGGCGCCCCATGCGCGCGCGAAAGCACGCGGGAAATCTTCTGGCGTCTCAAAGCTCATGTTTTTTGCTCCACCAGTTTGCCGGGGTTGAGAATGTTTAGCGGATCAAGCGCTGCTTTGAGCGTGCCCATTACATCCCAGCCCGCCCCGTGCTCGTCGCGCATATAGCCGATTTTGCCCATGCCGATGCCATGCTCGCCCGTCACAGTGCCGCCCATTTCCAGCGCGCGCTTGGCCATCTTGCCCGCCACGTCCTTGGCGCGTTTGAACTCATCCTTGTCATTGGGATCAAGCAGCATGACTGAATGGAAATTGCCATCGCCGACATGCCCCACCATTGGCCCGATCAGCCCCGCCGCCGCGATTTCACCCGCCATTTCGGCCACTGCCTCGGCGAGGCGCGAGATCGGCACGCAAATATCGGTCACCAGCCCCATGCAGCCGGGGCGATGCGCGATCGAGGCGGGATAAGCGCCGTGCCGCATCCGCCAAAGCTTGTTGCGATCCTCGGTCGTGGTGGCCCATTCGAAATCGGCCCCGCCCATATCAGCCACGACCTCGCCAAAGCGTTCGGATGCCTCGGCTACCGCTGCGTCCGAGCCGTGAAACTCGATCATCAGATGCGGCTTGGCGGGGAAGCTCGTGCCATTCGCCTTGTTGAAAATCTCGGCCGTCAGCGCGTCGACAAATTCGATCCGCGCCATCGGGATGCCCATCTGGATCGTAAGTTGCACGGTCTCGACCGCCGCCTCTAGCGTATCGAAAGCACAGACCGCCGACGAGATCGCCTCGGGCTGACCATGCAGGCGCAAAGTCAGTTCCGTGATGATCCCAAGCGTGCCCTCAGACCCCACCATCAGCGCGGTCAGATCATAGCCAGCGGCTGACTTCTTAGCGCGCGATCCCGTGCGAATGATGCGCCCATCGGCCAGCACGACTTCAAGTGCCGCCACATTGTCGCGCATTGACCCATAGCGCACGGTCGTCGTTCCGCTTGCGCGCGTCGCGGCCATCCCGCCAAGCGAGGCATTCGCGCCCGGATCGACGGGAAAGAACAAGCCCGTCGCGCGCAGGTCATCATTAAGCGCCACGCGCGTCACGCCGGGCTGCACGCGCACCTGCATATCCTCGGCCAGCACCTCAAGCACGCGGTTCATCCGGCTCATGTCCAGACTGATCCCGCCACGCAACGGCACCGCGTGCCCCTCTAGCGAGGTGCCCGTGCCCCAAGGCGTGATCGCCACGCCATGCGCGGCGCAGATTTTCACCAGTTCCGAGACCTCTTGCGTGGTTTCGGGATAGGCGACCGCATCGGGCGGGCTAAAGGGAAACCAGGTTTCATTGCGCCCATGCTGATCGCGATCCCCCGCCGCGCGGCTCAGCCGGTCGCCCAACAGCGATTCGAGCGCGCTTAATGCCTCGTTGATAGCCATCGCGGACCTCCTTCGTGCAGTTTGCCTAGGTCTTAGGCGTCTGCGGCTGCACAGGAAAGGGGGGAGACGAAATGTCGGCGGTTTTTGTCTCGGATCAAAGATTTGTCATCTGTCGCAGGTTAGATGAAACCGATAGGCACAGCAAAGATGCGCGCAGCACACAGACAGGAGAGAGTGATGATTTTGGAAAGTCGGCAATGGGACGAAATAGAGGTCGGTCAAAGCGCAGAGCTGAAACGGCTGTGTACGGCGGATGATTTCTATGTCTTTGCTGCTGCGTCCGGTAATCACAATCCTGTCCATCTTGAGGCCGAGGATGGCGATGGCGACGGGGTGCGGGAGGCCTATGCGCCGGGCATGTTCGTGGCCTCGTTGATCACGGCGGTGCTAGGTAACTTTTTGCCGGGGCCGGGTACACTTTATCGCTCGCAAAGCCTGAATTTTCACGATCACGGCTTGGCGGGTGACGAATTATGTGCGCGCGTCGAGGTGGTTGAAAAGCTTGAGGACGGCGCGGTGCGTTTTGCCACGCAGGTCACACGGATCAGCGATGGGGCGTTGATCGTGGATGGCATGGCCGATGTGTTTGCCCCCAAGAAGCACCTGAGATTTGATGCGCTTGAAGTGCCCGGCCTGATCAGCCAGCGTCATCGCCATTTCGAAAAACTTCTGGAACGCGCCGAGCCGTTGCCCGATCTAGTGACGGCTGTGGTCTGCCCCGAGGAACCCGCCTCGCTGGAGGGGGCGATTTTGGCCGCAGAGCACCACATCATCGAGCCGCTTTTGATCGGTGATCCCGAAAAGATCATGCGCGCGGCTGCCGAATGTGGCAAAGACGCGACCCACTTTGAAATCCTGCCCGCCGAGAGTGCGCGCGATGCCGCTCGCCTTGCGGTGCAACTGGTCAATGACGGGCGCGCGGGCGCGATCATGAAGGGGCATTTGCACACCGATACTTTGCTCAAGCCGATGCTGGATAAGGTCACGGGGCTGCGGATGGGGCGGCGCTTTACCCATGTGTTTGTGATGGACGTGCCCGGCGTCCCGCATCCGCTGATCGTCACCGATGCCGCGATCAACATCGCGCCCGATCTGGTGACCAAGGTGGACATCGTGCAGAATGCGATCGACGTTGCGATCTCGATCGGTATCGCCGTTCCCAAAGTCGGCGTGCTGAGCGCGGTTGAAACCGTGACGCCCTCAATCCCGTCTTCGCTGGATGCAGCACTTCTGTCGAAAATGGCCGAGCGCGGACAGATTACGGGGGGGGAGGTCGACGGGCCGCTGGCGATGGATAACGCGGTTGATCTTGGGGCCGCGCGCACCAAGGGCCTGCGTGGGCAGGTCGCTGGTCGCGCCGAGGTGCTGGTCGCGCCGGGTATCGACTCCGCCAATATGCTGGCCAAGCAACTGGCCTATATCTCGCATGCCGAAGGGGCTGGGCTGATGCTGGGGGCGAAAGTTCCGGTAATCCTCAATTCGCGCTCCGATAGTTCGATGGCGCGGCTGGCTTCGGCGGCGGTGGCCTCAATCCACTACTTTCGACTGCGGGGGGATGTGCAATGACGCGCGCGATTTTAACTTTGAATTCAGGATCTTCCTCGCTCAAGCTGGGGCTGTTCACCGAGAACCTCGACATGCTGGCGATGGGCCATGTGGACCGGATCGGGCGTCGTGAGGCGGCGATGAGACTGACCGGCTCCGATGGTGCGCACCTGCCGCTGCCGGAAACCGCGCCTGAGGCATTCGCGACCAATGCGGCGGCGCTGAAAACCGCGCTCGACGCATTTCGAGCCGATTTCGACGCGCTTGAAATCAGCGCGGTTGGGCATCGCATCGTGCATGGTGGGCTTAAACACGCCGCGCCTGAAAAGGTGACACCGGAGTTGATCAAAGACCTTGCGCGGCTCGCCCCCTATGCGCCCTTGCACCAGCCTCATAATCTTGCGGGTATTCGTGCCGCGATTGACGCCTTTCCCGGCGTGCCGCAAGTCGCGTGTTATGACACGGCATTTCATCGCGGCCACCCGTTTGTGTCTGACGTCTACGCGCTGCCGCGCGCTTATTACGACAAGGGCGTGCGTCGCTACGGTTTTCACGGGCTGAGCTATGATTACATCGAAAGCGAGTTGGCGCGCAGCGAACCCGATTTGCATGCGGGGCGCGTCGTTGTCGCCCACTTGGGGTCTGGGGCGTCAATGTGTGCGATCAAAGGCGGAAAATCCATCGCTTCGAGCCTTGGGTTCTCCGCGCTCGACGGGCTGCCGATGGGCACGCGCTCGGGGGATCTGGATCCGGGGGTTGTGCTGTATTTGATGGATCAGGAAGGGATGAACGCGTCAGATATTTCCGACCTGCTGTATAAAAAATCGGGCCTGCTTGGCCTGTCGGGTATTTCCAACGATATGCGCACGCTTGAGGATTCCGATGACCCGCACGCGGCGCAGGCCATCGCCTATTTCGCCTTTCGGATAAAACGCGAGATCGGCGCGATGGCAGCGGCTTTGGGCGGGCTTGACGGGATCGTGTTTTGCGGCGGGATCGGGGAAAACTCCGCGCGCCTGCGCTCCGAGGTCTGCGCCGATATGGCTTGGCTCGGCATCGCGCTGGATCCGCAGGCCAATGCGCAAAACGCGCGCGAGATCGGCGCGGATCGGGTGCGCGTGATGGTGATCCCGACGAATGAAGAAATCGTCATCGCCCGCGCGGCACGGCAAGTAATTTCTCAATAACCGGGTCGGCTTGAGAGGGCGTTGGGGTCGCTCCGCGGGGAGTATTTGGGGCTAGATGAAAGCAGACTGGCTTTTCATCTAGCGCAAAATACTCCCGCCGGAGGCATCCGACGTTTGACAGGTTCGCACGATCAGAGAGGCGCGCATGCCCCCTCAAGCCAAGTTTTCGCCGTGGCGCTGACATGCGGGCCGGTCTGGTCAAGCACCTGCGCGTGATAGGCGTTCAGCCAGTTACGCTCGTCGGGTGACAGCAGCTCAGACGCGATCAAGTGGCGATCAATGGGCACGAAGGTCAGCGTGTCAAAACTGAGTTGATCGCGTTTGTCGCCCTTGGCGGGCGCGGTTTGCGTGACGATCAGGTTTTCGATGCGGATGCCAAACACGCCTTCTCGGTAATAACCCGGCTCGTTGGACAGGATCATGCCCGGCTCCAGCGCGATATCTGAGACGCGCGAGATCCGCGCAGGGCCTTCATGCACGCAAAGCGCGGCCCCCACGCCATGCCCGGTGCCGTGATCGTAGTCCCAGCCCTCGGTCCAAAGCGGTGCACGTGCCAGCGCATCAAGATGCGCCCCCGCAACCCCGCGCGGGAAGCGCGCGCGCGACAGCGCGATCATGCCTTGCAGCACGCGGGTGAAGGGAGCGCGTGCCTCGGCGGGCGCATTGCCGACGGCCACGGTGCGGGTGATGTCGGTCGTGCCATCGACATATTGCCCGCCCGAATCCACCAACAGCAACTCGCCGGGTTTGACGGGGCGGTTCGTCGCCTCATTCACGCGGTAATGCACGATTGCGCCATTTGGCCCCGCGCCGCAGATCGTGTCGAATGAAATATCCAGCAAGGCATTGGTTTCGCGGCGAAACCCCTCTAGCGCGCTGACCACATCAATTTCGTTCAGCTGACCCTTGGGGGCCTGCGCGTCGAGCCATGCGAGGAATTCCACCATCGCGCAGGCATCGCGGTGATGGGCTGCGCGCATGCCCGCGATTTCGGCGGCGTTCTTGCGCGCCTTGGGCAGGATGCACGGATCGCGCGCCCAGAGGATTTTGGTGTTGCGATCGCTCAGCGTTAGACCGACCGCTATCGGGGCAGAGTCGGGATCGACCAGCACCGGGCCTTCGATCGCCTCAAGCGCGGCGGTGAACGACGCCATCGGCAGGATCGCGACCTGATCGCCCAGATGCGTGTGCAGATCGGCGTCGAACTTGGCGGATTCGGCAAAGAGTTTCACCGTGCCATCGTCAAACAGCACGGCAAAAGCCTGCACGATGGGATTGCGGGGGATATCTGCACCGCGAATGTTGAGCAGCCAGCAGATCGAATCCGGCAGGGTCAGCACCGCTGCCGCCGCGCCCTGTTTGCGCAGGTCGGCCGCCAGACGCGTGCGTTTCTCAGCAGCCGTTTCGCCCGCAAATTCTGGCGGGTGGATGCGCGCGGGGGCCATCGGTGGGGCAGGACGATCAGCCCAGATCACGTTGATCAGATTGGCGCACTCAACAAGGGCGATCCCGCTGCCTTCCAGATCGGCGCGAATCTTGGTGATCTCGGAACGCGTGTGCAGCCAAGGATCAAAGCCCACCTTCGCGCCCTCGGGCAGATTGTCGCGCAGCCAAACGCCGGGTTTGATCTCGGGCCAGTTCACGGGGGTGAAATGGGCTAGATCGACCTCGGAGCGCACCTGCACGCGGTAGCGGCCATCGACAAACACGCCCGCCTGATCGGGGGTGGCAATGCAAAATCCCGCCGATCCGGTAAAGCCGGTGAGCCACGCCAAACGCGCATCGCAGGCGGCAACATATTCGCCCTGATGGGCATCCGCGCGTGGCACGATGAACCCGTCAAGCTCGGCCTTGGCCATTTCTGTACGCAGTTCGGCCAGCCGGGGCGGGCCAAATTCGGGGCGCGATTGCACCGAGAAATCCTGAAACATCACATTGCCTTTTTGATACCCAGAAGACGCGCGCGCGCCCGTGGATCGCTGTCAAACAGACCGGCGAGTTGCTCGGTCATTGCGCCGGCCAATTGCTCGACATCGGTGATCGTGACGGCGTGCTGATAATAGCGCGTCACGTCATGGCCGATCCCGATCGCGATTAATTCCACGGCGCGGCGTTTCTCCACCATCGCGATCACGTCGCGCAGATGTTTTTCCAAATAAATCGCTGGGTTGACGGATAAAGTTGAGTCATCCACCGGCGCGCCATCGGAAATCACCATCAGGATCTTGCGCGACTCCGATCGTGCCATCATCCGGCGATGCGCCCATTCTAGCGCCTCCCCGTCGATGTTTTCCTTGAGCAAGCCTTCCTTCATCATCAGGCCCAGATTGGTCCGCGTGCGGCGCATCGGAGCATCGGCGCGTTTGTAGATAATGTGGCGCAGATCGTTCAGGCGACCGGGGCTTTGCGGGCGCCCCTCGGCGAGCCATTTCTCGCGCGATTGCCCGCCTTTCCAAGCTCGTGTGGTAAAGCCGAGGATCTCGACCTTCACATCACAGCGCTCAAGCGTGCGCGCTAGAACATCGGCACAAATAGCGGCAATCGAGATCGGGCGGCCCCGCATCGAGCCGGAATTGTCCAGCAGCAGCGTCACCACGGTGTCGCGAAACTCGGTGTCTTTCTCGACCTTGAACGAAAGCGGCATCGTCGGGTTGGCGACCACACGCGCCAAGCGGCCTGCGTCCAGCATCCCTTCCTCGAGGTCAAATTCCCACGCCCGGCTTTGTTGGGCTTGCAGGCGGCGTTGCAACTTGTTGGCAAGGCGCGACACCGCGCCTTTCAGTGGTTCCAACTGCTGATCAAGATACAACCGCAGGCGTTCCAACTCTGCCGGTTCGGCCAAGTCTTCGGCGGCGATCTCCTCGTCAAATTCCGTCGTGAAGACGGTGTAATTCGGATCGGCGGCAGAATGGGGCTGTGGCGGGGGCGGTTCTAGCGGCGCATCGGCCTGCGGCATGTCCACCTCATCGCCCATTTCCTGATCGGCCAGATCGTCAGAACTGACGGTAGTCTGGCTTTGATCTTGCTGGGTGTCTTGGCTGGATTCGGGGGAGGCGTCGGCGTCGTCTTCCTCGGATTGCTCTGAGTCCTGATCCTCGCCCTGATCCTCTTCTTGGCGGGCTTGCGGGTCGTCCTCGCCCTCATCGCCCATGTCCTCATCAGGATCGTCGCCAAGTTGGTCGCCATAGCCGAGATCGGCGATGACCTTGCGCGCCATTCGGGCAAACGCGGCCTGATCGCCCAGAACGTGATCAACGCCCTCTAGATCATCGCCTGCCGATTGTTCGATAAAGGGGCGCCACAGATCCAGCACGTTGGACGCGCCAACCGGCAATTTGCGCCCCGTCGCCAATTCGCGCACGAAATAGCCCGCCGCCACCGAAAGCGGGGCCTCTTGCGCAGAGCGAATCTGGGCATAGCCCTTTCGCTCGGCGTCATGGGCGATCTTGGCATCGATATTGGTCAGCGTGCCCGGCATGTCGCGTGCGCCCAAAGCCTCGCAGCGTGCGGTTTCCATCGCCTCATAAATCGAGGCCGCCAGATCGCCCGAGGGCGCATAGCGGGCGTCAATTTTCGCATCGTGGTGGCGTCGGTGCATCGCCAGCGCATCGGCGGTGCCACGCGCCAGCAGCACCTCGTCGCGCGTCATCCGGCGCGACACCTGCGGCAGGCGCATCGTGTCAGAGGTCATTCCCGAAGGGTCGACCGAATAGCTCACCGTCATTTCAGGCGCATCGGCCATCGTTTTGGTGGCCTCGGCCAGTGCCTTCTTGAACGGATCAGCGGGGTTGTCGGTGGGCTTGCTCATGACCCAGATAAAGCACCGCGCGCGCGCGCCCGCAAGGGGGCCTGAGGTTCCATGCGCAGACGCGCGTTCACGGTTCAGCATTGCACAGAGTTTGCGGTTGGAATGGCTCAGGGCGGCGTTATCTGTAAATCGAGCTATATATCAAGCCGTTCCACGGAATCGGTAGCAAGGAGCCGCATTATGACTGAGAAACTAAAGATCGGACTCATCGTTGGCACCACACGCGACGGGCGCTTTGCCGACCGCGCATTGGAGTGGTTTGAGGGGATAATCGCGGCGCGCGACGATCTGACCTATGAGGTTCTGGACTTGCGCGATTATGCCTTGCCGTTTTTCGACGAGGTCGCCCCACCCGCTGCCAAGCCCGTGACCAACCCAGCCGCTCAGGCATGGGAGAAAAAGCTGGAAGAGTGCGACGGGTTCATCGTTCTGACGGCGGAATATAACCATTCGATCCCGGCCACGATCAAGAACGCGTTTGATTATGCGTTCAAGGGCTGGCATCGCAAGCCGATTGGCACGGTGGGCTATGGCGGCGTGGGCGCGGCCCGCGCGGTCGAACATCTACGCCTCATCGCGGTGAATTTCGGCATGGTTCCGGTGCGCGGCGCAGTCACCATCGGTGGCGCGGATTTCGTGAAGGCGAGCCAAGGCACGCCGATTGCAGAACTGGGCGATCACCTGAACGGACCCGCTAAAGCGTTGCTTGATGACATGGTATTTTGGGGCAGGGCGGCGAAATGGGGCAAGGTCAACATTTGAGCCCACCCGATGTTTGAAACAGAAACGCCCGGTCAAAAGGCCGGGCTTTTTCACATCTCGTTTACTGAAAAAGGGATGCGCAGATTTTGGGCATGTAATCCGCATCGAGTTGCGAGATTGGGAAAGCGCGTGCGTCCTGCCGACCCTTTTGGGTCTTACCGTCGAGCGTCAATTCGTGGTTCCCCGCAAGCAGGTTCACGTCGCAACTGCCATAATGTTCGGGATTTATTCGGTCGTAAAACTGATAGCTGTATCCAGCGAGCACGAACTGCCCGTTGCGCCATGCAATCGAGAGCGTCGATTCCCAAGGTGTGCGGCCAATGCCGATCTGTTCCTGATGCAGTTTGAAGCTACTGCTTGATCCGGGCAAAAGCGCGGGCGTTTGTCCGCCCATTGGGCCGGAAAAAATCACGTGGGGTCGATCAACCACGCGCTTTAACCCAAAGACCGGGTCGCCCAGATACAGGCTCAAACCGGCATCTCCGCCCTCGGCCTGCGTAATCAATGCAGCATCAGGTTGGCCATCGCCGTTCCAGTCGCCACTGAGTGCCGCGACCAGATCGCCCGCTTTTGGCGGCTCTTGCGCCAGCGCCAGCGCAGGGGCCAGCGAGACCGCAATGGCCGCCAGAGCCCGTATCATTTCGCGATCGCTGCCGCGCTTTCGGGCAGTTCCTCGTCAAACAGACGCTGGTAGAACTCGGCCACGGTCTGGCGTTCCAGTTCGTCGCATTTGTTCAGGAAGCTCAGGCGGAACGCATAGCCGATATTGTTGAAGATGCGCGCGTTTTGCGCCCATGCAATGACGGTGCGCGGGCTCATCACGGTGGACAAATCCCCATTCATGAACGCGGTGCGGGTCAGATCGGCGACGGTCACCATCTGGCTGATCGTCTTGCGGCCCGACTCGGTGTTGTATTGCGGGTTCTTTGACAGAACGATCGCGACCTCGGCGTCATGGGACAGGTAGTTCAGCGTCGAGACAAGGCTCCAGCGGTCCATCTGGCCTTGGTTGATCTGCTGCGTGCCGTGATACAGCCCCGTCGTGTCGCCCAAACCTACGGTGTTGGAGGTCGCGAACAGCCGGAAATAGGGGTTCGGCGTGATCACCTCGTTTTGATCGAGCAGCGTCAGCTTGCCATCGGCCTCCAGCACGCGCTGGATCACGAACATCACATCCGCGCGCCCCGCGTCATATTCGTCAAACACAATCGCGGTCGGGTTGCGCAACGCCCAAGGCAGAATGCCTTCGTGGAACACCGTGACCTGCTTGCCATCGACCAGCTTGATCGCATCCTTGCCGATCAGGTCGATACGCGAGACATGACTATCAAGGTTGACGCGCACGCAAGGCCAGTTCAGTCGCGCGGCGACTTGCTCGATATGTGTGGATTTGCCCGTGCCGTGATAGCCTTGAATCATCACGCGACGGTTATAGGCAAACCCCGCCAAGATCGCCATTGTGGTGTCGGGATCGAACTTATAGGTGGAATCGATGGCCGGCACGCGTTCGCTGGTTTCGGCGAATGCCTTGACCTTCATATCAGAATCGACCCCGAAAACTTCTCGGATATCAACCTCTTCAGTGGGTTTGGCGTTCTGATCGAGCATCACGGGCGTCCTTTCCTTGCTTGACGCGATTTGTGGACCATCAGCGAGAGGGGTTCAAGAGCCGCAATTGTCTCAGTTACACGCGGCTCGGCCCGTTCCCGCCACCTCACAGGTGTTTCGGTTGACCGGCTGCGCGCATACGCTAGATAGGGGCAAAGCTTGAGGTGGCCAGATGCAGCAGTTCGAATACAAGGTGATCCCCGCACCGGCACGGGGCGAGAAAGAGCGTGGGCTGAAGGCCGGGGTGGAGCGGTTCGCCCATACCTTGTCGGGCGTGATGAACGACATGGCCGTGCAGGGCTGGGAGTATCTGCGCGCCGAGACCCTGCCTGCCGAAGAGCGCACCGGTCTGACAGGCAAGACCACCGTCTATCACAACCTGCTGGTGTTTCGCCGCGCGCTGTCGCTGGAACCCGCGCAGGGGATCGGCGCGCATTTGAGCAACCATGACCCGGCCGCCAATGTCGAAAACGCGCCCAAACTCGCGTCAAAAACCGTTGAAATCGGTGAGGCGGGCAAGCCTGTCGAGCGTAGCCTCAAAGCCGAGGCCCCTGAAGGGCGCGCCCCGAGCTTGCGTGCAAGCCGCTCGGGCGATGACGATTAAGCGTGGCCGCGCGGGCGAAAGTTCGGGTTTGATCCGTGCTATCTCATTGATCTGATAGCACAAACATACCCTAAAGCAGCGCGTTCAGGTCTGTCACGGGCCTGCGCGTGCTAGCGTTTATTTATCCACCCAAGCTGAGGGACACCTAGGCCCGCGCCGCCGCTATATCTTATGCGATTGGCGTTTTTTGTGCGCTCACCGGCCTAGCCCCCCTTTCCTAAAGCGTCATATCGACTAAACTGCGTGGCCCGACTCGTTGAGTGGGTCACGATCACCATCACCGACGTCAGGCATCGGGCAGAACAAGAGGCAAGCATGAGCAAGAGCGATCCTTTCGGGTTCAATATCTCGGCCGCCGCCGACAAAAAGCGCCGCTCGAAAGGGCGCCGCGGCATGTCGGGTGCGTTTGAATCCTCCACCCGCGTGTGCGATCAGGCGGGCTGTGAAGAACCCGGCAAATATCGCGCGCCCAAAAGTCCCAAAGTGTTGGATGATTACTATTGGTTCTGCAAAGACCATGTGCGCGATTATAATTTGAACTGGAACTATTTTCAGGGTCAGTCCGAGGAAGAATTCCAGAATTTCCTTGATAATGCGACCGTGTGGGAGCGTCCGACCAAGCCGTTTTCCAAGGCGAAAGAGGCACAAGGCTGGGCGCGTCATGGCATTTCCGACCCCCACGAGATGCTGGGCGTGAATGCCACGTTGAACCCTGGCCGCTCACTGGGGCGCAAACTGCCGCCCACGGAAAAGCGCGCGCTGGATATTTTGGATCTGCGCGACAGCACCACCAAGGCCGAAATCAAAAAAACCTACAAGGCGCTGATCAAGGTGATGCACCCCGATATGAACGGCGGTGATCGGTCGCAGGAAGATATGCTGCAAGAGGTGCTTTGGGCGTGGGAACAGCTCAAGGAAAGCCGGAATTTCAAATAGGTTTGAGGATTGGCTTTGCGATGAAAAAGGGCGCCCTGCGAGGCGTCCTTTTTGCTGTTAAATCAAAGTCTACCGCGCCGTTCTTAAGGTTCGCGATACGGCTTTGGTTGTTTTGACGCCTTCTTTTTCTTCTTCTTTGCCGTGGTGGGGCGGGCAACGGGATTTGCAGGGCCACGTGCAGCATCAATCTCGTTTGACAAGGCCGGGGCCTCAAGGCGCGCCAAAGCGCCCATATGGCCTGCGACCGCATCAAGGACCTCGCACAGGGCCGCCGCGCGCGGATCGGCGCTGCGGGTTTCCAATGCTGCGAGTTGATCGCGCGCAGGCCCGATGACGCGGCGTGTGCGTTCGGCGACAATCAATCGCGCCAATTCCCAAGGATCGGCAGGGGCGACGAAAAACTCTTTGCGCGATCTCGGCGTGCGTGCGCTTTGGATCAAGCCCGCCGCGCGCAGCTCTTTCAACGCGACCGAAATATTGGAACGCGACAATCCCAATTGAGCGACCAAATCCTCGGCGCTGGGCGCTTGTGCGGCCCGCCAGATCGCCCCGAAACACCGCCCCGCCGGACGGCTCAGGCCAAAGCGCGGCGCGATTTCCCCAAAGGTGTCGGACAGATCCAGATCGGTCATGTCACGGGCGCTCCTTTGGGTTGCGGGCTTGGGCAAGGCCCGCGATCAGCGCGGCCTCTCCGTCGCCTAAGGTGACCTGAGCGCCCTGGCTTTGCAAGGCGCGCAGGCAAACCTCACCCCAACCCGGTGCCGTGGGTGAGCTTAGCGCAAGAACCGATTGCCCCAGCCACCACGGGCGCGTTGCGGCGAGTTCCAGACCCAACACCGCCCCCGCAGCGCGACTGGATTGTCCGGTGAGGGCCAGTTCCGCCAGATCACGGCTGGCGCGTTCCGGGCGCGAAAGCGCATCGCTTAAGGCGTCGTCAAACTCATCGCCAGCCTGCAAAGGCGCGCCAAGGGCGGCCAGAATCGCCGCCGATCCGGCACGCGTCGCGCTCACGACTTCGCCTGCCGAGACATGCACCCAAAGCGCCGTTGCGCCGCAAATCCAGACCACCCCGTCAAATTGCGGCGCGCCTGCCAGAATTCCGGCGATGCGCGCGGCTTCGGGCGGGGTGATTGGCTCGGACGGGCGTTTTTGCATCAGGCCGGGTAGGGCGGGCAGCGCGCGATCTGCGATCTCGGCCACGGGCCAAGCCGTTTCGGGTAGCGGCGTGCAGGGCAGTGCGCGCGGTTCAAGCCCGACAGAGGCGGCGGCCAGCACCACCTCTGTCTCAGTTTCCGGCAAAAGCGGGCGCGGCGTGGGGCCGGTGCGCTGCGCACTTATCGCGCCCGTCCCGTCCACTCCAAGCGCGCGCCAGCGCCCGGCCTCTTCGATCAATGCGGTCCAATCTGTCATGGGATGCAGATGGCACGCATGGCCGCCCAGATCAATCCTGCGAGGACAGGCAGGCGGTGATCGTATCGGCGGACTTTTGCATCAGCGCCTCATACAGCCCCGGCCCGTAGGTCAGCGAACTGCCCGAGGGATCCAGCGCCCCACCCAGTTTCACCGGCGTCCCGTCGACCAGAATATCGACCATTTTGGGGTCATGCTGTGCCTCGGGGAAGGCGCAATAGATCTTGTCGGTATTGGCCTCATTGCGCAGGCTGACCAGATGGGCCGCGCCGGGGGTCGCGGCATCGCTGGGCGACAATGCGCCTGCGATATGCAGCCCGTAGTGATCGGCGAGGTAGCCATAAGCGGCGTGATACACAAGGAACGGCTTGTCCTGAACCGGCGCAAACTGTGCCTTGAGGCGGTCATCCATGGTGGTGATGCGTGCCTGCGCGGCCTTGGCGTTACTTTCATAGATTTTGGCATTTTCGGGGTCGAGCTTGCTAAGATCCTGTGCGATCAAGCCAACCCAGATTTTTGCATTGTCGGGGTCAAGCCAGGCATGCGGGTCGACATCGCTTTGCGCGCCTTCGCTTGCGTGATCGTCATGGTCGCTCTCATCGCTGGCATGGGCGTCGTGATCTTCTTCATCGTCCATATCGGCGCTGTGATCATGGGCATCAGCGGCGCTGAAATGGCGTACATGCGTGCCCGGTGCGCTCAGCAAACTCAGCGCGCGATCTTGCGCCCCAAGCCCGTCAAGCGCGCGCTCCAGCCAAGGCGTCAGACGCGGCCCGATCCAAACAACGAGCCCCGCGTCTTGCAGCGCTCCGGCTTGGCTGGGCTTCAGCTGATAGTGATGCGCGTCGGCGTTTTGTCCCAGCAAAACCGTTGGTTCGCCCAGATCACCCATCACCTGCGCGACCAGCGATTGCACGGCGGGAATGTCGGTCACCACCTTGGGCACCTCGGCTTGGGCAACGCTTGAAAGGGCGCCAAACGTAGCCAACGTTAACGGAATTATGAAACGCATCTGTCTCTCCTGAACTTGATCTCTGCGCCAATAGATGTATGTTATAAAATCACACGTCAAGAGAAAATGTGATAAGGTAACATTTCTGTGGTCAAACAACGCGACATCAAGCCCTCTGCCAAGACCGCTTTCGTGACCCACGATCATGCGGGATGTGCGGCAGGCACACTGCACCGCGCCCAAGAGGCGGCACGCGAAAAGGGCGCGCGGATGACCCCGGTGCGCCAGCGCGCGTTGGAGATTTTGCTCGAAGAGCATCGCGCGATGGGGGCCTATGAGGTGCTGGACCGGCTGGCGGCGGATGGGTTTGGCAATCAGCCCCCTGTGGCCTATCGCGCGCTGGAATTTTTGGTGGAAAACGGGTTGGCCCATCGGGTGCGTCGTTTGAACGCCTTTGCCGCTTGTATGCGTCCGGGCGAAGATCATGCGCCGGTTTTCTTGATTTGCCGCGCCTGTGGCGAGGTTGCCGAGGCGGGCGCGGATGAGGTGCGCGGCGCGCTGCTTGATGCGGCCGCGCGCCATAACTTCACCGTCGAACGCGCCACGGTCGAGGCTTTGGGCCTGTGCCCGCGCTGTGTCGATGGCGCAGAGGTCGCGCTATGAAAGACCTGATCACCGCGCAAAACCTGTCGGTTCGCCACGGCGCGACCGAAGTGCTCTCGGGCGTCAACTTTACCATTGCCAAGGGTGAGATCGTGACCGTGATCGGTCCCAACGGATCGGGCAAGTCCACCCTGATCCGCGCACTGATCGGGCTCGAAACCGCCGCGACGGGGCAGGTGGCCCGCGCGCCGGGGCTGGCGATTGGCTATGTCCCGCAAAAACTGCATATTGACGCCAGCCTGCCACTAACGGTGCGCCGGTTCCTGTCGCTGCCCACGCGCGTTTCCAATGAGCTTGCCGAAGCCGCGCTTGAACGCACGGGCGTGGCGGGGCTTGGGGCGCGCCCCATCGCGCGGCTGTCTGGCGGGCAGTTCCAACGCGTACTTTTGGCGCGGGCCTTGCTGGTGAACCCTGATATCCTGATATTGGATGAGCCGACGCAGGGGCTTGATCAGCCCGGCACAGCGGCATTTTACAAGCTGATCGAAGAGGTGCGCGCGCAGACAGGGGCGGCCGTTTTGATGGTCAGTCACGATCTGCATGTCGTGATGTCGGCCTCGGATCGGGTGCTATGCCTGAACGGGCATGTCTGCTGTCAGGGCGCGCCGAAAGTGGTGGCTGAGGCCCCGGAATATCGCGCGCTGTTTGGCATGGGCACGCAAGGGGCCTTCGCGCTGTATCAGCATGATCACGATCACGGGCATGAAGGGGGCGCAGAGGGCGCCGCTTGCAGCCATGAAGGGCATAAGCACGAACATGTTTGACGATTTTCTAGCCCGCGCGGCGATCGCGGGAATTGGCCTGACGCTGGCAACTGGCCCGCTGGGCGCGTTTGTGGTGTGGCGTCGCATGGCCTATTTTGGCGATGCGACAGCGCATGCCGCGATCCTTGGCGTGGCGCTAAGTTTCGCCTTTGGCACCTCGGTTTACATTGGCACGTTGGGCGTGGCGCTGGCGATGGCGCTGACGGTAGCGCGGCTGTCGGGGCGGGGCCATGCGATGGATACGATGCTGGGCGTGCTGGCCCATTCGGCCCTAGCCTTTGGTCTGCTGGCGGCCTCGCTCCAATCAGGGCTGCGCGTCGATCTAAGCGCGTGGCTGTTTGGCGATATTCTGGCAGTGTCGAAAACCGATCTGGCAATTGTCTGGGGGGGCGCTGCGGTGGTGCTGGCGCTACTGGCGTGGCGTTGGCAGGGGCTGCTGACATCAACGATCAATGACGAGTTGGCGATGGCCTCGGGGATCGACCCCAAGCGTGAGCAATTGGTGTTGACGGTCGCACTGGCGCTGACGGTGGCGGTGTCGATCAAGATCGTGGGGGCGTTGCTAATTGCGGCGCTGCTGATCATCCCGGCAGCCAGCGCGCGCCAGATCGCGCGCAGCCCGGAAACGATGGCGATTGGCGCAACGGGGGTAGGGGTTGCCTCGGTACTGCTGGGGCTTTGGGCCTCAATGCAGTTTGACACGCCTGCGGGCCCCTCAATCGTATCGGCGGCCGCGGCGATTTTCGTGGTGTCGCTGGCCTTGCGGCGGCGTTAGAGGGCGCGCGCAGAGATCGCGCGCGCCCGAATTTTAGTGATCCACCACCGCTTTTCCGCCATTGGACAGCCGGTCGATGATCGTTTCCGTCGCCTGATTCATGCCCACGACCTTCACATCCGTGCCTTGCATGCGGAATTTGCCCACCGCCCGATCCAGCGCCGCGACCGAAGAAATATCCCAGATATGCGCATGCGTCAGGTCGATCACCACGCGATCCAGCTTTTCGCGGAAATCAAAGGCGCGGTTGAATTCCTCGACCGTGGCGAAGAATATCTGGCCCTTGATGTAATAGGTGCGCAAGCGGTGTTCCTCGTTCAGGCGTGACGTCATATCGGTCATCTTCGCGATCTTCCCGGCAAAGAAAATTCCCGACAGCAGAACGCCCACCAGCACCCCGATTGCAAGGTTATGCGTGGCCACAACAAAGCCCACGGTGGCCAGCATCACGATATTGGACGACAGCGGCATCGTGCGAAGCTGACCCAGCGAGGCCCAGCTAAACGTGCCAATCGAGACCATGATCATGATCGCGACCAGCGCGGGCATCGGGATGCGCCCGACCCATTCGCCCAGCACAACGCAAAAGATCAGCAGCGAAACGCCCGCCACCAGCGTCGACAGGCGCTGCCGCCCGCCCGAGGTCACGTTGATCACCGACTGCCCGATCATCGCACAACCCGCCATGCCGCCAACAAAACCGGTCGCGAAATTGGCGATGCCTTGGCCATAACATTCCTGACGACGATCCGAGATCGTATCGGTCATCTCATCGACGATATTCTGCGTCATCAGGCTTTCCAGCAGCCCTACGACCGCCACGGCAACCGAATAGGGCAGGATGATTTGCAGCGTTTGCAAGTTGAACGGCACGTTGGGGATCAGGAAGGAGGGCAGCTCATCGGGCAGCGCGCCCATATCCGAAACGGTGTGCACATCGCCAAGGCCAAGTCCAATCGTGATCGCCGACAGCACCACGATCGCCACCAGCGGCGAGGGGATGGTGCGAAACACGCGCGGCAGCAGATAGATGATCGCAAGACCACCTGCGACCAGCGCATAGGTGATCGGGGGAACTTTGGAGGGGTCCAGTTCGGGCCATTGCGCCATGAAAATCATGATCGCCAGCGCGTTCACAAACCCCGTCATCACCGATTTCGATACGAAACGCATCACATGCCCAAGGTTGAGCAAGCCTGCGATCATCTGGATCACGCCCGCCAAAATCGTAGCCGCCAGCAGGTAATCAAGCCCGTGTTCGCGCACCAAAGTGCCCATCAGCACCGCTGTGGCCGCAGTCGCCGCCGAGATCATCCCCGGACGCCCGCCGAAAAACGCCGTAATCGTGGCGATCATGAACGAGGCATAAAGCCCCACTTTCGGGTCCACCCCGGCGATGATAGAAAACGCGATGGCCTCGGGGATGAGTGCCAGCGCGACCACAAGGCCAGACAGAATATCGGTGCGGACATTGCCGAACCATTGGGTCCGCCACGTTGAAAAGGTCATACGACTCTCCGGGAATACAAAGGCCCGCAGCGGGGGGAGGCGCGGGCTTAACGACGTCAATTTGAGGCTGGACATATCGCCGCAAGGCCGAAAAGCCAAGCAAACCTTGGCGGATTTTAGAGAAACTTAAGGCCGATTATGCCGATGTGACGGGTTTATGCGCAAAATCTGCAAGGCTTGTGGCCAAATCGCCATAGCCCGTAAAGCGCCGCTCATAGCGCAACCCCAACCGCGCGGCGGCTTCAGCTGCCTTGGCATCAAGCGCGGGATCATCGGTTTGCGCCTGATAGATCAGCCGGTCGTAATTGCCAAACATCATCTCTATCAGCTCGGGATGGCGATCAAACCCCATCGGGCGCCACACGAAGGCATCGAACTGGCGTACCAGAAAATCGGTCAGGTAATAGGCGGTGATTTCATCCTCGGCGGTCTTGGCAAAGGCGGCGTTACCTTCAAAAAAGGAATAACAATGGGGCCCTGAGATCATCTCAACGCCCAATTCCTTGCACTTTTCCAACAATTGCCCGCCCGTACCGCAATCCGCATAGACGACAAAAATATCGTCGTAATCGGCGCGATGTTTGGCCACCGCATCGGCCACGGCTTGCGTGATTTTTCCGGGGTAATTGTGCAAAATCGCGGGCAGGCAAGTCAGATCAAGATGATCCCACCCGTTCAGCCGCTTAAGATCCAAAATCTCGCGCGCAAGCGCACCGCAGGCGATCAGCAACAATCGCCCCGAGCCTTGCGGGGCCAGCCCGTCCTTGGACAACACCGAATCCCGGGGAGGCTGGGTCATTCCACCCGCGCCATTAACCGCATCACGCCCGCCGCAATCAAAGCCATCAATCCCAGCGTCGCAATCGGCATGCCCGAACTGGCAAACGCCCAAATCGTTACCCCGGCCATCACGATGACAAACACGATCAACAGAAGAAAATGTGGTAGCGGCATACGCGGTCCCTCCATTACCTTAAGTATGGGGCGCTCAAGGCCAAAGGAAAAGGCCCCGATGAAAAAAAATCGGAGCCTAATGTTGGTTCAATTGTCGCACCTTCACTCGTCAGTACGTTGTTTTCACGCTGACATCTGGTTGTGCTTGCGCGCGATAAAGGCCTTGGCCGTTTCCACCGCCACAGCTGCATCACGGCAATAGGCATCTGCGCCAATCGCGCGGCCAAACTCCTCATTCAACGGCGCACCGCCCACCAGCACGATGTAATCGTCGCGAATGCCCTGTTCCTTCATCGTGTCGATCACGACTTTCATATAGGGCATCGTGGTGGTCAGCAGAGCCGACATGCCAATGATATCGGCACCTTCGGCGGCGGCAGTTTCAAGATATTTCTCGACCGGGTTGTTGATCCCAAGATCAACAATCTCAAATCCGGCACCTTCCATCATCATCGCGACAAGGTTCTTGCCAATGTCGTGGATGTCGCCTTTGACCGTGCCGATCACCATCTTGCCCATGCGCGGGGCACCGGTCTCGATCAGCAGCGGCTTGAGAATCGTCATGCCACCCTTCATCGCGTTTGCCGCCAGCAGCACTTCGGGGACAAACAATATACCGTCGCGGAAATCGTGCCCCACGATCGTCATGCCCGCGACCAGTGCCTTGGTCAGAATGTCATAGGGTGTCCACCCGCGACCCAGCAGAATATGGGTGGCCTCTTCGATCTCTTCCTTGAGACCGTCGTAGAGGTCGTCCATCATCTGCGCGGTCAGCTCGGCATCGTCGAGCTCGGAGAGGATGATGTCTTCGTTGTCTTCGGCCATGTGCCTGATCTCCTGATAGCCGCCTTAACCTTTTGGTGGGGCGCGTGGCCCGTCAAGTCTTGGCGAATTGCGACATACGCGGTGTTTCATGCGACCTCACGCGCTGTTATGCGGTGGCGTCTTGGCAAGCGTTCCTATTTTGTTCTAGATTAACAGTATGAGTCTGCCATTTGATCTGCCACCCAGTGATCCCAACCTGCGCCTGCGCGCGCGCGGTGCTGCCGCGCAGCCTGAGGGTCGGTTTGAACCCTATGCGCGGGCGCCCGAACATGACGGATGGGACATTCCCGAGGAAGAGCGTCTGGCGCGCACCGAGGTCAGTGTCGAGCGCACGCGCAATGTGATTGCGCGCAACACCTCGCCCGATCTGCCCTTTGATCGCTCGCTCAACCCCTATCGGGGCTGCGAACACGGATGCATCTATTGTTTTGCCCGCCCCAGTCACGGCTATCTGGGCCTGTCGGCGGGGCTGGATTTCGAAACCCGACTGGTTGCACGCCCCGATGCCCCGCGCGCGCTGGAATCGGAGCTGCGCAAACCCGGCTACAGCGTGCGCCCGATGGCGATCGGCACCAATACCGACCCCTATCAGCCGATCGAGCGAAAATGGGGTGTGATGCGCGGTGTGCTTGAGGTGCTGGCCGCCCATCGCCACCCCGTCGCCATTGTGACGCGCGGCTCGTTGATCTTGCGCGATCTGGATGTGCTGGGCGACATGGCGGCTGCCGGTCTGGTGCAGGTCGGTATCTCGATCACAACGCTTGATGCCAGCCTTGCCCGCGCGATGGAGCCGCGCGCCCCCAGCCCGCCGACGCGAATCCGGATGATCCGCGAACTCTCGCGCGCTGGCATCCCGGTGCGCGTTATGGCCGCGCCGATGATCCCCGGTCTCACCGATCACGAGCTGGAGGCAATTTTGACCGAGGCGCGCCGGGCTGGGGCCAAAGCCGCCTCGATGATACCGGTACGCTTGCCCCACGAGGTCGCGCCGCTGTTTGCCGATTGGCTGCAACGCCACCGCCCCGGTCAGGCCGAAAAGGTGCTTGGGCGCATCCGCGACATGCGCGGCGGCAAGCTGAATGATCCGCGGTTTGGTGCGCGCATGAAGGGGGAGGGCGAGATGGCCGAGCTGCTCGCACAGCGTTTCGCGCTGTCGTGCAAGCGGCTGGGGCTGGCGCGCGCGCTGCCCGATCTGGATTGCACGCAGTTCCACTTGCCCCCGCGCACGGGCGATCAGCTTGAACTGTTCTAATACTGGTTTCATCACTCACTCTGCGCCGCGCCGAAGATTAAAATCTTCGGTGGGCCTTTTCATCTAGCAAGAAATACTCCCGCCGGAGGCATCTTGCCCCCGAAACCTACGCGCCGCCTAGCTGCGACGCCGACCGCGCCGCTCGCGCTTTGCGCCGCCTTCGCCCAGACCGTCATCCTCCGAGGAAAATCCGCCGAGCCGCTCTGAAATCGCCTCAAGCGTCGGGCGTTCTCCGCGCGGAGTGTTTTCCAATGCGGCGCGCATTGCGCGCAGGTGATCGGGCATCGTGCCACAACAGCCGCCGATGATCGTCGCCCCGCAATCGCGGGCCATCACCGCATATTCGCCCATCAGTTCGGGCGTGCCGTCGTAATGGATATGGCCATCGACATATTTCGGGATGCCCGCATTGCCTTTGGCGATGATCGGGCGCTCGGTGCCAGTTGCGGCAAAACCGAGGATTGTGCGCAAAAGATCAGCCGCGCCGACCCCGCAATTGGCGCCAAACGCCATCGGCGGATGCGCCAGCTTGTCGACCATCCCCACCATCGCGGTCGAAGTTAGCCCCATCATCGTGCGCCCGGCGGTATCAAAGCTCATCGTGCCACACCACGGCATGCCGGCCAGATGGCAGGCCTCGGCAGCGGCCTTGTATTCTTCGGGCGCGCTGATCGTTTCGGCCCAAAGCACATCTGCGCCGCCCTCTTTCAACCCCTCGGCCTGTTCGTGAAACATCTCTACGGCGAGTTCGTGGGTCAGCGTGCCCATCGGCGCGAAAATATCGCCCGTTGGCCCGATTGAGCCCGCCACGATCACCGGGCGGCCCGCCGCATCGGCGACATCGCGCCCAATTTCGGCGGCTAGGCGGTTCAATTCACGCACTCGGTTTTGCGCATCATGCAGTTTCAACCGCGAGGCATTGCCGCCAAAACTGTTGGTCAGAAAAATATCCGAGCCCGCATCGACCGCCAACGAATACAGCTTTTTGATCTTGGCGGGTTCATCGGCGTTCCACATCTCGGGCGCATCACCAGATGACAGCCCCATGTTGAACAGGTTGGTGCCCGTCGCGCCATCGGCCATCAGCCAATCGCGGGTTTCCAGAAGGCGGCTTAGCGCGTCGGTCATTGTGGCCTCGTGTTTCATGGCGTTGCGGGCGCGCGACAAGGCGGCCTTTTGTTCTGTCCTGCCACGCGGGGAGGCAATTGGCAAATTCCTTTCCTTCATGATGAACGTGAGCCAGATTTGAATGGCGCGCGCGCGGGCGAATGATTTCGCCCCTCGCTTGGCTTAGAGAGTGGTGTTTGGGAGGGGGGCACAGGGCAGGGGGCGCATGGATCGCGCGCGCAATGTCCGCCGCACCGAGCATTAGTGCCCCGCACGAGGGCGCGGCGATGTAGCGCGGGCTAAGGCGGGGTGCGAAACCCATTTTGAATTGGCGCAGCCCGGCCGCCCCTGCACCCTTTTCGGCGCGGTCCCAGATCTTGCGCGCAGGCCCGTCGATATCGGCGGCGCGTGGCGCTAGAGCGGCAAGCGAAACGCGCTTAATGCCCGCTGCACGGGCGGCGTTAACCGCCGCCAAGATTAACGCGTGCATCGTGCCATTAGGGGCATTCGGGGCAGGGCGCATCAGGTCCAGCACCCATTCGGTGTGGCCGGTGTGAAAGCTTGCAAAACCGATGATTGCGCCGTTCTGGCGTGCTATGATCACGGCCTGCTGCGCGACATAATCCGCGCTGAAGCGACCCATGGAAAAGCCGCGCTCTCTGCCCCGCGCTTGCGCCCATTGCCTCGCGATTTGGGTTAACTCATAAGGCTTTGGATTTTGTTCAAGCGCGCAGATCACACCGGCTTTGCTGGCCTTGCGCAGCTTGCGACGCAAGCCGGAGCGCGCGGCCGCTTCAAGCGTAAAGCCCGCAAGCTCAAGCCAACATTCCATCGCCACCGGCGCTACATGCCAGCCTGACCCGCGGGCAATGGCGGCTGCGCGCGGGCCAAGCTTGTAAGCACAGGCGATGCGCCCTTGCTCGTGCGCCTGCGAACGCAACTGCGTCAACGATTGCGCAATGCTGGCTGATCCGAAAGGGTCGAGTAGAGCGACCAGCGCTTGCGGCGTGCGCCAGATCATCCAGCCCCCCTGCGCATCAGGACTTAGCAGGACCATATGTTCGCCTTGGCGCAGCAAGCCCAGCTCTGGCTGGTTGGCTTGTGCGACCAATCGGGCCAATTGCGGCGTCAGCGCGGGGGGCACCAGTGACGGAGGCGCGCGCTCGGTTTGGGTGCAACCTGCCAGCACCAATGCAGCCATCGCCAGCATTGCTGGCGCCGCGTAATAGATCAGCCGCCACGCAAGGATGGCCGCCATCAGCGGGGCGGTTTCGCTTTGGGGAAGCAGCGCCAGCAGCGTCACTTCGAACGGACCGACCCCGCCGGGCGACCCCGACACGAACCCGACCCCAAGCGCGATCAGAAAGGCCGGATAGAGCGCGAGCGCCCCGATCCCGCTACCTGTAGGCAACAAGACCCATAAAGCGAGCGCGGCAAAGGCCGTATCAAGCAGACATAGCCACATGATTCGCCCCATGACGGGCAGTGTCGGCAGGCGCCGATGCCAGCGTGCGATTTTCATTCCCGGCTGCAACACCGCCAGCACGCATAGCCCGCCACCTGCTAGCAAAACGACGCCCGCCAGAGCGCGCACCGCCCAGACGCCATTTCCCGCCAATGGCAGCGGCAGCGCAATCAGCACCAGCGCGCTTAGCAACGTCCACGCCGCCAGAAAGCTGGCTGCGACCGCTGCTGTCAGGCGCGACGCCTCGCGCAAGGATAGGCCGGGCAACATCCGCCAGCGCACCAGCGCGCCTGAAATCAGGCCAAATCCAACGGTTTGAGAAATCGCAATCGCGACCCAGCCTGCGCGGCGCGCCCGTGCGGGGGGCTGCGCAGTGCCAAGGGCGCGATGCAACAGTGCGTCATAATTGGCTAAAGCCGCGAAAGAGCCAGCGCTTGCCAGAGCCGCGAGGGACCATTGCAGCCACGAGACCTGCGCAAAGGCCGCGCCAATCGCGACCCAATCAAGCGCTGCGATGCGCTCGCGCAACATCAGCGCAAAGCCCAACAAAAGCGCGATGACAACAAACTGACGCCGCAGCGCCGTGCCCCAGCCGGGCAGGCGCAGAGGCGCTACATGCGTCGTCCCACTTGCCGCGTTGCCGGGTTTGATATGCGCCATATGTGTTGCTCCCGGCCGATCCAATCTTGGCAAGGAAGCTAGCGCAGAGCCGTTCACAGGCGCTTAACAGCCGCAAAGGAAAACGCCGGGCGCATTTCTCGGCGTCCGGCGTATGCTTTAGCATTTAAAGCTGTAATCAGTTGTCTTCGATAACCTGACGGCGCGCCTCGCGCATGCATTCGGCCATCTTGGCGCGGATCGTGGTTTCATCTGCTTTGCCTTCCAGATCGGCGGCAAGCTTGCGGTAGACATCCTCATGTCCGGCTTCTTCGAAATCGGCCGTTACCACTGCGCCAACATAGGCGACAGCCTCGGGGCCGGATTTGCCCAAAAGGCCCGCAGCCCATTCGCCCAGCATCTTGTTGCAGCGCGCATCGGCCTTGAATTGCAACTCCGCATCATGGGCGAATTTGTTCTCATAGGCATTTTCGCGATCATCAAAAGTGGTCATCGGCTGTCTCCCCCAAAGGATTTTTGTTACCTCCTGATATGCACACCATGGGCCTGCATCGCAAGAGGGCTGGCGCGAAACCTGCGATGATAGCGCTCGCAGGCGCGCGTGGTTTGCCTTGCCCCAGCGGCGGGCTTGTCCTATAGGGCAAATAAGGGTTCCGCGCATCGTCCAAGACCGGGCAGACAGGGACCGCAGAGAGAACGGAGACGCCATGGCACCGCGGCGCAAGAAAATCTACGAAGGCAAGGCGAAGACGCTCTACGAGGGGCCCGAACCGGGCACTCTGGTGCAGTATTTCAAAGATGACGCCACCGCGTTCAATGCCCAGAAAAAGGCAGTCATTGAGGGCAAAGGCGTGCTGAACAACCGCCTGTCCGAGTATTTCATGACCGGATTGACTAATATCGGCGTGCCCAACCACTTCATCAAACGCCTCAATATGCGCGAGCAGTTGATCCGTCAGGTGGAGATCGTACCGCTCGAAGTGATCGTGCGCAATTTTGCCGCCGGATCAATTGCGAAGCGCCTTGGTCTGGAAGAGGGCACGCCGCTGCCCCGTCCGATCGTGGAATACAGCTACAAAAATGACGATCTGGGCGACCCGCTGGTGCCCGAGGAATATATCATCGCCTTTGGTTGGGCCAATCAGCAGGATCTTGATGATATCGTCGCGCTGGCGCTGCGGGTGAATGATTTCCTGACTGGCGTGTTTTACGCTGTTGGCATCAAGCTGATCGACTTCAAAATCGAAGTTGGCCGCGTTTGGGAAGGCGATTTCATGCGCCTTCTGGTGGCTGATGAAATCAGCCCCGATAGCTGTCGTTTGTGGGACATCAAGACCGGCGAGAAGCTGGATAAAGACGTGTTCCGGCGCGATCTGGGCAATCTGACGGATGCCTATACCGAAGTTGCGCGGCGGTTGGGCGTTTTGCCCACCAATACCGCGCAGATCAAACCGACCCTGATCAACTAAAGGAGCCCCGGCGATGAAAGCGCGCGTGCATGTGATGCTGAAAGATGGGGTGCTTGACCCGCAAGGTGAGGCGGTGCGTCACGCGCTGGGCCATCTGGGGTTTTCGGGCGTTGAGGGCGTGCGCCAAGGTAAGGTGATCGAGCTGGAGCTGGCGACGAGCGATAAGGCTGCGGCCGAGGCCGAAGTGGCGCAGATGTGCGATAAGCTGCTCGCCAATACGGTGATCGAGAAATACACCGTCGAGATCGTCTGAACCCGCCGGGGCGCTGCCCCGGACCCCGGGATATTTCAAACACTTGGAAGCAGGAGCCGCCGCGATGAAAGCCGCTGTCATCACCTTTCCCGGGTCCAATTGCGACCGCGATCTGGCCGTGGGCTTTGAGAAGGCCGGGGCGCAAGTGGTCAAGGTTTGGCACAAGGAAACCGAACTGCCCGCCGGGATTGATCTGATCGCGGTGCCGGGCGGGTTTTCCTATGGAGATTATCTTCGCTGCGGGGCGATTGCGTCGCGCTCGCCCGTGGGGCAGGCGATTGCCGATTTCGCGGTTCGGGGCGGTTATGTTTTGGGTATCTGCAACGGCTTTCAGATATTGACTGAGATGGGGTTGTTGCCGGGCGCGCTGATGCGCAATGCGACGTTGAAATATATCTGCAAGCCGGTCGCGTTGAGCGTGGAGAGCGCCGATAGCGCCTATACGGACAGCTACGGTGTGGGCACGCAGGTGACCTTTCCGATTGCCCATCACGATGGCAATTATCAGATTGATCCCAACGGGTTGGCCGTATTGCAGGGGGAAGACCGCGTGGCGTTTCGCTATGTCGAGAACCCCAATGGCTCGGTCGATGATATCGCAGGCGTGCTGAGCGCAAATCGTCGGGTGTTGGGGATGATGCCCCACCCCGAGCGTGCGATCGACCCTGCGCAGGGTGGCGCCGACGGGGCGGCGCTTTTCCGCGCGTTGTCGGGGATCATGGCAAGCGCCTGAGAGCGCATGCTTGCCCGCGCTTGTCGCACTGGCGTAAGTTGGCGCTATGTCTGATGAAACATCGCAAGATCTGATATTACCCGAGGCAGATGAGCCCGGGACCGGTACGCGTCGCGTGCGTGGCCGCTGGCTGATGCGGATCGCGGTGGCAACGGTGCTGGTGCTGGCAGTGGCGGTCATGTGGGTCAGCAATGTCTGGCTGATGCAGCGGTTCACCGAGACTACGCGTGTGCGCGCCGAGCTGCGGCTGGCGCTCTATACCGGCAATATCATGTCCGAGTTGCAGCGCACCAATGTCGTGCCGCTGTTGTTGGCGCGCGATCCGCAACTGATACAAGCGCTTGATACAAATAATTATTCCTCCGCATCTGCACAGTTGATTTCGGCGCGCAAAGAGGTTGCGGTGGCCTCGATCCGCTTGCTGGATATGCAGGGGCGGGTGGTGGCCTCAACCAATCGCACGCAGATCGGGATGAGCTTTCCGACCGAGGCGTTTTTTGTGGATGCGACGCGTTCGCGCGATACAATCTTTTCGCTCAATAGCAATGCGGCGGGCGGGGCCGAGTTTGATTACTCTCGCGTCGTGCTTCAGGATAATCGCCCCGTCGGTGTGATTGTGGTTGAGGCGGATTTGTCGAAATTCGAGCGCTCTTGGGCGGGCATTTCGGATGCGGTGGCGGTGACGGACAGTTCCGGGATAATCATTTTGACCACCGAGCCGCGCTGGCGGGGCGTGACGATGGCGCAGGCTTTGGCTGCGCGCTCGGCGCCCACGGCGATTCAGCGTGCTCTGCAAGCCACCGCCGATTGGGCCAATGAGGCCCCTGATGCCTATCTTCAGGGGCAGGCGGTGATGCGCACCGAGGCACGGGTGCCGTTCCGCGGCTGGAAGATGATCGCCTTCACCAGCTATGATTCGATCCGCGAGCGGGTGAATGCGGTGCTGGCGCTGGAAATCATGGGGTTCGCGATTTTGCTGGCGCTGGTATTTTACGCGCTGTCGCGGCGTGCGCGGCGCCAAAGCCAGGCCCTGCGCGCCGAATCGGCCGAGTTGCGCACCCTCAACGTGCGTCTGTCGCGCGAGATTGCTGAACGTGAGAAAGCCCAGATGGACCTTGCCGTAGCCGAGCAAACCTTGGCGCAAAGTTCTAAACTTGCCGCATTGGGGGAAATGTCGGCGGCTGTCAGCCACGAGCTGAATCAGCCTTTGGCCGCAATGAAAACCTATTTGGCGGGGGCGAAGCTGCTATTGCAGCGCGCGCGCACCGAAGAGGCCTTGTCCTCATTCCAGCGCATCGACGATCTGATCGGGCGGATGGGGGCGATCACGCGCCAGCTCAAATCATACGCCCGCAAAGGCGGCGAGGCGTTCGAGCCGGTCGATTTGCGCGCAGCACTTTCCGAGGCGCTCTCGATGATGGAGCCACAGTTGAAAACGCGCAAGCTGCACATCATTCGTACGATGCCGCGCGGATCTGTTATGGTGATGGCAGATCGCATCCGTTTGGAGCAAGTTATCATTAACCTGTTGCGCAATGCGCTGGACGCTACCAAGTCGGTAGCGGAACCGCAGGTCGAGTTGATGCTGACCGCGGGTGAGACCGCCGTTTTGAGCGTGCGCGATAACGGCCCCGGGATCAGTGATCTCGACAAGCTGTTCGAGCCGTTCTGGACAACGAAGAAACCGGGCGAGGGGACAGGGCTTGGCCTTGCGATTTCCTCGTCCATCGTGACTGATTTTGGCGGTCGCATGACCGCGCATAACTCTGAGGATGGGGGAGCTGTGTTCGAAGTGCAGTTGCCGCTATTGTCAGATAAGAACAGGTCCATCAGGGCTGCGGAGTAAAATATGGCTAGAATGATGAAGGTCGCAATCGTCGATGATGAAGAGGACATGCGCCAATCGGTCAGCCAATGGCTGGCGCTTTCGGGATTTGACACCGAGACCTATCCCACTGCCGAGGATGCGCTCAAGGAGATCGGGGCGGATTGGCCGGGCGTTGTGATTTCCGACATTCGGATGCCGGGAATGGACGGGATGGCCTTTCTCAAGCGCCTGATGGGCATTGATAGCGGTCTGCCGGTAATCATGATTACGGGTCATGGTGATGTGCCCATGGCGGTTGAGGCGATGCGCCTTGGCGCGATGGATTTCATGGAAAAACCCTTCAGCCCCGACCGGATGACAGAACTGGCCAAACGCGCCACGCAGGCCCGGCGCACCACGCTGGACAACCGCGCGCTGCGCCGCGATCTGGCCAAGGGCGAAAAGGTGATCGGCAAGCTGATCGGCACTTCGGAACCGATGGAGCGGCTGCGCGAGGATGTGCTTGATCTCAGTCAGGCCGATGGTCATGTGCTGATTGATGGCGAAACCGGGTCGGGCAAGACTTTGGTGGCGCATGCGCTGCATGCCACGGGGCCGCGCGCGGGCAAGAAATTCGTCATGGTGTCCTGCGCAGCCTTCACCGAAGAGGCGCTGTCTGCCAAACTGTTTGGCCCCGTCGAAGAGGGCGGGTTGCCCCTTGTCGAAGAGGCGCGCGGCGGCACGCTGTGTCTTGAGGATGTCGAGGCGCTGAGCCAGCCGCTACAGGCGCGGTTGCTGCAATTCATCAACGATCAGGGCACGCCTGCCGAGACCCGGATCGTGGCGATCTGCAACACCCATGGCGAGGGCAAAACGGTCGAGGATGCGCTGCGTCCCGATCTTTATTACCGCCTTGCCGCGTTGAAAATTACCCTGCCGCCGCTGCGTGCGCGTGGTGAAGACGTGCTAACGCTGTTCAACCGGATGTCGGAACAATTCGCTGATGAATATGGCTGCGATGTGCCCGAAGTGACGGCGCAAGAGGCGGCGCAACTGCTGCAAGCGCCGTGGCCGGGCAATGTGCGTCAGCTTATCAATGTAGCTGAGCGCGCGGTGCTGCAATCGCGCCGGGGGTCTGGGTCGATTGCTTCGCTGTTGATGGCCGATGACGAAGACACCGGCCCGGCAGCGATCACGACCGAGGGCAAGCCGCTGAAAGAATATGTCGAGAGCTTTGAGAAAATGTTGATCGACAACACGATGCGCCGCCATAAAGGGTCGATCGCGGCGGTGATGGAAGAACTTTGCCTGCCGCGCCGCACCTTGAACGAGAAGATGGCGAAATACGGGTTGCAGCGATCCGATTATCTTTGATCGGGGCGCGGCGTGTCGGGCAGAAACTCGGCGCGCGCCGCCCCCACCTGATCGGCGATAAAGCGCATCGTGGTGCGCACCCGCGCGCTGTCGCGTAAATCCTGATGGGCCACCAGCCAGAACGAGCGCCGAATTTCGATCTGCTCGGGCAGCACGGGAATCAGCTCGGGGCTGTGATGGGCCATGAAATCGGGCAAAATCCCCAGACCCTTGCCCGCTGCCACCGCACGCATCTGCGCAAACAGGTTGGTTGAGGACAGCTGGGGCACGTGATCGCCCATCACCAGCGACAGGTAATCCAGCTCGGGCGTGTAAATCAGCTCGGGGATGTAGCCGATCAGCAGATGCTGGCCCAAGGTTTCGGTATCGGTGACGGGATGGGCGTCCAGATATTCGGGCGCGCCGTAAAGATGCAGCGTGTAGTCGGTCAGCTTGCGCGAAATCAGCCGCCCCTTTTCGGGCCGTGACAGGGTGATGGCGATATCAGCCTCGCGTTTGGAGAGGCTGAAAATGCGCGGGGTGGCAACCAGTTGCACCTCAAGATCGGGGTTGTCGCGGGCATAATCGGCCAGACGCGGCGCAAGGAAGAACGCCCCAAACCCATCTGGCGCGCCGATCCGCACGGACCCCGACAGCGCATAAAGCTCGCCTGCGATATCGTCATGCACCTTGGCCGCGACGCTTTCGATCTGCTCACTGTGGCGTAACAACCGTTCGCCTGCGCCCGTCAGCGCATAGCCGCGCGGGCTGCGTTCAAACAGTTGCGCGCCAAGCTGTTTTTCCAGCGCCCCGACCCGGCGTGAGACCGTCGCATGATCCGATCCGATGATCCGCGCTGCCGCAGTCAGACGCCCCGCGCGCGCTACGGCCAGAAAATAGCGAAGATCGTTCCAATCGAAATTCATCGGCTCTCCTGAACGGGTATGGGTGTTTTCGCACATCGGCTTCGCGACTCGTGGCATGGTCGTCACAGATTTCCCAGCTACACTTTTAGTCAGATTGGCCGAACCGCCCATTTCCCGGGCTGTTACATAAAATTTACTGCGCACGGGAAGAGAATTGGTGTGAAGGGGTTGAAACCTGCGCTGCTGATCTGGCTTTGTAACGCACGTAGCGCGTGACCGGAGGAGAAAAACGGACGCGCGCTGGAGGACAGACAACCATAAAACGTCGCGCGGGCCTTTGGCTTCGACGACGCTACAGAACAGGCTTGATGTAGGTCCAGATCTGGTCCATCGTCACGCTCGATCATGAAAACGGGAGGAAAATTCATGAAATCAAAGATTTACGCAGGGGTAAGTGCTGCGGCGCTGATGCTGGCTGCACAGGGTGCGCTGGCGCAGGATGCGGTTTCGGATGGGGTCGTCAAGATCGGCGTGCTCGGCGACATGTCGGGCATTTACTCGACCGGCTTTTCGGGCAAGGGCGCTGTTGATGCCGTGAAAATGGCAGTGCGTGATTTCGGCGGCACCGTGTTGGGCAAGCCGATCGAAGTGATCGCGGCTGACCACCAGAACAAGGCTGACGTCGGTTCGGCGACAGCACGTCAGTGGATCGACGAAGATCATGTCGATATGATTACCGACCTGACCAACTCGGCGGTCGGTCTTGCGGTGCAGAAACTGGCCTCTGACAAAAAAGTCATCACGATTAATGTCGGCGCGGCTTCAAGCGCGCTAACCGGTGCGGATTGCACGAAATATGGCATCCACTACGCCTATGACACCCATGCGCTGCCCGTTGGCACCGCAACGGCCGTCGTCAAGGAAGGCGGCGATAGCTGGTATTTCATCACCGCTGACTATGCTTTTGGTCATGCGCTGCAAAAGAACACCAGCGAAGTGATCGATAGTCTCGGTGGCACAGTCGTGGGTAGCTCGGACGTGCCGCTTGGCACGAGTGACTTCTCGTCCTACCTGCTGCAAGCGCAAAGCTCGGGCGCAAAGGTGATCGGTCTGGCCAATGCGGGTCAAGATACCGTCAACGCGATCAAGCAAGCGCATGAGTTTGGCATCGTCGAGGGCGGTCAGCAGCTTGCGGGCATGCTGGTGCTGATCTCGGATGTGAAATCGCTGGGCACCGATGTCGCCAAGGGGCTGCAATTCACGTCGGCTTGGTATTGGAACCAAGATGACGCGTCGCGCAAATGGAAAGAGGAATACGAGAAATTCTCGGGCGGCGAGGCTCCGACTTTCCCGCATGCCGCGGATTACTCGCTCACCATGGCCTATCTGAATGCGATCAAGGCTGCTGGCACGGATGATCCCGACAAGGTGCGCGAGCAGCTTGGCAAAGCCAAGATCGACGACTTCTTTGCCAAGGGCGGCATGATCCGTGAGGACGGCCTGCTTGAGCACGACATGTATCTACTCAAAGTCAAAGAAGGCGGCACCGATCCGTGGGATGTGGCCGATGTGGTCCGCACGATTCCGGGCAACGAAGCCTATGCTTCGCTTGCGAAGGGCGGTTGCCCGCTCGTCAACAAGTAAGCCAACCAAACCCGGACGGGGGCGCGCCGATGGGCCGCCCCCGCACGCGTATCAGTGCGAAGGCTAGTCTATGAACGACACGATCCTTGAGGCGCGCAACCTGACCAAAAACTTTGGTGGGTTCGTGGCTGTAAACGGGGTTGATCTGCGCATCAAGCGCGGCTCGATCCATGCCATCATCGGCCCTAACGGGGCGGGCAAAACGACAATGTTCAACCTGTTGACCAAGTTCATCACGCCCAGCTCGGGCAAGATCTTGTTCAACGACACCGATATTACCAACAAGAAACCCGCTGAAATCGCAAATATGGGCGTTGTGCGCTCGTTCCAGATTTCCGCCGTGTTTCCCCACCTGACTGTGCTGGAAAATGTGCGCCTTGCGCTACAGCGCGGGCTGGGGGTGAGCTATCATTTCTGGCGCTCCAAGGCGATGCTGCACAATCTGGATGCGCAGGCGATGGCGCAGCTGGAGCGGGTGGGTCTGGCCGATTACGCCGCTTTGCGCGCCGTCGAACTGCCCTATGGGCGCAAACGCGCGCTGGAAATCGCAACCACGCTGGGCCTTGAGCCCGAGCTGATGTTGCTTGATGAGCCAACGCAGGGCATGGGCACTGAAGATGTCGGCACCGTCACCGATCTGATCGGACGCGTGCGCGAGGGGCGCACGATTGTCATGGTGGAACACAACCTTGGCGTGGTCGCGCATTTGGCCGACACGATCACCGTGCTCGCGCGCGGCGAGGTTCTGGCCGAGGGACCCTATGAGGTTGTGTCGAAAAATCCGCAAGTCATGGAGGCCTATATGGGCGTCTCTGCCGATGAGCAGGAGGAGACCGTATGAGCACCGCAACGCTGACCAAACCGATGCTGAAAATCGAAAACCTGCATGCGTGGTATGGCGAATCCCATGTGCTGCACGGGATCAATCTGGAACTGGCCGAGGGGCAGTTGATCACGCTGCTGGGGCGCAACGGGGCAGGGCGCTCGACGACCCTGCGCTCGATCATGGGCATGGTCGATCGCCGCACCGGCTCGATTGCGATCAACGGCGAAGAGTTCATCACCAAGCCTGCCCATCGCATCACGCCCGATGGTCGGATCGGGTTTTGCCCCGAGGAACGCGGCATCTTTGGCTCGCTCAACGTGGAAGAAAACCTGATGCTGCCGCCCGCCGTGGGGGCTGATGGCATGTCGATTGAGGAACTGTTCGAGATGTTCCCCAACCTCGCCAATGTGCGCAAACGCATGGGCACGCGCCTGTCAGGCGGCGAGCAGCAGATGCTGGCCATTGCGCGCATCCTGCGCACTGGCGCGCGGTTGATGCTGCTGGATGAGATCACCGAGGGGCTTGCCCCCGTGATCGTGAAAACGCTGGGCCGGGTCATTCGCGACCTGAAATCGCGCGGCTATACGATTGTGCTGGTGGAGCAGAACTTCCGCTTTGCCGCGCCTTTGGCTGATCGCCATTACGTCATCGAACATGGCGAGGTCGTTGATACGATCGAGTCCGCCGATGTCGAGTCCAGCATGGACCGTCTCAACCATTACCTGAGCGTGTAAGGAGGGAAACCGAACATGGACCCTATGATCCGACTGATCCTCGCCCAGGGTATGCTGGGCCTCAATAACGGCGTGTTCTACGCCATGCTAAGCCTTGGTTTAGCGGTCATTTTTGGCCTGCTGAACGTGGTCAATTTCGCTCATGGCGCGCTGTATATGCTGGGCGCGTTTCTGGCGCTGATCCTGTATTCCTATGCCGGGGCATGGGTGGGGCTGGATGCGCTGCATATCGGCTTCTGGCCCGCCCTGATCATCGCGCCGCTGCTGGTGGCCTGTTTCGGGATGGTGATCGAACGCTTCATGCTGCGTCGTCTCTATAAACTCGACCCGATCTATTCGCTGCTGCTGACTTTCGGCGTCACGCTGGTGCTGCAAGGGTTGTTCATCAACTTCTTCAACGCCTCGGGAACGCCCTATCCGGGTATGCCTGAAAGTCTGCGCGGGGTGGTGAACCTTGGCTTCATGATGTTCCCGAAATACCGCCTGTTCGTGATTATCTTCTCGATCATTGTGTGTTTCGTGGTCTGGTACATAATCGAGCGCACGCGGATCGGCTCGCGCTTGCGCGCGGGCACGGAAAACCCCGAACTGGTGAAAGCTTTTGGCATCAACGTGCCGCTAATGGTCATGCTGACCTTTGGCTTTGGCACCGGGCTTGCCGGTCTTGCGGGTGTGCTGGCTGCGCCGATCTATTCGGTCAGCCCCCTGATGGGGGCCAATCTGATCATCGTGATCTTCGCGGTGGTGGTGATCGGCGGAATGGGCTCGATTGCGGGCGCGGTGGTGACCGGGTTCTCGCTAGGTCTGGTCGAGGGCATCACCAAGGTGTTTTACGCCCCCGCCGCCAATACCGTGATCTTCCTGCTGATGGTGATCGTCTTGCTGGTTCGGCCCAACGGGCTGTTCGGGCGTCAGGGGTAAGGGATGAGTAACATGAGCAATACGACCACCGATATCGGCGAGTTCGAGGAAAACACCGGAGAACCCGAACACCGCACGCGCTCGCGCATCTGGCAAGGGGTCTTCTGGGTTGCGTTGATTGGCTTTTTGCTGATCGCACCTGCGCTGCTGTATCCAGTCTTCGTGATGCAGTTGCTGTGCTTTGCGCTGTTTGCGGCCGCCTTCAACCTGTTGATCGGCTTCACGGGGCTGTTGTCCTTCGGCCATGCCGCCTTCTTTGGCGGCGCGGCCTATATTGCGGGGCATGCGCTAAAGGTCTGGGGGTTTCCACCGCTGTTGGGGATTGCCACGGGCACGCTGTTTGCGGCCGCTTTGGGCTGGGCTGTGGGGTCATTGGCGATCCGCCGTCAGGGGATTTACTTTGCGATGATCACGCTGGCACTGGCGCAGATCGTGTATTTCCTTGTGCTGCAACTGCCCTTCACCGGCGGCGAGGACGGGCTGCAAGGCATTCCGCGCGGCCATCTGCTGGGCTTTATCGACCTCAACCAACCGCTGGCGATGTATTACACCGTGGCTGCGATCTTCCTGATCGGGTTCTTGGTGATCTACCGCATCATCCATTCGCCTTTTGGTCAGGTCTTGCAGGCGATCCGCGAAAACGAGCCGCGCGCGCTGTCGCTGGGCTATAACGTGGACCGCTTCAAGCTGCTGGCATTCGTCCTGTCGGCGGCGCTGGCGGGGCTTGCGGGCTCGACCAAGGCGCTGGTGTTCCAGTTCGCTTCGCTGACGGATGCGCAATGGCAGATGTCGGGTGAGGTGATCTTGATGACGCTGCTGGGCGGCATGGGCACGATCTTTGGGCCCGTTGTTGGCGCGTTCATCGTCGTGGCGTTGCAACATGCCCTTAGCGGCATCGGGTCGTGGGTGCAGGTTGTGATTGGCGGCACCTTCATCGCCTGCGTGCTGCTGTTCCGCCGTGGCATCGTCGGCGAACTGGCCCGCCTGCTTAAAATCAACTCGCTTTAAGATCTGCCACACCGCTTGATTGCGGCTGATCTGCGCGCCCCTTCGGAGATTCTTCGAGGGGGCGTTATTCTATCTGAGTGGTGCGATTAACACTTTCGTAACGAAAATTCGATTGTGTTTCGGGGGGACGTGCCGCTATGGTTGCAAATAGTTGGCTGCGCAACGGCATCGCCCGTGCTCGGCTCACCGAAATTCGCTGATCTCCAAGCAGCCCTGATGCGCAACAGTCGCGCAGGTGGCGCGTGTTTGGATCAACCGATTGGCCGCAAGGCCGCTAGTTTGCCTCCCTCTGCCGATTTCTGGGCACGGAGGTTTTGAATGGGGCGCCGGATAAACCGCGCGTCTGGGAAAGAACCGCGATGATGCGTGTCGAGCTGAGGCAAATGATTGAGGGTGGGCCAGAAATGGCTGCGCCCGCTTGCCTGTGCCGCCCGCCCGTCGCCTTATGGACAGATCATGCAACTTGTGCGCTTGGCCCTCCGGGTTTGGCGGTAAGGGCATGGGCAATGGAATTACATGGCAAAGAAGATGCTTATCGATGCAACCCACGCGGAAGAAACCCGCGTCGTGGTGGCAGACGGCAACAAGGTCGAGGAATTTGACTTTGAAACCATCAACAGACGGCAACTCGCCGGCAATATCTATCTGGCAAAAATAACGCGGGTGGAGCCTTCGCTCCAGGCCGCTTTTGTCGATTACGGCGGCAATCGTCACGGGTTTCTGGCATTTGCCGAAATTCACCCCGATTATTACCAGATCCCGGTCGCTGACCGTGAGGCGCTGCTTGAAGAAGAGCGCCAGCTTGCCGAGGCCGCCGAGGCCGAGGAAGATAAGCCCAAACCGACGCGCCGTCGCCGCTCGCGCCGTCCGGCCAAGGCTGAAAAGGCAACCACCGATGAGGCAGTTGTCAGCTCGGATGAAATCCCGGGCATGGCAATTGTCGATCACGAAAGTGACGACGCGACCGATGGTGAGGCTGCGCAAGCTGTGGCCGCTCCGGTCGAGGCAGATGATGCGGCGCAACCCGTTGTTGCAGACGCGCCCGCCGAGCCGACACCCGCCGAGGATGCGTCTGCTCCAGAGGCTCCGGTTGCAGAGGCTCCGGTAGCCGATGAAGCCGACTCTGCCGCCAACGATGACGAGTCTGGCGACGACTCCGACGATGAATCGCAAGACGATGACGACAGCGACGCCGCAGAACGCGCCGCAGAAACCGGCATCGAATCCATCGCCGAGGAAGACGTTCAGGAAGAAATCCGCCCGCCCCGCAAGGCCCGCGCGCGCCGCTACAAGATCCAAGAAGTGATCAAAGTGCGCCAGATCATGCTGGTGCAGGTCGTTAAGGAAGAGCGCGGCAACAAAGGCGCGGCGCTGACCACTTATCTGTCGCTCGCGGGTCGCTACTGCGTCTTGATGCCCAATACCGCGCGTGGCGGTGGCATCTCGCGCAAGATCACCAACGCTGCCGATCGCAAGAAGCTTAAGGAAATCGCCGGTGAGTTCGACGTGCCCAAGGGCGCGGGTCTGATCGTGCGCACTGCCGGTGCGCAACGCACCAAGACCGAGATCAAGCGCGATTACGAATACCTCATGCGTCTGTGGGAACAGATCCGCGATCTGACGATGAAATCCGTCGCCCCCGCGCCGATCTACGAAGAGGGCGATCTGATCAAACGCTCGATCCGCGATCTTTACTCGAAAGAGATCGACGAGGTGTTGGTCGAGGGCGAGCGCGGCTATCGCGTGGCCAAAGACTTCATGCGTATGATCATGCCGAGCCACGCCAAGAACGTGAAGCATTATCAGGAATCGCTGCCGCTTTTCGCGCGCTACCAAGTCGAAAGCTATCTCACGGGCATGTTCAATCCGACTGTGCAGCTCAAATCGGGCGGCTATATCGTGATCGGGATCACCGAGGCGCTGGTGGCGATTGACGTGAACTCGGGCCGGGCCACCAAAGAGGGCTCGATCGAGGAAACCGCGACCAAGACCAACCTTGAGGCCGCCGAAGAGGTGGCGCGCCAATTGCGCCTGCGCGATCTGGCCGGTCTGATTGTGATCGACTTTATCGACATGGACGAACGCCGTAACAACAACGCGGTTGAGAAGCGCCTGAAAGACAAGCTGAAAACCGACCGCGCGCGCATCCAAGTGGGCCGTATCTCGGGTTTTGGCCTGCTGGAAATGTCGCGCCAGCGCCTGCGTCCAGGGATGCTGGAAAGCACCACGCAGCCCTGCCCGCATTGCCATGGCACGGGGATCATCCGCTCGGATGACAGTCTCGCGCTGTCGGTTCTGCGCGCGATTGAAGAAGAAGGCACGCGCAAACGCTCGCGCGAGGTTCTGGTGCGCGCGCCGGTGGCTGTGGCCAACTATCTGATCAATGCCAAGCGTGAACACATCGCCTCGATTGAGGCGCGCTACGGCATGTCCGTGCGCATCGAGGCCGCGCCGGATCTGATCTCGCCCGATTTCACCATGGAAAAGCTGAAAACCGCGACCCGTTTGGTGCCTGAAGTCTCCAGCGCGGTGGTGTCGGCAACAGCCAGCTTGATGGCCGAGATTGATCTTGATGAAGACGAAGAGGTCGTTGAAGAGGCGGAAATCATCGAGGCCGAGGCCGAAACGCCAGAGCTGAACGAAGACGATCAGCCCAAGAAAAAACGCCGTCGTCGGCGTCGCAAGAAGCGCACCAATGGCGAAGATGGCGCGCAGAACGGCGAAGAGGGCAACGATCAAGACGCCTCTGAAATCCCGGCGCAAGAGGGAGAGCAGCCTGCTGCCGCCCCGGTTGAGGCTGGCGAGGCTGACGAAGCAGCTCCTGCGGTGAGCGAAGAGGCCGTGGAAGAGGCTCCCAAGCCCAAACGCCGCACGCGCTCGCGCAAGAAGGTCGAAGCGCCTGTGACTGAAGGCGACGCCGAGGCCGCGCAAGTCGAGGCGACTGAGGTTGCTGAACCAGCGGCTGAGGAAGAGCCCCCCAAGCCGAAGCGGCGCACCCGCTCGCGCAAGAAAGTCGAACCTGACGCCGAGGCGCAAGCCACGGTCGAGGGCGAGGTAGAGGCTTCGGCGGCTGAAGAGGCCCCCAAGCCGAAACGCCGTTCGCGCGCGCGCAAGAAACCCGAGCCGGTCGCTGCGGAAGCGGTTGAAACGCCGGATATTCCCGAAACGCCGCAACCCGACGCACCGGTTGAAACACCGCCCGCGCCGCAACCTGATGCACCGGTCGAAACACCGCCCGCGCCCAGCGAAACGCCGGTGCAGGTGCCTGACGAGACACCGGCACCCCCGCCAAGCGAAGCGCCGGTAGAGATGCCCCCCGAGGCACCGCCCGAGGCCCCCGTTGAGATGCCCCAAGGCGACACGATGGTTGAGGCGAAAGCCGAGCCCGTCAAATCGCGTCGTCGCGGTTGGTGGAGCCGGGGCTAAGTTCTGGACCTGAGAAACGCAAAGGGCCGGGCACAGCGCCCGGCCTTTTTGCTATGCGCAAATCAGCTGCGGGTCACGCGGGCGCAAAAACATCCCTGTCGAGCAAAATGCAAATGGATTTCCACGATCTTGGGATCCTCAAAGGTAGCTTCAAGCGCCGCACCCAGCGCTCGGCCCTCGATGACGTCAGCTTGCTGCATCATGAACTGCGCATCGAAACCGCGCCAAGAGATCAACCGGCTTGCGATCACGTCGGGGATTACGTCCGGCGCAAGCTGCGCCTGATGCACACCTTCGCGCACATAAATCGCGTGGCTCGACCGAAAGGGCGAGGACGCGGAGAGATGCGTGAAATTCACCAGCAGCACGCGCTCGCCGATCTCTGCATCAGCCAGACTGACGCGACAGGGAAAGCCGGGTGTTTGATCGGCCGTGACGATCGTGGCGTGGTGCTGCGCGAGGTTTTTTCGCGGCGCGGTGAAAAGCGGGGCGAATGTCTGGGCGGGCAGGGCGTGGATCTGGAAGGGCATTGGCGACCTCGGTTTCATCTGTTTCGCAACCCTTGCGCGCTTTACCCGTGCTCTGCGACCCGAAAGCTGCGCAATCAGCCCTTGCGCACCACATAGACCTTCACGCCTTCCCAATCCTCGGCGGAGACCAGTACATGCCCGTCTTGGGCGCAGAAATGGGGCACGTCGATCCAAGAGGCCCCATCGGTCGCCTCAAGACGCACCAACGCGCCGGGGGACAGCCCCGCAAGCACCTTGCGCAGCCGCAATACAGGCAGCGGACACAGCAGCCCACGCGCGTCGATATCCATGATCTCGCTCATGATTTGCGCTTTAGGCCCGCCGCGCTGATTTGTCCACGATCTTGTTATCTCACGGGCAGGTGACCGCGCCTGCGCGATAGGATAAGCGTGGGGCATGTTTGGAATCGATCTTGCCAGTGCCGCCTTCCTGCCCGCCGCGTTTGTCGCGTTATCTGCGGGCCTTTTGTCATTCCTGTCGCCCTGCGTCTTGCCCATCGTGCCGCCCTATCTGGCCTATATGGGCGGCGTCAGCATGGGTGAGTTGCGCGAAGGGAAACGCTCGGCTGTCGTGCCTGCGATCTTTTTCGTGCTAGGCTTGTCGACGGTGTTTTTGTTCCTCGGCTTCACGGCATCGGCGTTCGGGCGGTTCTTTCTGACCAATCAGGTGCTGTTCGGGCGCATCGCGGGGGGCGTGATCGTCGTGCTCGGCCTGCATTTTCTGGGCCTGTTTCGCATCGGGTTTCTGGATCGCGAGGCGCGGCTCGACGCGGGCGATCGCGGTGGCTCAAGCTTTGGCGCTTATGTTCTGGGGCTGGCCTTTGCCTTTGGCTGGACGCCGTGCATTGGTCCGCAACTGGGCGCGATCTTGTCGATTGCAGCGCAAGGCGGGGATATGGCGCGCGGCACCGGGCTGCTGGCGGTCTATGCGCTGGGGCTGGGCATTCCGTTCCTGCTGGCGGCCCTGTTTATCCAGCGCGCGATTGGCGTGATGAACCGCATCAAGCCCTATATGGGCATCATCGAAAAGACGATGGGCGCGCTGTTGGTAATCGTCGGGATATTGCTGCTGACCAATGCGTTCTCGACGATCAGCTTCTGGCTGCTTGATACGTTTCCGGGGCTGGCCAAGCTTGGATAACCCGTTGGGCAAGCGACAATGAAAAAGGCCGCGCATCACGCGCGGCCTTTTCGTTTGTCTCGTCAAAGCGATCAGTCGAGTGCTTTGAAGTTGAGGCTTGCGCCATCCTTGATCCCCGAGAACCAGCGCGCCGTGACGGTTTTGGTCTTGGTATAGAAGCGGAACGCGTCGGGGCCATATTGGTTAAGATCGCCAAAGCCCGACTTTTTCCAGCCGCCAAAGGTGTAATAGCTTAGCGGGACCGGGATCGGGAAGTTGATGCCGACCATGCCCACGTTGACCTTCGCCGCGTAATCACGTGCGGTGTCGCCATCGGCGGTAAAGATCGAGGTGCCATTGCCATAGGGGTTGTCGATCACCAGATCGAGCGCCTCTTCGTAGGTTTTCGCACGCACCACCGACAGCACGGGGCCAAAGATTTCCTGCTGGTAGATGTCCATCTCGGGGGTGACGTTGTCAAACAGCGACGGGCCGATGAAATAGCCATCCTCATAGCCTTGCAGGCTGAAATCGCGACCGTCACAAACCAGATTTGCGCCTTGCTCGACACCGGAATTGATCAGGCCAAGGATGCGCTCTTTGGCAGCGGCGGTGATGACGGGGCCGTAATCCACATCGTCGCCACCCGTGTAGGGGCCAACCTTGAGCTTTTCGATTTTCGGCACAAGGCGCTCGATCAGCGCGTTTGCCGCCTCTTCGCCCACCGGAACCGCGACCGAGATCGCCATGCAGCGTTCGCCCGCTGCGCCAAAACCCGCGCCAATCAGCGCATCGGCAGCCTTGTCCATATCCGCATCGGGCATGATTAGCATATGGTTTTTCGCACCGCCGAAGCACTGCGCGCGCTTGCCGTTATTGGCGGCGCGACCGTAGATATATTGCGCAATTGGAGTGGAGCCGACAAAGCCGACCGCCTGAACCGTCTCGTGATCAAGGATCGTATCGACGGCCTCTTTATCGCCATTGATCACCTGCAAGACGCCATCGGGCAGACCCGCCTCTTGCGCAAGTTCAGCCAGCAAAAGTGCCGTGGACGGCGTGCGCTCGGACGGCTTGAGGATCATCGCGTTGCCCGAGGACAGGGCAGGGCCCATTTTCCACAGCGGGATCATGGCGGGGAAGTTGAACGGCGTGATACCAGCCACAACACCCAGCGGTTGGCGCATCGAATACAGATCAATGCCGGGACCAGCATCGCCGGTATATTCGCCTTTGAGGAACGCCGGCGCGCCCATGCATACCTCGATTACCTCAAGACCGCGCTGCACATCGCCGCGCGCGTCGGGAATGGTTTTGCCATGCTCGCGCGACAGCGCCTCGGCCAGCTTGTCCATGTCGCGCTCAATCAGCGCGCCGAATTTCATCATCACACGGGCGCGGCGCTGCGGATTGACTTTCATCCACTGCAATTGTGCCGCAGCGGCATCCGCGACAGCGGCGTCGATTTCTGCCGGAGAGGCCAGCGATACGCGCGCCTGCACTTCGCCGGTGGCGGGGTTGTAGACATCGCTAAAGCGGCCCGACGTGCCTGCAACGCGCTTGCCGTTGATCCAGTGACCGATCTCTTCCATGGTTTCTCCTCCAAACGGGTTTGTAGCTTGGCATGACAATAGCCTTGCGAAAATGTAGATAAAAGGGGAAGTAACTCAAAAGCGTTTTGCAGTTTTGCAAAGGTGAGTGATGCTTGATTGGGATGATCTGCGCATTTTTCTGGCCGTGGCGCGGGCGGAAAGTCTGTCACGGGCGGGGCGCGCGCTCAAGCTGGATGCCGCGACGGTAGGGCGGCGCATTGCGCGGCTTGAAGAGGCGCTTTCGGCCAAGCTGTTCGTAAAATCGCCGCAGGGCTATGCGCTATCTGAGGCGGGGGATCGCCTGCTGCCCCATGCCGAGGCCGCCGAGCAGGCCTTTGCGGGCGCGCAAGAGGAACTGTCAGGCGCTGCCGGCCAGTTGACGGGGCAATTGCGCATCGGTGCACCCGATGGTTGTGCCAATTACGTGCTACCACAGGTTTGCGCCAAGATTTCTGACGCCAATCCGGGGCTGGAAATCCAGATCGTGGCGCTGCCCCGCGTTTTCAACCTGTCCAAACGCGAGGCCGATATGGCGATCACCGTCTCGCGGCCCACGGCGGGGCGGTTGACGGTGCAAAAGCTGACCGATTACCACCTGCATCTGGCCGCGCATCGTGATTATCTGGCCAGATCCGCGCCGCTAACGTGCAAAAACGATCTGCGCGCGCACCGCATGATTGGCTATATTCCCGACATGATTTTCGATAAAGAGCTTGATTACTTTGCCGAAACCGAGGCGCAGGCTGTCGGGTTGGCCTCGAATTCCGCCTCGGTTCAGACGCGCATGGTGCAAAGCGGCGCAGGTGTCGGGATCGTGCATGACTTTGCGATTCCCTTCGCGCCTGGTGTGGTGCGCGTGCTTGAGCACGAGATGGGGCTTAAGCGCGCGTTTTGGCTGATCCGCCATGCTGATGATCGCCGTTCCGAACGCCTGACCCGCTTTGCCGAGGCGTTAGGGCAGGGCCTGCGCGAAGAGGTCGCCCGCCTTGAGCGCATCGCGGCGGACACAACTCTGGCGGGCCTGTGATCGCCTTTCCGTTGACAAAGGAGTGCTTGCGATGAGACGCTTGAAAAAATGGGATGTTTCAGGGAGGCCGCTATGCAAGTGATGCAGATTCTAAAGGACAAGGGCGACTTGCCGGTCATTACGGTCACGCCAGAGACCAGCTTGGCCGATGTTGCCAACCTCTTGTCTTCAAAGCGCATTGGCGCTGTTGTCGTTACATTGGATGGGAATAAGGTCGTCGGGATCTTATCCGAGCGCGACATTGTGCGCGAAGTGGCGCGGCGCGGCAGTGCTTGCCTGACTATGCTCGCGGGCGACGTGATGACACGCGATATCAAGTGTTGCGGGCCCAGCGACAGCACCGATGCCGTGATGGAGAGCATGACCGAAGGCCGTTTTCGACACATGCCGGTGCGCCAGAACGGCGACATGATCGGCGTGATCTCGATCGGGGATGTCGTCAAGGCGCGTTTGGCCGAGCTGCATATGGAAAAAGAGGCCCTGACTGGCATGATCATGGGCAACTGATGACGGGTTGGCGCGACATCGCTCTTGCAATCGGGCGCGCAATATAGTTGCGTGCGCGAACCCGAACGGGGTGCAAAAGGGAGGACGCCATGCGCATCGGACTATATCCGGGAACGTTCGATCCGGTTACGCTGGGTCATCTCGACATCATCGAGCGCGCGCTAGCGCTAGTGGATCGGCTGGTGATTGGCGTAGCGATCAATCGCGACAAGGGACCGCTGTTTTCGCTTGAAGAGCGGGTTTCGATGATCAAGGCTGAGTGTGCTGCGATCACCGCGCGCTGTGGCGGTGAAATCGTTGTGCATCCGTTTGAAAATCTGCTGATTGATTGTGCCCGCGATGTCGGGGCCAACGTCATCATCCGCGGCCTGCGCGCGGTCGCGGATTTTGAATATGAATTTCAGATGGTTGGCATGAACCGCGCGCTGGACCCGAAAATCGAGACGGTGTTTTTAATGGCGGATGCGCGTCGTCAGGCGATTGCATCCAAGCTGGTCAAGGAAATCGCTCGGCTCGACGGGGATGTGTCGAAATTCGTCACCCCCGCCGTGCGCGAAGCTATTTCGAAAGCCTATTCAAAGGCCTAACGGTTAGCCATTCGTTTTAGGCGTTGCCGTAGTGGAATGCGTTGAAGTCGCGCTGCCAGCCTGCTGAGGCAGGTCATTCAGACCCCATTGATCGATCACAACGCCGTCTTCGACGCCTTTCAGCGCAAGATTGGCCTCGTAGTAGTTGCCTTTCTTGATCAGGTTCGCCGCGTCTTGCAGATGGGTCAGTGACAGTTTTGCTGGCACCAATGCGGCGCTGATCGAAACGTTGATATCGTTGGCTTTCAACGTTTCCGCAGCCCCTTTCGCATCGCCTTTGGCCATCTGGTCATTGGCTTTGCCGACCGCTTTGGCATTGTCGGGCGTCACGGTGAAATCTTCACCCAGCGCGATTGAGCTGTCAAAGGGCACATAGGTGACGCCTTGTTTGCCCGATTTCGAGGGCACGCCCCATTTGGCTTCTGCGCCCTCTGCCGCCTTCATCTTGGTGATGGCGTCATTGGTCATCTTGCCGGCCATATCGGTATTGCCATCAAACAGAGCAAGCCGGGCGGCGCGCACTTCGCGCATCGCGGTGAACGCATCGTCCACGGTGGTTAGCAGTTGTTTGTTGGCCGAGTTGGCGGTGGTCTTGGCGACCGCGTCATTTCTTTGCGTGGCAGCGGCGGGCGCAGTTTCGGCGAAAGCGGGCATCGTCGTATAAGCGACAGGCCCTGCGATCAGCGCCCCGGACATGACAAGTGCGAGCATTTTGTTGGTACGTTTCATTATTCAAACCCCTTATCTGAGATGACTTGTAACCCTAAGCAGCGGGTAGCCGCCTCGGATATCGGGGTAACGCCGGGGTGGCGATCGGGTTCACTCAACCCTTTTCAAGCGACGGGTAGCTGGGGTGATTATGCGTGTGCTTAACGTGAATTGGGTGTGAGGTTGCATAGAAAAAGGGGGCCGAAATGGCCCCCTTCGTCGTATTCTAAAGCTTGGGGGCGCGTGCCCCGTCGTTCCTCAGATCAGCTTGCCCATCGCGACAGCGGTGTCAGCCATGCGGTTGGAGAAGCCCCATTCGTTGTCATACCAGCTCAGGATGCGCACCATCCGTTTGTCCATCACCTTGGTTTGATCCATGTGGAAGATCGAGGAATGGGGATCATGGTTGAAGTCGCTGGAGACGTTGGGTCTGTCGGTATAGCCCAGCACGCCCTTCAGCGGGCCATCAGCTGCTTTGCGGATGGCGGCGTTGACTTCCTCCACGCTGGTATCTTTGCCAGCCTCAAACACCAGATCGACAACCGAGACGTTGGGCGTAGGCACGCGGATCGCGACACCGTCCAGCTTGCCCGCAAGCTCCGGCAGCACCAGACCCACGGCCTTGGCAGCGCCCGTCGAGGTCGGGATCATGCTGAGGGCGGCAGCGCGCGCGCGATAAAGATCGCTGTGCATCGTGTCCAGCGTCGGCTGATCGCCCGTGTAGCTGTGGATCGTGGTCATGAAGCCTTTGGAAATCCCAATGGCGTCATTCAGCACCTTGGCCACGGGGCTCAGGCAGTTCGTCGTGCAGCTTGCGTTGGACACAACCAGATCGTCGCCCGTCAGCACATCGTCGTTCACGCCATAGACGATGGTCTTGTCAGCGCCCGCGCCGGGGGCCGAGATCAGCACGCGCTTGGAGCCGTTTTCCAAATGGAACGCTGCCTTTTCGCGCGCGGTGAAAATGCCGGTGCATTCCATCGCGATATCGACGTCGCCCCAGGGCAATTCTTTGGGGTCGCGCACCGCGGTCACTTTGATCTTGCCGCGCCCGGCGTCGATCCAGCCCTCACCCGAGGTCACATTGACCGGAAAGCGGCCATGCACGCTATCAAATTGCAGCAGGTGGGCGTTGGTTTCCACCGGGCCAAGATCGTTGATCGCGACGACTTCGATATCGGTGCGCCCCGATTCAACGATAGCGCGCAACACATTGCGCCCGATGCGGCCAAAACCGTTAATGGCAACTTTGACAGTCATGTCTTTCTCCTCTGGCTGGCTGCCCGGCAGGGGTTGCGTGGGCAGAGATCCCGTTGTCGCTAAGAAGCGGTTTTAAGGCAAAAGGTCAACCATTCGCGCAGAATGTTAGCGCCAGAAGGCGATATATTGCACGAGATCTGCGATTTCACGCCCCAAAAATAGCAACGCATGCCCTTGGTTGAGAAAGGTATCCGCCAAGACCAGCACTGTCACGATCGCGGCTAGCCACAGTGCAATCTTATCGGTCATGTCTCTCCCTTTGCGCCCAGTGTTTCAGGGCGCCCCTTTTGCGCGCTCCGTGTAGGCCCGCCTGAGGCGCGAGAGTCACGGTCGATGCTTTGCGGTTTCCAAGGAGACGCAGGCACACCGAATAGTCAAGCAAATCAATCTGCTTGGGTGGGGGATCGGACAAAGCATTGCCCGAGGGTAGGGGGCGACAAGTCGATTTACCTTAGTCTTCGTCTTCGGCGACAAGGAAAATTTCACCAGCGGCCTCCATCTCGCGGATCGCCCCCACGATTTCACCCATCGCTTCCTCTGAGTCCTTTTCTTTGACTTTGCCAAGATTGGCCATTTCGTCGCGCAGGGATTGCGCCATGCGCTGCGACATGTTGGTCAGGATGAATTCTGCTGACGCCTCAAGCGGGCCTGTCGCGCCCGCCAATGCGGTAACTAGACGGGCCTGATCGACGTTACGCAGGATCTTAGGCACATCACGCGGATCGATCCGGGCGGGGATATTGGCGAAGGTGAAGATAGCCTTGCGCACCTGATCGGCAAAGACCTGATCTTCCTCTTCCAGACCTTTCAGCACGGCATCGCGCGTGATCGAGGCGGAATAATTCAGGATCGCGCCGACACGTTCCACCGGGCCAGTGTCAAAGGCTTTGGCGGGTTGCGCGTCAAGCTGTGCGGCCAAGGCCTGCCCGATACGATGCACGGTGTCAGGTGCGACATTACCCGTCAGCGAGACCGCATAGGCCACGCGGCGCGCCTTGTCGCCGGGCAAGAGCCCCAGTAATTCCGCGGCCTTCGCCACGGACAGCTTGGAGAGCATAACCGCACCGACCTCAACGCTTTCCTCTTCAAGGACCGGATGCAGCAGCTCGGCGGACAAGCCTGTGATGCGTTCCCACGGATCGGCGCGTGAGGAGCCAGAGGCAAGCCTGCGCAACCGGGTTGAGGCTGAGGGCGAAAGCTGCCCATCTAGTAGGCTCAGCGCCCCATCCAACCCGCCGGGAAAGGCCAAGCCAACGGAGTCCAGCTCGGCGCAGAATTCCTCGACCACGGCGCTGAGCGTGTCGCGATCCACAAGGCGCAATCGACCAACTGCCTCGGTCAATTCGGTTTGATGATCGTCACTCAGATCGCTGAGCGGCAGTTTCAGCCCCTCAGAGGCCAACAGACGCACCACGATCGCCGCCTTTTGCTTGCGCGTAAAAGCGGTGGGGGCAGGTGCCGGAAGGTCTGGCACCGCCTTGCCAAGCCCGGCCAAATGGCCGAGTGGCTGCATTTTTGCGACTGCGTTCACCGATAACCTCCGAATCCCTGAAACCGTGGTCACAGGATGGCATAGGCTCGGTTAAAACTTGCTTAGCGCCACTTGGATTAGCTGGCTTGCAACACGCAGGTCTTGGCGTCTTTATCCCAGACATGGCCTTGCGGACACGACATCGAGGCCTGATGTTCGCGCATGCAATCGGCGCTGGCAGCAAGCGGTGCAAGGACAAGCACGGCAACGGCGAGGATCGTTCTGGTCATCACGGTTCTCCTTGGTTGAGTGACCCAGCGTAAGCCGAATCACCCCTCCGAGGCCAGTGTCAGATCACATAGCCGCGATTATTCCCCGAAAACGCGCTTGAAAATCGTGTCCACATGCTTGGTGTGATAGCCAAGATCGAATTTTTCGTTGATCTCGTCTTCACTTAGCGCGGCACGCACGTCTGCGTCGCCCAACAATTCCTCGCGGAAATCGGCGCCCTTTTCCCAGACCTTCATCGCGTTGCGCTGCACCAGTTTGTAGCTGTCTTCGCGCGACACGCCCGCTTGGGTCAGGGCCAGCAAAACCCGCTGGCTCATCACCAAGCCTTTAAACTTGTTCATGTTCGCAAGCATGTTGTCGGGGTAAATCACGAGGTTCTCGATCACGCCCGCAAGACGGTTGAGCGCAAAATCAAGCGTCACGGTGGCGTCAGGGCCGATCGCGCGCTCGACCGAGGAATGCGAGATATCGCGCTCGTGCCAAAGCGCCACGTTTTCCATCGCGGGCACCACGGCCATGCGCACCAGACGCGCCAGCCCCGTCAGGTTTTCCGTCAGCACCGGATTGCGTTTATGGGGCATCGCAGAGCTGCCCTTTTGACCCTTGGAGAAGAACTCCTCGGCCTCAAGCACCTCGGTGCGCTGCATGTGGCGAATTTCAATCGCGACGTTTTCGATGCTGGAGGCCACCACACCAAGCGTGGCAAAGAACATCGCGTGACGGTCGCGCGGGATCACCTGTGTCGAAATCGGCTCAACGCGCAGACCAAGTTTCTCGCAGACATGTTCTTCGACCGCGGGGTCGATATTGGCAAACGTGCCGACCGCGCCGGAAATCGCGCCCGTTGCTACTTCCCAACGCGCCTTTTCCAGACGGTTCTTGTTGCGATCCATCTCGGCGTAGAACCGCGCGAAGGTCAGCCCCATTGTGGTGGGTTCGGCGTGAATGCCGTGGCTGCGCCCGATGCGCACGGTGTCTTTATGCTCGAACGCGCGCTTTTTCAGCGCGGCGAGCAGGCGGTCCATATCGGCCAGCAAAATATCAGCCGCGCGCACGAGTTGGACGTTAAAAGTGGTGTCCAAAACGTCTGAACTGGTCATGCCCTGATGCACGAACCGTGCCTCGGTCGATCCGATATGCTCGGCCAGATGGGTCAGAAAGGCGATGACGTCATGCTTGGTCACGGCCTCGATTTCGTCGATGCGCGAGACGTCGAATTCCACGTCTTTCGCCTTCCAGACGGCCAGCGCAGATTCGCGCGGGATCACACCCAGATCGGCCTGAGCATCACAGGCATGGGCCTCGATCTCATACCAGATCTTGAACTTGCTGGCGGGTTCCCAGATATCGACCATCTCTTTGCGGGAATAACGCGGGATCATGGGCGCGGCCTTTCGATTGCAGGTGGTTTAGGCGGCTTGTTAGACTGTGCCTGCCTTTGGGGCAAGGGAGCGGTGATGATCAAGCTGTGCGATTTTGCAGGGGACTGGCGTTTGACGCGTCGGATTTCTCATAGCGATGGCAGCGTCGCGCGCTTTGAGGGCAGGGCGATGTTCACCACCGAGGATGACGGGTTGCGTTATCACGAGACCGGCGATCTGATTTTGTCGAGCGGGCAACGCATGGCGGGCGAGCGCAGCTATCTGTGGCGCGAGCAGGGCGCGCAGATCGCGGTGGCCTTTGACGATGGCCGCCCGTTTCACGTATTTGATCCGACCGATCCCCGCGCGGATCATTTCTGCGCACCCGACAGCTATGTTGTGCGCTATGCGTTTGGCGACTGGCCGCGCTGGCAGGCTGTGTGGCGCGTGCAGGGGCCGCGCAAGGACTATGTGATGGAATCGCATTACGCCCGCGAATGATCGCTGGCTTTGATGAGCGAATGAGATGGTGCACGCACATCTGATCACCGTCGTGCCACATTTGCGTGAAGCATCCCAAGGTTCTGTTTTTGCGATATTAAAATCTTTGCAATACGCAAAAACCCACGCTTTTTTAACCATCACTGCCGCGAAAGGATCGCAACATCACTCTGCTTTGGCCACAGATTTGAACGAATCTTTAACCATAACCCGTCGTTGAAGGGCGCCATGAAGTGCCCAGACGAGGTTAAGGGTTAGGGCACAAGCCATGAGCGAATTCACCACCAATATCGCGCTGAAACGCCAAGCGGTTGCACATGCGACGTTCGCAGGTGTTGCGCCCTATCGGGCTGCCGGTAAACGGGTGTTTGATATCGTGATGGTGTTGGCTGTGATTCCCGTCTTGTTGCCGCTGATCTTGCTGTTAGCCGCTTTGGTTTCGCTGGATGGCGGGCCTGCGTTTTTCGCCCAAACCCGAATTGGCCGTGACGGTAAGACCTTTAAAATGTGGAAGCTGCGCACGATGGTGGTCAATGCCGAAGCCAAGTTGAGCGCGCTTTGCGCCGCCGATCCCGCGATTGCGCAGGAATGGGCCGTGAACCAGAAGCTCGCCCATGATCCGCGCATCACCCATATTGGGGCGTTCTTGCGCCGCACCAGCCTTGATGAGCTGCCGCAATTCTTCAACGTGCTGTTTGGATCGATGAGCCTTGTCGGCCCGCGCCCGTTCCTTGCCTCGCAAGAAGAGACCTATCAGGATGCGATGGGGCGCGCCTATTACCGGATGCGTCCGGGCATCACCGGGCTGTGGCAAGTGGTGGGGCGTTCCTCCAGCGCGTTCGTGGATCGTGTCCGCTTTGACGAGCGCTACTACGCAAAAATGTCGCTGATGAATGATGTTATGTTGTGCCTAATGACCGTCGCCGTGGTGTTCAAACAAACTGGCAAGTGATCGCGTTCCTCCCCAGCGATCTGCAAGCGCCTCGACATCGGGGCGTTTTGCAGTTTACCCCCGAACGGTGAGAAATTTAAGCCCGTTGCGATCAAACCAAGCCGCGCTAAGCCGCCCCGATTGGCTGGCCCCGGTATCCAGCGCAACACGGCCGCGATCCACAAACGGCTCGGCCACGACCCAGTGACCATGCGCGATCCACAGCCCGTCACGGCGCGGAGCGCTGCCAAATCGCGCATGCCCCCACAGCAGCGCATCGGCGTTTTGACGTTCTAGCGGGTAATAGGGATCGGCCCCGGCATGGGTCACCGCCAGATCGCCCTCGCGCCAATAAAGCGGACAGGCATCAAGCCAAGCCAGCGTCTCTGCCCCAATCGCGCGTGCCAGATCCATGCGCAGCGCGTCTAGCGCATCCGTGTCGGGTTCGGCCGGATTTGGGGGTGTCAGACCGTAGCTGCGCAACGTCGCCGCCCCACCCAGCTTGAACCAGCGCGCGCTATGCGCATCTGGCGAGATCAGGAAATCCAGCATCATGCGTTCATGGTTGCCCATCAGGCAGATCATCCGCTCGGGGGCGGCTTGTTGTGCGGCGTGCAGCATCGACAGCACCCGCGCGCTATCGGGGCCGCGGTCAATCATGTCGCCCACCGTGATGACACGCGCGCGATCGGCCTCGGGCAGAGTGCCGATCTGGTCAAACATCGCGCCCAGCAAATCGGCACGCCCATGCAGATCGCCGATCACGCAGACCGGGTCTTGTGGCCGGGGCAGGCCGTGGTGTGGCGCGGCGCTTTTGGCGGGGCGCGCAAATTTATTAAGCAATGAGGTGAGCATGTTTGAAAGGGGTACTCGCGCAGGGCTGGAATCCCGTGTGTTTTGGCGACATAAGCATGTTCAGGACAAAGCGGAAGGGGCTCACGCAAAGGTGGGCGACAAACCGCTGCACGCAGGGGGCGAGCGATGGCAGGGCTGAACGCGGACAGGCGCATTTTGATCGTGGTGGAAAACCTGCCGGTGCCGCTGGATCGCCGGGTCTGGCTTGAGGCCACGACCTTGGCAGGGGCGGGCTATCAGGTGTCGGTGATCTGCCCGATGGGGCGGGGATGGGATGCGCCTTATGAAATGATCGAGGGCATCCATATCTATCGCCATCCCGCACCGCCCGAGGCGCATTCCGGCGCGGTGGCCTACACCAAAGAGTATTGGCACGCGATCAAGGCGTGGTTTCGCCTCGCCCGCGTCGTGCGGCGCGAGCGGGGTTTCGACGTCATTCAGGGCTGCAATCCGCCCGATCTGATCTGGTTGCTGGCGCTGCGCTATCGCCCCTCTGGCGTGCGCTATATGTTTGATCATCACGATGTTTGCCCTGAACTGTTTGAGGCCAAATTCAACAAAAAGGGCCTGCTATGGGGCGTGATGCGGGTGTGGGAACGTATCACGTTTGCCTGTGCGTCCGTGTCGATGGCCACCAATGAGAGCTTCCGCCAGATCGCTATCCATCGCGGGAAAATGGCGCCCGAGGACGTGTTCGTCGTGCGCTCGGCCCCGCGTGTTGAAACCTTTCTGCCCGGCCCCGGCGACGCGCGTTATCGCCACGGCGCGAAAACGGTGCTCGGCTATATCGGGGTGATCGGTCAGCAAGAGGGGATGGATCTGCTGATCGAGGCTCTGCAAATCCTGATCCGCGATCTGGGTCATGACGACGTGCATCTGGTGATCGTGGGCTTTGGCCCCGAGGTGCCGATGGTGCAGGCCGATGTCGCCGCGCGTGGGTTAAATGATCACGTCACCTTCACCGGCCCGCTTTATGGCGATGAGATGCTGGCAGCGATGAATGCGATTGATATCGGCGTCGCCTCTGATCCGAAAAACGCGATGAATGACATCTCTACGATGAATAAGGTGATGGAATATATGACGCTGGAAAAGCCCTTGGTGCAGTTTGATCTGACCGAGGGGCGCGCCTCGGCGGGGGCGGCGTCGCGCTATGCCAAGGCCAATGATCCGCGTGATTTCGCGGCCCAGATCGCTGCGCTGATTGACGCGCCCGAGGCCGCGCGCGAAATGGGCCAGGCGGGGCGCAAACGGGTGCTGGACTCGCTGGCGTGGGATTTCTCCGCCAAGCAACTTCTGGCGGCGTATGATCGGCTATTCTCCAAGATCGGGAAATAATGCGCGCTGATGCGGGGCAACTGTTTCGCGCCGCGCATAAAATTAGCCAAATGTTGACGCATTCGTGCTTGATTAGCGCCGCAATCTCGACACAAATACCCCAACGCGCCCTGAATTAGCGGGGCAGATATCCGCTGGGGGGCTGATATGACGCGAAATAGGAAAACTGGCTTCGGGGCTGCCGCCCTAGTCTTGGGAATCATGCTGGCTGGCATGGCCGGGGCGGACGAGTTGCGCCAGATCACCCCTGTTAAGGTCGCAGATGAGGTGACGGGTCGCAGCGATTATGATCCGGTGGCCCATGCGCTGGCGACTGGCCTGACGCCCGAACGCGCCGATGCGATGCTTGATAGCGCGATGCAAACCGCGCAAAGCTGCCCGATGGTGTTTGATACCCGCAAGCCAATCCCACATTGCTGGAAAGGGCTGGAGCAGACCGGATCGTAACCTAGTCGGGAACGTATTCACGCATCTGCGGCAAGCTGCGCGCAATGAATTTGGCCAGCCGCGCATCGGCCACAGAGATATCCTCATCCGCGCCAATCGGCGTGACATAGCGGATCAGCGCGCCATCGGTGCGCCCGCGCGTGATGCCATCGACAATCACCGACAGCTTTGCGCGCCAATCGCTGGTCATCGCCACGCCGCGTTCATCAAACCAGTAGTACACCAACTGCCGGTTCAGCCCCTTGGTGATCACCGCGCGGTTGACCTCGAACGGTGCGCGGTCCGGCAACGTCAGGGTGCGGGGGGCGAAATTGCTGACCTCCCAGCCGCCCACGGGCAGACAGACCTCGGGGGAATGGATGCCCGCACCGCCGGTCTGATCGCCATACCACGCCACGAACAGATTGACCGCCGTCGCGCGATCCGGGCTGGCATAGATGGCGTTGAGATAATCACTCGCGCCCAGCACTTTTGCGGTTTCGGGCTCCAACGCCCGCGTCTCACCGCGCCAGCCGTCAATGGCGCGCGGAAAGGTTGAAAAATCACTACGTTGGGGCGTGATCGTCTCGGGGCGGGGCAGGGCGATAAGGGCGGTGGTTGCGAGCGCCGCCAACCCCAACGCCACCATGAGCGCGCGCGAGGGGGCGATGCTGGCGAGCCGACGCATTTCTGGCGCAAAGCGGCGATAATCCAGATCGAGCGCCTCCGAGAGCGGGCGCGGATCGGGCGTCAGGCGTTGCAGACCGACCGCCGTGAGGCTGAGGATCGCAATTGCCGCGCCGAAGATCACCCAGCCCTCAAAGACGTGCAAAAACCCTTCGGCCTGCCCGATCCCGTAGCTGTTGACCAAGATCGCCACCACGCCGATGCGCAAGCTGTTTAGCGCTATGGTCAGCGGTGCCGCCATTACAAACAGCACCGCCTTGTGCCAGAACGGGCCGCGATAAAGGATGCCAAACAGGTATGAAAAACTGAGGATCGGGAACAGGTAGCGCAACCCCGAACAGGCCTCGGCGACTTGCAACTTATAGACGCCGAGATCAATCACATTGCCCGACAGAAACACCGGAATATCAAAGGCGCGCACCAACATCACGCCCAGCTCGGACGAGATCAGCTGCAACACAATCGTCAGCTTCCAATACAGGATCTGAGGCAGCGGCAGCATGAAAACCAGATGCAACACCGGTTTCCAATGGCGTTGCCCCGCCTGCCAGCCCATGATCAGCAACACGACGCCCATCAGCCAGCCAATTAGCGCGTAGGTGACGATGTCGGGGATCTGCGCAAGGTTGCCAAACGTCGCCACGCCAAGCGCCGCCATGATCACGACGATCCCTTGCCAACGGCTTTGATGCGCCGATGCAGGCGGCGCGTGACGCAGCTCACGCGCAAAAAGATAAAGCGAAATCAGCGGGATCAGCGGGCCGTGGCTATATTCTGGCGTGGACCAGGCCGCGCCCAGACTTTGCAGGCCCAGCGTGAAAAACGGCGCGCAGGCCAAGGCGAGGGCGGCCACCCCAAGGGCGCCCCACGGCAGCGCGCGCGCTGCGCGCAGATTGGTGCTGGCTATGCTCATGTCTGCTCTCGTTGGCGGGGCATCTGATGTGCCCCTTTGAGAATAGCTTAGAGTGCAAATAGGCCCCGCCAAAGGCAAAACCGTGATCAACCTATGCGAAATGCGCCGATCTGTGCCTTAATTCCCGCGTTTGGCGCTGGCTTGCAGCGCCTCCAGCTTGGCGCGCGCATTGCGCATCTGCGCGGGCAGGTCGGCCCCCGCCAGATCCAGCGCTTTTTGCAACTGCTCTGCGGCCTTGGCGTCTTCGCCATTGGCCGCCATAACCATCGCATAATGATACTGCGCAAGCGCGTTATCGGGCAGACCTGCAGCGGCGGCGGCCAGCAATGGCTCGGCCTGCGCGAAATTGCCTAAGCGATATTCGGCCCAGCCATAAGTGTCTTTGAACGCAGGTTCGGGGCTTTCGCGAAAACGCTGCGCGATACGCGCGGCGCGCTCAAGGCTCGGCTTGTCATCGCGATGCTGGCTCAGCAGGCTGGCAAGGTTGTTGGCCAGCACCGCATTGTCGGAATTGCGCTGATAGAGCGCGTCATAGGTGGCGATTGCGGCCTCATACTGGCCCGCATTTTGCTGTGAGCGGGCGCGATAGAGCAACAGCAACGGGTCGGGCGACGCGCCTTGCGCGGCCAGCGTCGTGTCGATGATCTGTGCGGCATCAGCGTCACGTCCGGCAGCAGCAAGCAGGCGATACAACTGGCGCGCGGGCTGGCTATCGGCGGGGCGCTCAGACAGCAGCGCGCGCAAGCCCGCCTCGGCCGCTTTGCCCTGACCGGTCAGCGCGTCAAGATTGGCCGCCAGCAGGCGCAATCCGCGATCGTCGGGGGCGCCGGCAAGCTGGTCGGCCAGATAGCTATGGGCGGCATCGGGGCGCCCGGCGGCAAGCTGGGCCTGAATCACGGCCGCAATAGCGCCATTATTGCTAGTGCTGTCTGCGAGCGATTTCAGCGTATCAATCGCCGCATCGCTTTGCCCGCGCCCGAGTAAAATCGCGGCGCGGATCGATTGCGCCAGTGCCGCTGCCTCGGGGCGTTGCAGCGTATCAAGGTGCTCGGCAATGCGCTGGGCCTGCGCCCAATCGGTCTGACTAAGGGCCAGATCGGCTTGGCGATGCAACAGGCCCGGATCGTTGGGGTTGCGCTGAATTGCCTCGGACAGCAGTGCGCCCGCTGCGGTGATGCGTTTCTGATCAAGCAGGAAATCGGCGTAGTTGCGCGCCTCGGTGGCGCTGTGATCGGTGGCCTCATAGGCTTGCGCCAGACGTGCGCCTGCCAGATCGGGCGCGCCCTCGCGCAGGTTGGCTTGCGCCATCAGGGTCAGGGTCGGGGCATCTTGCGGGGCCTGTTGCAGCGCGCGGCGCAGCGCGACCAGCGCGTCTTCGGGATTGTCGGCTTCGATCAGCCACGCGGCCCGCAGCCGCAGCGCTGCCACCAGATCGGGCGCGGCCTTGAGGGCTGCGTCCAGCTCGGCCTGCGCCGCGTCGCGCTGTCCGGCGCGATCCAGCATCTGCGCATAGCTTACACGCAGCCGGTCGGTTTGCTCGCTTTCGGGCGCGTCTTTGAGCAGTGCTTTCATACGCGCCAAGGCGATGTCGTGCTGGCCTGCGGTGAAATCGAGATCCGCCCGCATCGCCCCGAACAGCCGCGCATTTGGCGTGCCTTTGGACTGCGTGATCAGACTGTCCAACTCTTTGGCTGCCGCATCAACGCCCCGGCTTTGTGCCAGGAACTGCACAAGTTGCACATAGCCTTCGGTTTCCGATGCCGGATCGCCCGCCAGCTTGCGCAGGAAGTTCGCGGCGCCATCGGGATCGTCGCGCAGCACATACCACGCGATCAGAGCGGTGCGAGTCTTGGGGTCGTCGGGAAACAGCTTTTGCATCTGTTTTAGCTGCGCGCCGATTTGATCATTGCGCTTGAGCTGTGCCAGCAGTTCCAGCCGCATCACTTGCAAGCGGTATTGCGCAGGCTTTTGCGCCAGCGCCGAGTCAATCGCCGCGAGTGTGCCTTCCTGATCGCCCTGCGCATTCAGCGTGTCGATCAGCACATGCCACGCTGTCGCAATGTCGGGGGCGCGTTGGGCCAGCGCGCGCGCTTGCGTCGCGATATCGGCGTAGGCCGAGGTTTCATTGCGTGCCATCGCCGCGCGCAGTTGCAACGCCAGCCCCACCGCCAGCGCGCCCGGATCATCAGGCGCAAGATCAAGCGTGGCGTTCATCTGGCGAGCCGCCTCGTCGGCATTGCCCGAGCGCAGGGATAGCTCGGCCAGAACGCGTTGGGCATCTGCCAGATCGGGATATTGCTCGGCGAGACGCAGATATTGACCGTAGGCTTCTTGCACGCGCCCGCTCGCCAATAGCAGATCGCCATACTCGCGCCGCGCCGCCTTGTGAGATGTGTCGTATTCAAAGACGTTGCGCAGCTCAATCAAGGCGCGAGGAACATCGCCCTTGGCCACAAGAGCCATTGCAGAGTCGTAATACGCATCTGCCTTTTCCTGCTTGCTTTTGCAGCCCGCCAACGCGATTGCCGCGCACAGAAAGATAACGGCGGGTTTTGCCCCGATATGTCGCGCCATCTGCCCTTGCCCCGATCTTTGCCTATGCGCTCTGAGTGGCGCTTTGCGACAGATTAGCCACAAATACGCGATCAATAAAGACTTTCTCGCGACACAACCTAGGCGGTTTTACGTTCAAGGCCACGTGTGGCGCAAAAACTGCGACCAATGCGCCGCAGATCGCATCCCTCACGCAAGGATTTGTTGCGAATTGCACAGATTTGCGTTTCATTAAAGACGAACGATAACGAGGCCAAAGGCCCGGATACAGGCATGGATGAGATTTACACCGATTTCTTCGGACTGAGAGAGCGTCCCTTTTCGCTGCTGCCAGATCCCGAGTTCCTTTACTGGTCGCCCGAGCACAAGCACGCGGCGACGATGCTCGAATACGGGCTGTTTTCGCGTGCGCCGATTACGCTGATCACGGGCGAGGTCGGGGCGGGCAAGACCACGTTGTTGCGCCATCTGATGGCCACGATCACCGAAAACGTCACGATTGCGCTGGTGTCCAATGCGCGCGGCTCTCGCGAGGATCTGATCCGCTGGATCATGCTGGCCTTGGGTGAGCGGGTCGCGCCGGGCGAGGATTACGTGCTGATCTATGACCGGTTTCAGCAATTCCTAATCTCGGAATATAGTGCGGGTCGCCGTGTGGTTGTGGTGATCGACGAGGCGCAAAACCTCGATGCGGGGGTTCTCGAAGAACTGCGCATGATCACCAACATCAACGCCGATAAGGATGAGTTGGTGCAGCTGATCTTGATGGGCCAGCCCGAGCTGCGCGATCTGATCGCCCAGCCACAGTTGCGCCAGTTTGCGCAGCGCGTGGGGGCGGGGTTCCATTTGGGGCCGATCGGGGCCGATTGCGCCCAGCCCTATGTCGCTCATCGCCTTGAGGTGGCGGGTGCCAAGCACGCGATTTTCACCCCAGAGGCCGCGCAAAAAGTGCATGCCTATACCGGGGGTATCCCGCGGCTGATGAACCAGCTTTGCGATCTGGGGATGGTCTATGCCTATTCGGCGCGCTCCGATCAGGTCACGGCAGAGATCATCGACAAGGTGATCGAGGATAACGTCTTTTATCTGCCCGTCGAAGCACAGGGCAAACCTCGCGTCGTCGCGCCAGCTGGCGGGTTCCGCTCGGGGCGCACGGCTGTGCAAGGGGGGGCGTGATGCACAGCGCACGGTTTTATGCCGGCCTGTTGTTGCGCCGTATCCACTGGGTTATTCTACTGACGCTTTTGGGCACGGCGGCGGGGCTGCTGGTCGCGCGCTCGATCACCCCGATCTATGAGGCCAACGCGCTTTTGGTCGTTGAAGGGGACAGCATTCCCGACAAGCTGGCCGCGAGCACGGTGCAAACCGATACCAACGCCAAGCTTCAGGTGATCCGCAAGCGCGTGCTGTCGCGCGAAAGCTTGCTGGATATCGCCAATCGGATGAACCTGTATCCCGCTCTGCGTCTGGAGTCCGGCGCGCGCGATGCAGATAGCGTGTTCAACGCGCTTTATAACTCGATCAAAATCGAAATTACCGGCCAAACCAAAGACCGCCGCGCCCCTGAACAGGCGACGTTTTTGACGGTTTCCTATGTGTCGGGCCGCCCCGCGCAGGCCGCACAAGTTGCCAATGAACTGGTGACGCGCATTCTGAAAGAAGACAGCGACATTCGCACCAAATCGGCGCGCGACACGCTTGATTTCTTCACGCGCGAAGCTGACCGTCTTTCGGGTGAATTGTCGAAGTCTTCTGCGGCAATCCTAAAATTCAAGCAAGAAAACGGCGCGGCTTTGCCAGAGCGGATAAGTATCATGCGCGATCAGGTGGAGGCTTTGCAGCGCGATCAGCCCAAGCTGGCGGCACAAAAAGCCGCGCTTGAAGATCAGTATGACAAGTTGGTCCGGCGCCATGAACTGTCGGGCGATAAGGTGGATCTGGATGCGATTTATCCGCCCCAATTGCGTGAGATGGCGCAATTGAGCGCGCAGCAATCGGCCTTGCAGGCCGTCTTGTCGGAAGACGATCCTAAACTGGCGGCCCTTGGCGCACAAATCGCCAGTCTGCGTGCCAAGGGCTTGCCCGCGCTGCCCAAAGGGGGCGATGCGTTTGAAGAGCGGCTGCGCCAGTTGGAAGACGAGATCTTTGCCGCCGATGCGCAGGTGCAAGCCAATCGCGCAAGCTATGACCGCGTTCAAACCGATATCGCGCGCGTGCCCGCCAATGCAGCGACTCTGGATGCGTTACAACTCGATCATGCCAATCTGCGCGATCAATATGACAAGGCGATCAGCGCGCGGGCGATGGCCACGACGGGGGACACGATTGAATCGCTCTCCAAGGGCGAGCGGCTGACGGTGATCGAACAAGCGGTCGCGCCAAACTCCCCGATCAAGCCAAATCGCAAGACGATTACGCTGGCGGGCTTTGGCGCGGGCCTCATGCTGGGGCTATTGGTGGTAGTGGCGTTGGCACTGTTAAGCCCTGGAATTCGTCGCCCCGAAGATTTGGCCTCAAAGCTGGGGATCACGGCCTTTGCCACGCTGCCCTATGTCAGCACGGCGGCGGATCACGCGCAAAAGCGGCGTCGCTTGGTGATTTCGTCGGGGGCGGTTGTTCTGGCGCTGATCGCGGTGGTGGTGCTGGTGGGTGTGCTCTACAACCCGCTCGATCTGGTGTTTTGAGACAGGAGGGCTGAGCTATGGTTGAACGTCTGCGCGATGCGATCGCCCAAGCCCGCGCGAGCCGTGAGAATCGCTCGCTTGACGATTTGCGCCCGCGCGGCGGCGAACGCGCCACGATGACCTTGCGTCCGGGGCTGGCGGGTGCGGCGTGGCAGGCGCTTGATCCTTGGTCACCCGCGCCGCGCCTGTTGGAAAATGCGCGCGTCGTGACCACAGAGCCGCGCGCCGAGGCGGCCCCGTTCGATCTGATGCGCACCAAGATCTTGCAGCAGATGCGCGCCAAGGGCTGGAAGCGCTTGGCGATCACTTCGCCCACGGCGGGATGCGGGAAATCGACCATTGCGCTTAATCTGGCGTTCTCGCTGGCGCGTCAGGATGAGCTGTTCAGCACGCTGATCGAGACCGACCTGCGCCGCCCCTCGTTAGCGCGGATGTTGCAGATTGAAAGCGGCGCGCAGGTGTCACAGGTTCTGGATGGGCGCGCCGAGCTGTGCGATCACGCCTGCCGTTATGGCACCAATCTTGCGATCGCGACGAATGCGCGCGCGGTGGAAAACCCGTCCGAGCTGATCCAGTCGCAGACCTGTGCGCAGGCGCTTGACCGGATCGAGGCGCTCTATCAGCCCGATCTGATGGTGTTTGACACAGCCCCTGTGCTGGTCAGCGATGACACGCTGGCGCTAGCGGCGCATGTCGATTGTGTGCTGATCATCGCGGCCACCGAAGAGACGACGGTCAAGGAAATCGACATTTGCGAACGCGAATTGGCTGAGCGCACCAATGTGATGGGCGTCGTGGTCAACAAGTTCCGCTATTCAGGGCCGGAATATGGCTATGGCTATGGGGCCGACCCGCAATAGTGAAAAGGCACCGTTCGACGTTCGGAAGCCTCAATCGCCAAGCCCGCAGCGCTGCGTTTGGTTCAAAAACCCCATCTCGGTCAGCGCTTTGGACATATCCTCAGCGGTGAAGGGCTTGCGCAGCATCGCGCCGCTGGGGAAATTGGCAATCGCGCCTTCGACCTCATCATAGCCGGTGGAATACAGGATCGGAACTTGCAGCTTGGCCAGCGCCAGCGCTGCATCCAACGAGGTTTCGCCGCCCAGATTGACATCGAGCAACGCCAGCGTGGGCACCAGCCCGCCCTCAATCAGGCTTAACGCCTCGCGCAGGGTGCCGCAGGTCTGCACCTGAGACACGCCCAATTCATCCAGCATCGCTGCCGCGTCATAGGCCACGATCAACGCATCCTCCAGCACCAGCGCCGTGCCATCCAGACGCAACGCAGCCTCGTGGATCTTGTCGGGTTTGCATTCGATCATGTCAGCCTCCACACCGGGCCAATAGCCCTGCTGACGGCTGACTGGGCGAGAGTTTCCCCCCAGCGCATGAATACGTCATAGTATTTCCCCAAGCAGCAGAGCGCGCCCAAGACGAGCATCGCTTTGACGACAATGGCTGTTGTCGCGTTCCATGTCGTTAAACTATGACATAGCGCGGCGGGAAAAACGGTTTTCTGATCTTGGCTGCGCGCCTTTCCGCCGAGCGCGCCGATCTGCCGCCTATCTTTACACAAAACCTTAGGAAAACTGGCCACCGGAGCCGGGAAGGGAACCGCCTTTGCGGGTGTGACGTTTAGCTTTTGACATAGGGAAGGACAAAAAATGGCCAACAAATGTGAAATTTGCCCGTTCTCGACCAATCCCGCGTTTGTTGCGCCAAGCGAGGCCGATAGCGAGGTGGTCAAGCTGCACCGCATCGGTGAAATGCAGGTCGAGGCGGGGTGCAAAATTCTGGCAGAGGGCAGCGATCCGCATCGATTCTTTACCCTGCTTGAGGGCCAGGCGATGCGCTATCACACACTGGAAGATGGCCGCCGCCAGGTGCTCAATTTTCTGTTTCCGGGCGATCTGATCGGGCTGGAGCCGATCATGCTGGGCCAGACGAGCCACGCGGTTGAGGCGCTCAGCCCGGTCTCGCTCTGCGTGTTTGATCGCACGCAGATCTGGCCGATGTTTTCCAAGATGCCCGAGCGCGCCTTTATGCTGACATGGCAGGTCGCGCGCGAAGAGCACTTTCTGGGCGAAGCGCTGATCTCGGTCGGGCAGCGCTCGGCACGGGAATCTTTGGCTTGGGCGTTCGTGTCGCTTTGGGATCGCGGTCAGCAATCGGGGATAGTGGAGGATGGCGAGATGCCGTTTCCGGTGCGTCAACAGGATCTGGCCGATGCGCTGGGGCTGTCGCTGGTGCATACGAACAAAACGCTTTCACGGCTGCGCAGCGAAGGTTTGGTCGTTTGGCGCGACGGGATCCTGCAACTGCCCGATCGCGAAGCTTTGGCGCGTGTTGGTCTGGTGGATTCCACGGCCCTCAAAAAGCGGTTCTATCTTTGATCGCAAAAGCACGACTCAGCGCATTGGGCTGAGGGGCGAGGCCGGGCCCGCAGAGTGCCGCGCGCCCATTAGAAACGCCGAAATGTTCACGCATTGATCACGGCGCAATCACATCACGGAGAGATCGCGCCGCGTGGCCTGTAGTTAGGCCCGAAATTACAACCCTCGCACACTGAATTTATTGAGTAAAAATAAGGTGTCGCAGGCGTGATTGTAAAATTCTCTAATAAATCCAAAAGGTTCCCATTGCGGGGTGCGACATTTTGTCAAGTTGGATTGAACTGCGACATCCTGCCCTAGGTGACAAATCAGCGCGCGCAAGACCGCCCTAAGGGGCGTGAAATAGGCGCGAAAGAATAGGGAATAGAAAGGTATTCCAGGGTGTTTCAAAATTTGTATCAGCGCTCGCGCTACCTGACCCTTCCCGCCCTGTTGGCGGGGTCGGCTGTGTGGCTGTCAGGGTGCGCAGATAACGGGGTCATGTCACCGCTCGGCCCCATCGCGGCGTCTGAAAAGTCGCATTTGATCATATTCTTCCTTTGGATGCTTCCGGTGTGTCTGCCGATCCTGATTGGCTTGCCGTGGATCTTGTTCAAATACCGCCGCAAAGGCGGCACGGGGGCCTATCATCCCACTTGGTCACATTCGAATTTGGCCGAGGCGGTTATCTGGGGCGGGTCTAGCGTGGCGGTCGTCATCCTTGGCGTTTTGGTCTGGATGAACACGATCAGAGAAGATCCTTACAAGCATACCGGCGCGAATCCGATCAAGGTTCACGTCGTGGGATCGGAATGGAAATGGATGTTCATCTATCCGGGCAAAATGGCGACCGTGAACAAGGTCGTGCTGCCCGAACATACGCCGGTTGAATTTGACATCACCGCCACGGGCGCGATGCAAAGCTTCTGGATTCCGCGACTTGCGGGTCAGATCTATGCGATGCCGGGCATGCAAACCAAGATGAACATGACCACAGGCGATCTTGCGCAGCTTGAGGGCTTTAACAGCCAGTTCAACGGTGCAGCTTTCCCGCTGGACAAGTTCAAAGTCGATGTCGTGACCCAAGAACAATATCAGGCGTTCTTGCAGCAGCCGCGCAAGCCTTGGAACGAACTATTGAGCCAGTTCCGTAAGGTTGCCGCTTGGAATGGCCCGCAGATCTTTGACGCGCCGCCCAAAGGCTGGTGGGACAAGGCTTCGATGAATCCGGAAATGGCGACTGAAGGCGGGGCTGCAATCCTGCCGGATGCTGCACCCGAGCAAAAGAAGATCGACGACGCCATTCGCGACGAGCTTCATATTTCCCAAAATCAATCCCAAGGGGACGCGCAATGAGTATTCTTGGTAGTCTGAACTGGGACGATATATTTATCGTTCCCTTCTTCAAGGAGCCATCCACCTCGACGGCGATCGCGGCCGCCGCTGGCGGGATCGTCGTGCTGGGCGCGCTCGCCGTGCTTGTGTTGCTGACCGTCAAGGGCTGGTGGAAACCGCTTTGGAATAACTGGATCACGACACTCGATCACAAGAAAATCGGTGTGATTTATATCGTTATGGCGATGATCATGCTAATCCGTGGCGTACTGGAGGCGGTCGTGATGCGCGCCCAGCAGGTCACGCCCGCGCCGGGGTTCTTGTCGGTTGAACACCATGCCGAGCTATTTTCGACCCACGGCACAATCATGATCTTCTTCGTTGCGATGCCGCTGTTGATCGGATTGATCAACATGGTGATGCCGCTGCAAATCGGCGCGCGCGACATGGAGTTCCCGTTCATGAACGCGGTCTCGCTGTGGCTGTCGGTTGGCGGCGCGGCGCTGGTGATGGCCTCGCTGGTGATCGGTCGATTTGAGACCGGTGGCTGGACGGCCTATCCGCCCTACACGGGGATCAAACTATCGCCCGATGCGGGTGTGGATTACTGGATCTGGTCGCTGATGCTGACCGGTATCGGCACCACGCTGTCGGGCATCAACTTTGCCGTCACGGTCTACAAGCAACGTGCGCCGGGCATGACGTTGATGAAAATGCCGATTTTTGCTTGGACCACGCTGTGCACCGCGATCCTGATGATTTACGCGATGGTGCCGTTGGCGGTGGCCTCGGTGATGCTGGCGCTTGACCGCCATGCGGGTTTCCACTTCTTCACCGCCACGCAGGGCGGCAACATGATGAACTTTGCCAACCTGTTCTGGCTGTTCGGTCACCCCGAAGTCTACATTCTGATCCTGCCGGCCTTTGGTGTGTTCTCCCATGTGATCCCGACCTTCTCGGGCAAGAAGCTGTATGGCTACACCTCGTTGGTTTGGGCGACTGTGGCGATTGCAGTTCTGTCCTTTACCGTTTGGGTACACCACTTCTTCACGATGGGTCAGACCTCGCATCTCAACGCAATCTTTGGCATCGCGACGATGACCATCGGCGTTCCCACGGGTGTGAAAGTCTATAACTGGATGCTTACGATGTGGCGCGGAAAGCTGCGCTTCTCAACGGCAATGCTGTTCTCGGCGGGCTTCATGTTCACCTTCGTGATCGGCGGGATTACCGGCGTTATGCTGGCCAACCCGACGATCGACTTTGCGGTTCACAACTCGCTGTTCCTGGTGGCGCACTTCCACAACATGCTTATTCCGGGCCTGTTGTTTGGGATGTTCGCGGGTATCAACTACTGGTTCCCACTGGCCTTCGGTTTCCGTCTGGACGAAACATGGGGGCGTCGCAGCTTCTGGTTCTGGTTCGTGGGTTTCTACCTCACCTTCATGCCGCTCTACGCAATCGGCCTGATGGGGGCGCCGCGCCGGATGGCCTTCTTTACCGACCCGGCTTACCTGCCGTGGCTGGTGGTCTCGATGATCGGGGCGCTGTCGGTGCTGGCGGGTCTGACCTCGCAGGTTATCCAGGTCTGGGTTTCGGTCAAAAACCGCGAGGATCTGATGGTGCCCGCAGGCGATCCGTGGGATGGCCGGGGTCTGGAATGGTCGCTGGGTTGCCCGGTACCCGAATATGACTTCACCACGATCCCTAACATCACCTCGCGTGAACCGTGGGTCGAGGCGAAAGAGCGCGGCCTGCGCGTCATGGAACCGACTGAATTTGTCGACATCCACCTGCCCAAGAACACCTCAATGGGGTTCATCGTGGCGATGGTGGCGACCGTTGGCGCATTCGGCCTGATCTTTGAAATGTGGTGGCTTGGGGCGCTGTGCTGGATTGCGATGTTCGTGCTGATCCTGATCCGGTCCTATGACACGGATTGGGAGCAGGTGATCACAGCCGATGAACTGCGCGCCGAATACGAGCGTCACAAACATCTCGTCGAGACGACGCCAAAAGTCAGCCTTGATGATGAATTCACCACTAAGAACCGTGGCTTGGTCTTCGATATGGAGAAAGCAGTATGAGCGCGACAACCACCAATCTGGGGGCACACGCCCCCAGTCATCAGGGGCATGACCACGGCCACGCCCATGGTCATGACAAATCGGGGACGGTGATCTTCGGCTTCTGGATTTTCCTGATGTCCGATCTCATCGCGTTCTCGCTGTTCATCGCGACCTATGCCGATGCGGAATGGCACGGCATCGCAAGCGGCCCCAGCCCGCACGAGCTGTTCAGCCTTGGCCTGCCGTCGATTGAAACGCTGGCGCTGCTGATCTCGACCTTTACGTTCGGGCTGTGCACCTTGGGGATGAAATACAACGCCACCATGCAGCGCACGATTGGCTGGCTGGTGGTGACGCTGGCCTTCGGTGCGATCTTCCTTGGGATCGAACTGTATGAATTCCATGAGTTTTGGACCGAGGGTAACACGCCTCAAGTCTCGGGCTTTCTCAGCGCCTACTATGCGCTGGTCGGGATGCACGGGTTGCACGTCACAAGCGGCATCATCTGGGGGCTGCTGCTGATCGTTCAGATGAGAACGATGGGCATGACCGAGTTGGTCAAATCCCGGCTGATGCGTCTGGGCCTGTTCTGGCACATGCTGGATATCGTCTGGATCGCGCTGTTCACGAAAATTTATCTGATGGGGGTGCTATCATGAGCGCGATTTCGTCTGATCTCGGCATGGATAGCGCCGAATACAAACGGGATATGGGCCGTTATGCTTGGGGCTTTGCGCTGTCAGTCGTGCTGACGGCGGCGTCGCTGGTCATCGTCGCAGGCGGGCTGTTTCCCTCAATCGCTTGGGGCACGGTTGGCATTTTGGGCATCGCCCAACTTGTCATTCAGTTCTGGGCGTTTATGCACCTTGATTTCTCGATGGAATCGCGCCGCGATCTGTATCTGGTGATGTTCTCGTTCCTGATCGTGATCATTTTGGCGGGGGGCACGGTCTGGGTGCTGGCCGATCTGGCAAGCCGGATGGGCATGGGCGACATGAGCAAGATGAGCACGCCGATGGTCACCGATATGGGCACCCCCGCGAATGGGATGACCGAGATGAAGGATATGTCGGGGTCCAACTGAGGGGCTTGCGCCAGAAAAACAGCTAGGGCGGCCTTCGGGCCGCCCTTTTTCATGACTGGGGCGCGATTTCCTGTGTATCCAGCGACACCGTCTTGATCATCGCGTGGCACTCCAGCCCCGTGCGCAGACCAAGCGCCGCCACCGAGCGCGTAGTCAGTCTCGCCAGCAGCCGTTCCTCCCCCAGCGCCAGTTTCACGAAAACCGAGGGCCCCTCGGGTGCGCCGATCTCTAACACCGTGACGCGCAAGATATTAAGCGCCGAGACCTGTTCAGGGCGCACCAGTGCCAGCGTCACATCCGCACCGTGGATTTGCAGGCGCAGATCGGTCCCAATCGTGATGCCCGGTGCCTCAAGAAAAATCGCGCCGCCCGCCGTTTCAATGCGCGCCAACCCGTCGCTTTCTTGCGCCACGACCCGCCCCGAAATCAGCGCCCCCGCCGCGCGCCCGCCAAAGCCCCCCGCCGCACCCGGATCGGCCAACACATCGCGCGCTGGACCAAAGGCGCGCAGATGCCCGTCCTCAAGCAGCGCGACCGAGCTGGCCAACCGCGCGACCTCGGCAGGGGCATGGCTGACATAGAGGATCGGCAGCTTGACCTCATCGCGAAGGCTTTCGAAATAGGGCAGAATTTCCGCCTTGCGCGCCCCGTCGAGTGCGGCCAGTGGCTCGTCCATCAACAACATACGCGGCTTGGACAGCAGCGCGCGCCCCAAAGCGACCCGCGCCGCCTCTCCCCCCGACAGCGCACCGGGACGCCGATCCAGCAACGCGCCAAGCCCCAGCATTTCGACCGCGCGATCAAACCCGATCACGCCGGGGCCGGGCGGGGCAAAGCGCGCGCCATAATTCAGATTCGCGCGCACGTCGAGATGGGGAAACAGCCGCGCCTCTTGAAAAACATATCCGATGCGGCGGCGATGGGGGGGCAGGGCGATGCCCGCTTGCGTGTCCAGTAAAACCTCGCCGTCCACGGCGATACGCCCCCAATCAGGCCGCAGCAGCCCGGCAACCGCATTGACGACCGTGCTTTTGCCCGCGCCCGAATGACCAAACAGCGCGGTGATCCCGCCCGGCGCGTTCAGCGCAAGATCCAGCGTAAAGCCCGCGAACTGGTGTTTTAGCGCAATCTCAAGCATCGCGCCCCGCAATCTGCGCGGCAACCCGTTTGGCCAGCGCTTCTGACACCAGCAGCGCACCAAGCGCTAGCGTGATCGAGATCACCACCAGCTTGGCCGCCGATCCCTCACCACCGGGCACCTGCAATTGCGAATAAATCGCCAGCGGCAGGGTTTGGGTCTGTCCGGGGATGTTGGAAACGAAGGTAATCGTGGCACCAAATTCCCCCATCGCCTTGGCAAATGCTGTGATCGCGCCTGCGATGATGCCGGGCACAATCAGGGGTAGGGTGACGGTTGCAAAGACCCACGCGCGCGAGGCCCCTAGCGTTGATGCCGCCGCCTCAAGTCGCGGGTCCACCGCCTCAATCGCCAGCCGGATTGCGCGCACCATCAGCGGGAATGCCATCACCGCCGCCGCTAGCGCCGCACCCTTCCAGTTGAACGCGAGCGCAATGCCGACGCGCGCCAACGCCGCCCCCAGCGGGCCATTGGGCGCAAAGCCCAGCAGCAACAGGTAGCCTGTCACGACGGGGGGCAGGATCAGCGGCAGATGCACCAATCCGTTCAGCAGTCCATGCCCCACGAACCGACCCCGCGCCAGCAGATAGGCTACCGCGATGCCCGGCGGCAGAGAACAAGCCGTCGCCAACCCCGCCACCTTGAGCGACAGTGCAACCGCCTGCCATTCCGGTGGCGAAAGCCAGCTCATTTGAGAACTTGAAACCCTTGCGCGGTAAAGATCCGTTCGGCCTCGGGGCTGCGCAGCGCGGCATAAAAACCGCGCGCGGCGTCACTGTCGCTCAGGCGCGCGGCGGGGTAGCGGATCGGCGGATGGCTGTCATCGGGGAAGGTCGCCACGACATGCACGCGCGGCTCAGCCACCGCATCGCTTTCATAGGTGATGCCATAAGGCGCGGCCCCTAGCGCCACCATCATCAGCGTGGCACGCACGTTATCGGCCTGCGCGACATCGCCCTTGATGCCGTCCCACAGCCCGAAATGTTCCAGCGCCGCCTTGCCATATTGTCCCGCAGGCACGGCATCAACCAGCGCCATTGCCAGCTTGCCGCCCCCCAGCAAGCCCTTCAGATCAGGCCCCGCCGAGAACGTGACCGGACCTGCCTTCGGGTTGTGCGCAATAAGCACCAGATGATTGGCGAGAAGATCGGCGCGCGCCTTGATCTGCCCCGACTTAGCGACGGCATCCATCCAGCCCGGATTGGCCGAGATAAAAATATCGACCGGCGCTCCCGCCGTGATCTGGCGCGCCAGTGCCCCCGATCCGGCATAAGAAATATGCGCGACATTGCCGGTCTGCGCCTCCCAATCTTGCGCCAGTTGATCCAGCGCAGTCTTCATTGAAGCTGCGGCAAACACCGTCACCTCGCCCGCGCGCGCGGGCAGGGCAAGGCCGAGAGAGAGCAACAAGAGGGCGAGAAACCGGAACATGGGCGCAAACCTTTGGTGAAGTCGATATGTCCGGTCGAACATATTGCAAGGTAAGCGCCGATGACAAGCCGATTTTTACAGGTTTCCAAGTGTTCGAAATATCCCAGGGGAATTGGCCGCAGGCCAAGGGGGCAGCGCCCCCTCTTGGTTCTTTGTCCGCGCGCCTAAGCCTCGCCCGTCAATCCCGCCGCCGCGATCCCGGCCAAAGCCGCCTCGGCGTCATTCTCCGATGTGTCACCCGTCACGCCCATCGCACCAATCACCGCGCCATCGCCGTCGCGGATCAGCACGCCACCGGGTACCGGGCAGGTCTGCCCGCCATAGATCCCATTCACGGCGGCCATGAAATAGCCCTGCGCCTCGGCGCGTGCCATCTGCGCCTTGCCACCCATGCCCAGCATCACTGCGCCATAGGCTTTGGCGCGCGCGATCTCGAACCGCCCCGGTGCTGCGCCATCAGCACGCGCAAACGCCTGCACATGCCCGCCGCCATCCAAGACCACCGCCGAAAGCGGCTTCCAACCAGCATTTGCGCCAGTGTCCAAGGCCGTATCGACCATCGTTTGCGCTTGTTTGAGGGTGATCATCGCAGCTCTTCCTTCTTTTGTGCGCGGCGCTGATGCAGCACCGGCTCGGTATAGCCCGAGGGCTGCATGGCGCCCAAGAAACACAAATCGCATGCGGCCTGAAACGCGAACCCGTCATAGCCCGGTGCCATCGGCGTGTAATTTGGATCGCCCGCATTCTGGCCATCCACAATCGCGGCCATCTTGCGCAGCGCCTCCATGACCTGCGCCTGATCGACCACGCCATGTTCCAGCCAGTTGGCGATGGCTTGGCTCGAAATCCGGCAGGTTGCACGGTCTTCCATCAAGCCGACATCGTGAATATCAGGCACCTTGGAACAGCCCACGCCCTGATCAACCCAGCGCACGACATAGCCCAGAATGCCTTGGGCATTATTCTCGATTTCGGCGGTGATTTCGGCGTCGGAATAGTTTTTACCTGCCGCCAGCGGGATCGTCAGCAGATCATCTAGCCGCGCGGGGCGGTTCATCGCCATGATCTCGGCCTGACGCTTGGGCACATCCACCTTGTGGTAATGCGTGGCATGCAGCGTGGCCGCGGTGGGGCTGGGCACCCAAGCACAATTTGCCCCCGCTAAGGGATGCGCGATCTTTTGCGCCATCATATCGGCCATCCGGTCGGGCATCGCCCACATGCCCTTGCCGATCTGCGCGCGCCCGGCAAGCCCACAGGCCAGACCGATATCGACATTGCGATCTTCATAGGCCTCAATCCAGGGCTGGTTCTTCATCTCGCCCTTGCGCAGCATCGGACCCGCCTGCATCGAGGTATGAATCTCGTCTCCCGTGCGATCGAGGAAACCGGTATTGATGAAGGCGACGCGATGGCGAGCAGCGCGGATACATTCTTTGAGGTTGACCGAGGTGCGACGCTCTTCGTCCATGATGCCTAGTTTGACCGTGTAGGCGGGCAGGCCTAGCACTTTTTCAACATTGTCGAAAATTTCGCAGGCGAATTCGACCTCTTTTGGCCCGTGCATTTTAGGTTTTACAACATAAACCGAATTTGTCACGGAATTGCGCGGGCCTTCGGTTTTCTTCAGATCATGCATCGCGCAAAGCGTGGTGATCATCGCATCCATCAGCCCTTCGGGGGCCTCGGCACCGTCGCGGGTCAGGATCGCGGGGGTGGTCATCAGATGGCCGACATTGCGCACTAGCATCAGCGCGCGCCCCTTAAGCGTGACCGGCTCTCCGCCTGCGCCTGTAAAGTGCAAATCGCCCGCAAGACGGCGGGTAAAGACCTCATCGCCCTTGCGCACCTGCTCGCGCAGGTCCCCCTTCATCAGCCCCAGCCAATTGGAATAGGCCTGCACCTTATCCTCGGCATCGACGCAAGCCACCGAGTCTTCGCAATCCATGATCGAGCTAATCGCCGCCTCAAGGATCACATCGGCAATATCGGCCGGATCGGACTGGCCGACATCGGTGTCTGGGTCCAGAACGATGCAGATGTGCAAGCCATTATTGGTCAGCAAAACCTGTGACAGCGCGCCTTCGGCATCGGTGTTGAACCCGGCAAACTGGCCCGGATCGGCCAACCCGGTCTCGCCCACCGCGTTTTCGACAAAAAACACGCCGTTCTCGACGCGCAGCGCGGTGACATCGACCCAAGAGCCACCCGCAAGTGGCGCGGCCTCATCAAGAAACGCCTTGGCGCGCTCCACCACGCGCGCGCCGCGTTTTGGGTCATAGCCTTTGCCTTCGGGCAGATCGCCCAACGCGTCCGTGCCGTAAAGCGCATCATACAGACTGCCCCAACGTGCATTGGCGGCGTTAAGCGCATAGCGTGCGTTGGTGATCGGCACGACAAGCTGAGGGCCGCTAACACTGGCAAACTCGGGGTCAGTCGTCGGGGTCTCGATTGAAAAATCGGGGCCTTCGGGCAGCAGATAGCCGATCTCGGTCAGAAAGGTCTTGTAGGTTTCGAAATCAAACCCGGCGGCGCGGTGATGGGCGTGCCAATCATCCAGACTGGATTGAATTTCTTCGCGCTTTGCCAGAAGGGCGCGGTTTTTCGGAGCCAGATCGTGCAATAGCGCGCCAAACCCGTCCCAAAACGCCTTTGGCTCAATGCCAGTGTCCGGCAGCGCCTGATCCTCGATGAAGGACGCCAATTCGACCGCGACTTTCAGCCCGGCACGTTCTACCCGTTGCGCCATGCGCTCCTCCTGATTTGTCTGTGCCATAGATGTGGCGCGATCGGGCGAGAGTCCAGAATTTTTCTAAGCCATGGATATAAATTGGTAAAAACAAAGGACCAATTTTGTAGATTTTTCAATGGGCAGGTGCCCTGCACGCGCTATTTTGCGCCGCTATACGAGATTGGATGGCGATTGCATGCCGGCGCGCAAGGGCTATAACCTTTTCTTGTTCTGAGCGGTGGTTGCGAAATAAGAAATGGCCTTCTACGTGAGGCCGGACGCTTGCAAAGATCGGTCTCAATCCAGAGGAAGTCATGACCCAAAATACCCTCACGAAACGGCTGTCGGATTATCAACCCTATCCGTTTGAACTCGAGATGGTACGGCTTGACTTCCGCCTTGATCCTGATGCTACGCAGGTGCGCGCGCGCATCGCGATCCGCCCGCTGCGTGCGGCCTCAGCGCTGGAACTTGATGGTGAGGGACTGGTGCTGCGCAAGATCGCGGTGGATGGGCGTGTGCTGGCGGCCAACGAGTATACTCAAACCGATACGGGGCTTGTAATCTATGCCGCGGCCTTGCCTGCGCAGGCCTTTACGCTGGAAACCGAGGTCGAGATCGCCCCGGCGGCGAATACGGCGCTTGAGGGGCTGTATATGTCAAACGGCATGTATTGCACGCAATGCGAGGCCGAGGGATTTCGCAAGATCACCTATTACCCTGACCGCCCCGATGTGATGGCGCGCTTTCATGTGACGGTTGCGGGGGATGCGCCGGTACTGCTGTCCAATGGCAATCCGGTCGTGCAGGAAACTGGCCGCGCCGAATGGGTCGACCCCTGGCCCAAACCCGCCTATCTGTTTGCGCTGGTGGCGGGTGATCTGGTGGCGCATTCGGGGTCGTTCACCACGATGTCGGGGCGCGAGGTTGCGCTCAATATCTGGGTGCGCCCGGGCGATGAAAGCCGCTGCGCCTTTGCGCTTGAGGCGTTAAAACGCTCGATGACATGGGACGAGCAGGTTTACGGTCGCGAATACGACTTGGACATTTTCAACATTGTCGCCGTCGATGACTTCAATATGGGCGCGATGGAGAATAAGGGGTTGAACATTTTCAACTCTAAATGGGTTTTGGCCTCACCAGAGACCGCGACGGATGGCGATTACGAGCGTATTGAGGGCATCATTGCGCATGAGTATTTCCACAACTGGACGGGCAATCGCATCACGTGTCGCGACTGGTTCCAGCTTTGCCTAAAAGAGGGGCTGACCGTTTATCGCGACCAAAGCTTTACCACGGATATGCGGCTGGGTCCGGTCAAGCGGATTGAGGACGTGATGGCGCTGCGCGCCCGCCAGTTCCGCGAAGATCGCGGCCCGCTATCGCATCCGCCGCGCCCCGATCATTACCGTGAAATCAACAACTTCTACACCGCGACCGTCTATGAAAAAGGCGCCGAGATCGTGGGGATGTTGCGACAACTTGTCGGGCCTGAGGGCTATCGCGACGCGCTGGATCTGTATTTTGAACGCCATGACGGGCAGGCCTGCACGATTGAGGACTGGCTGAAGGTTTTCGAGGACAGTTCCGGGCGCGATTTGCGCCAGTTCAAGCACTGGTACACGGATGCCGGAACGCCGCGTTTGCAGGTATCCGAAAGCTTTAAGAACGGCACTTACACTTTTGAATTTACACAAAATACTGATCCGACGCCGGGGCAGGGCGACAAGCCAGCGCGTCACATTCCGATTGCGGTGGGGCTGTTGTCGGCCAAGGGCGATGATCTTATCGAAACGACGATTTTGGAGATGACGCAGCCGCAGCAAAGCTTTGTTTTTGAAGGGCTGGCTGAGCGCCCCGTGCCTTCTATCTTGCGGGGGTTCTCAGCGCCTGTCGAGCTGGAATTTGACACAGGCCATGCGCCCGATCCCGCGTATTTGCTGGCCCATGACAGCGACCCGTTCAATCGCTGGGAAGCGGGGCGGCGTTTGGCGCTACAAACCGTCGTGGCGATGGCGCAGGGCGGCGCGGCTGATCCGTCCTATATCGCGGCGATTGGTGCGCTGCTGAAGGATGGCGCGGCTGATCCGGCGTTTTGCGCGCTGTGTCTGGATCTGCCCTCGGAAGATCAGATCGCGCAGGCGCTGCATGAGGCGGGCAAATCGCCTGATCCGACAGCGATTCATGGCGCACGCGAGGCGCTCGCAACGGAGTTGGCGCGCGCGCATGAAGACACGTTGAGCGCGCTCTATGAAACGATGGCCGTGTCCGGCCCCTACCGACCCGATCCAGAACCCGCGGGGCGGCGCAGTTTGCGTCTGGCGGCGCTGTCGTTGTTGCGCCGGATTGATGGCGGCGCGCGCGCGCAGGCGCTGTTTGAAGCGGCCGATAACATGACCGAAAGCCTTGCAGCCTTGGGGCAGGTCGTAGCGGCGGGCGTGGGTGAGGCGGCGCTCGCGACGTTCCGCGAGCGCTGGCAAGGGGATCGCTTGGTGATGGACAAATGGTTCGCGATCCAGTTGACCGCCAGCGCGCCCGATCAGGCGCTGTCGCGCGTTGAAAAACTTGTGCAAGACCCGTTGTTTGATTGGAAAAACCCCAATCGTTTCCGTGCGTTAATGTCAGGTTTTGCGGCTAATCACGCGGGCTTTCATCGCGTAGACGGAGCGGGCTATCGCTTTTATGCCGATTGGTTGCTGCGCCTTGATCCGCTTAACCCGCAGGTGGCGGCGCGCATGTCGACCGCGTTTGAAACCTGGGCGCGCTATGATCTGACGCGGCAATCGCTGATCTGCGCCGAGCTGGCCCGGATCGCGCAGACCGAGGGGCTGAGCCGCGATTTGTCGGAAATGAGCGCGCGGATGCTGGGGTAACCTCGCGCTACCAGTCGCAGCGAAACGCGCCCGAGGTTTCCCCCGGGCGCGTTGTTCCATGCCTGTTGCAACGCCTTAGTTGCTTTGCGTGCTGGCACTTTCCGGGTTCGGATAGCCGGTGCCCAAAACCACACCGTCCATCGTCTCGCCGTAGTAATCCTCGCTGCTTTTGTGCCATTTCTTATCGGCTTCTTGCAGCGAGATGCCGTCACTCTGACGCGGGTCTTTCGGGCGCGGCTTGCTGTCGATAAAGGCGGCCACGTCCCACACGTCTTGCGCGTTCAGCTTGCCGGGTTGCGAGAGCGGCATGTTGTGCTGGATGAACGCGGCGGCGGAGCTGACTTTGTGCATCCCTGCGCCCCAGTTAAAGCTGTGCGGTCCCCAGAGCGGCGGGAAGATTTGCTTGCCGTTCGCATCGGTCTGACCCATCCCGTCATCGCCATGACAGACCGCTAATTTGCGGCGAAGAACTGCGTGCCGCGCTCGCGCGAGGGGTCTTTAGCGGGCTTGTCGATCTTGCCGAAACCTGCGCTCTCAGGCTTGACGTCAGTGGGCAAGCCCTTGGACTTCCAGAAGAAATACGCCTGCAAATCGCGATACACATCCGATCCGCGAGGCGGCGGGCCATCCGAGGGCGAGCCTTGCGCATTCATCGAATAGGTAAAGCAGCCGTGGATGCGATCCTTCATGGTGTTCACCATTTTAGTCTTGGAACGATACTTCGGATTGACCGGATAGGCCGCCCACATTGGTGCGGAATAGGCCTGACGCCCTGAATCAAGGTGGCAGTTCGAGCAGCTCAGATCATTGCCCACATACTCATGCGCGTTGGTGCCGGTTTGATTGAAGATCGCCATGCCGCGACGCACTGCGGCGCCGAATTCATTGTTAGGGATGGTGCGTTCATCGGGCGGGGTGAACAGGCCAGTTTGCTTGCCCTTAATCTGCGCGATGGGGGCAGATTTCTGCTTCTACGCCCCAGTGCAGGCCGGGGATATTGGCGATGATGAACCGCATCGGGAACCACAAAACGCAGGCCAGAAAATACCAGCCTGAGACGTAGATGTTATGCACCTTGCGCGCGCGGGTCGTCGCGATCAGCGGAGCCACGAAGCAGGCCGCGCCAATGGCCAGTGCAATGTCAATCTGCCACGGGATTTCCAGCCATTCCAGCCCGTCCGTCCAGCCATTGGCAATCGCCAGCACGCCCGCTGCCACGCCGATATTCCAGATCGTCGTGCCCAGATTGACCATCCAGCCCAACCGCAGTTGCGTGTGGAAAATCCGCGGGATGATCCAGAAGATCGCGGCCAGCCCGGCCTGGCTTGACCAGCCGTAGATGACCGCGTTCAAATGAACCGTGCGCATCCGCCCGAAGGTCATGTGCGCCGAGTTGCTCATCAGGTCGGGCAGGTGCAATTCCAGCGACGCCGCAAGGCCGTGGATCGAGCCGTCGATCAGCCAGAACACCCCCATCCCGATCAGCCACATCACCGGACCCGAGGAGGATCTGTCGATACCGCTGCGCGCGGTGTCGAAATGGTGGGGCAGGGACGGGCTGTCGATTTCCGCGCCCTCACCGGGGGCAAAGATCGAACGGGCGTCGTCTTGATCGGGTGTGTGGACCAGTTTGTTTGCGATGGCCCAGATCAATGCCGTCAGCGCCAGAAGCGAGACGATAAAGCTGAGCGCAAGCAACAGGCCAAGCGGGGGCGGGTATTTGCATGGGCTGGCTCCGGTGTCAGACATGGCTTGGGCGCGGTCGGTTGAGGCTGATCGTGGCGTCATTGCCCCTGTTCTCCCTTGCCCGGTTTACGGTCTTTCAGTTTCAAGCAACGCAAGCGGTCGTGATCTGTCTCGCCTCATCGTCATATTCAGATGCTTGCATATATTTGGGATCTCCCGGCCCTACAAAGGCATCTGATGGCGATGGCTCGGCGGTCATACGCGGCCCGATAGTTGCAATGATGACGTGCTCACGGCGGCGCGACTACTCCCCCTCACGCGATGATAAGTCTTGTTGATCGGCGTATTTCTTGGGGCTAGTTGGACGGATGCGGGTGCTGTGGGTTTGGCGTTTCTTTCCTCGCAAAATATGTCTTTGCGCGCGGCGGAGGCGGGGTGAAACCGATGACAAAGACACAATATTTCCGTGAGAAGGGGCTCACTTTACGCGTGAGGAAACTTGATCGCCGTGCCATATGACATGTGGGTTTGGCCCCGCGGAGGCATGGGGCGGTGCTTTGCCGTCAACGAGGCGATTATTTAAATGCGCAATCTCGGATCTGATTCTGCGCGCTTAACAAATTGCGGAGCCCGCGCGATCACCCTTACCAAGGAAGGCGCAAAGCGCTATCGCAACGCCTGACCCGCGCTTAAAATGCGCTATCACGACGAGTGCGGGCCGCGTGAGTGAGGACATTTATATGACGCAGGAATTCGGGACCGATCCGGTTGACGCCCCGCACGATGGGGCGCGCACGGACGCAGCGCCCTTTGCCAAGCTGCAACGCTGGGCCGAGCATCCGATCATCAAGCTGGGTCTGCCGCTGCTGGTGCTGGGCGTGGCGATTTTTGTGCTGCATAAACTCGCAGGCGATGTCAGCCCCAAAAAGGTCGTCGCGGATATTTCAGCCGCCAGTCCCAAGGCGTTGCTGCTGGCGCTGGGCGCGACCACGCTCAGCTATCTGGCGATTGCGTTTTACGATGTGATCTCGCTTGGGGCGGTCGCGCCGGGGATTGTGGCCCCGCGTGTGGCCTATCTAATTGGCGGTGCGGGCTATGCGATCTCGAACTTGCTGGGCGTGTCTTACCTGACGGGCGGGGCGGTGCGCCTTCGCACCTATGTCGCCGCTGGCGTGCCGTTTCATCGCGCAGCCCTTGCGCTTGGCACCTCATGGAGCGGATTTTGGACCGGGCTTGTCGCGCTGCTCGGCCTGTTGATGGTGTTTCACCCCAAGGGCCTGTCGGCGGTGTTGCCGATTGCGCCGGGGCTTGAGACGGCCACGGGCGTTGCGCTGATCGCGGGGCTGGGCGCGCTGATGGTGTTCCTGGGGCGGCGCGCGCGTCACCTCAGTTGGCGCGGGATCGAGGCAGATTTGCCGCGCGCCTCGACGGCCAGCTTGTTGATGCTGGCGGGGATGGCTGATCTGCTGTTTGCCTCGCTCACGCTTTGGGTGCTGCTGCCGCCCGATCTGGGGGGCAATTACGCCTATTTCTTTGTGATCTTCATGGCTGCAATCGGGCTTGGCATCGCCAGTCATTCGCCGGGCGGCTTGGGCGTGTTCGAGGCCACGGTGATTGCGGGCCTCGGGGCGGGGGCGCGCCCTGATTTGCTGGCGGCACTGGTGCTCTATCGCGTGATCTACACGCTTTATCCGTTCGTGATTGCGACGCTGGGGTTAGCGGCGGGCTGGCTTTGGGCGCAACGCCACCATCTTGATCATGCCGCCGATCTGGCGCTGGCGATAATGGGTCCGTTGATCCCGCCACTGGCGGCGGGTGTGGCGCTGGTGTCGGGCGTGTTGTTGATGCTGTCGGGCTCGGTTCCGGCTGAAGGGTCGCGTCTTGATCTGCTGCGCGATGTGTTGCCGCTACCGGTGGTCGAGTTTTCCCACCTCACCGCAAGCGTGACCGGCGTGATGCTGATCGTGCTGGCGCGGGGTTTGTATCAACGTCTGACGCGGGCGTGGGTGATGGCGCTGATCCTGCTGGGCGTGGGTATCGTCGCCTCGCTGGTGAAGGGGCTGGAATGGGAGCAGGCGCTGACCATCGCGATCTCGGGTGGGCTGCTGATCTTGTTTCGCCAAGCTTTCTACCGGGTGCAGGATGCCTCGGTGTTTCGCCTTGATCTGCGCTGGTTCGTGTCGGTCACAGCGCTGGTCGCGGCCATCACATGGATCGGGTTCTTTGCCTATAAACACGTTGAATATCGCGACGCGCTGTGGTGGCAGTTCGCGTGGACAAGCAATGCCTCGCGGTTCTTGCGCGCCACGGTGGGGGCGGCTGTTGCGCTAGCGATCATCGCGCTTGGCTCGATCTTGAGCGCGCGCAAACGGCTGCGCCCGCGTCAGGAAATCCCGCAGGCGGTGCGCGATATCTTGGCAAAAACCGATGACGCCGAGGCGCAACTAACGCTGATGGGCGACAAAGAGGTGCTGCTGGACCCTGAAAACCGCGCCTTCATCGCCTATGCCGATACCGGGCGCGCGTTGATTGCGCGCTCTGATCCGGTGGGCGAGGACGAGGCCGCGATCTCGCTGATCTGGGCCTTGCGTGAAAAGGCCGATCGCAGCGGGCGGCTATGTGCGTTTTATGGCGTCTCGCCGCGGTTTTTGCCGACCTTCCTTGATATGGGGCTGTCGATTGTCAAAATCGGGGAAACCGCGCGCATCGACCTTGAGACGTTCACGCTGGATGGTCCGAAAAAGAAGAACTTCCGCTATGCGCTGAGCAAAGGCGCGCGCGACGGGTTCAAATTCGAGATTATCCCCGCCGCGCAGGTGCCCGAGCATCTGTCCGAGTTGCGCGCGATATCCGATGCGTGGTTGGCGCAAAAGCAGGGCGAGGAGAAAAGCTTTGCGCTGGGCGCGTTCACCGATGACTACATCGTCAATTTCGACTGCGCCGTCTTGCGCGCGCCAGACGGGCGGATCGTGGCCTTTGCCAATCTTCTAAACGGAGAGGGCCGCGAGCTGTGCATCGATTTGATGCGCTATGATGAGGGCTGTCCGGGCCATGGAATGAACCACCTGTTCACCGAAATGATCCTTTGGGCGCAGGCAAACGGGTTCAAATGGTTCCGCCTTGGCAATGCGCCGTTTTCGGGGATTGAAAGCCACCGCCTTGCCTCGGTCTGGAACCGGCTGGGCGGGTTTCTCTACGAGCATGGCGATCGCATCTACAGCTTTGAGGGGCTGCGCAGTTTCAAGGAGAAATGGGATCCGGTCTGGTCGCCCCATTATCTGGCCAGCCCCGGCGGTCTGGCCGTTCCGCGCGTGCTGTATGAGGTGAACGTGTTGATCTCGGGCGGTGTGCGCGGCTTGGTGCGTCGCGAGAGCAAGGAGAAGGGCTGATGATCCCGAATTTCAAAGATCACGCCGCTAACGAGCGCACCTTTCTAGCGTGGTTGCGCACGGCCATCGCGATGGTCGGCGTCGCGCTGACAGCGGCGAAATTGACCGGATCGAATGTGCCGCAATGGACCAATTTGGCGATGATCGGGGCGGGCGGCGTTGTTGTGGCGTTGGCGTTTATTCGGATGCATCTTTTGCGCCGCCGCATTGACGCCGAGGAAGAGCCGGACGGGCTAAGTCGTAATTGGCCCGATGTGGTCTTGGTGGCGCTGGCCATCGCGATGATCGTGCTCACGGGAATATTCGTGCTCCATGTTCTGTAAGGCCTTGAACTTACGTGCCCGCGCTGCCTTGATGGTGCCAAATCACGGAGGATAGGCGATGAAACTTTTGCGCTTTGGCCCGAAAGGGGCCGAGAAACCGGGCATGCTGGATGATCAGGGCGTGATCCGCGACCTGTCGGGCAAGGTGGCTGATATTGGCGGCGCGGTGCTGTCGGATGCGGGGCTTGCCGAGATTGCAGCGCTTGATCCGGGCACGTTGCCCGAAGTGGCCCAAGGCACGCGGATGGGCACGCCGATTGCAGGCACCGGCAAGATGATTTGCATCGGCTTGAACTACGCCGATCACGCCGCCGAGTCCGGCTCCAAAGTGCCAGACGAGCCGTTGATCTTCATGAAAGCCACCTCGGCGATCCAAGGCCCCAACGATCCCATCGTGATCCCGCGCGGCGCTGCGACGCTGGACTGGGAAATTGAGCTGGGCATCGTTATCGGCACGGCGGCGAAATATGTCAGCGAGGCGGACGCCCTGAAGCATGTCGCAGGGTTCGTGCTGGCCAATGATGTCTCCGAGCGCAGTTTCCAAAAAGATCGCGCCGGGCAGTGGACCAAGGGCAAAAGCTGCGACAGCTTTGGCCCGCTTGGACCGTGGCTTGTGACGCGCGATCAGGTGGCCGATCCGCAAAACCTGTCGATGAAACTCAGCGTCAATGGCGAGGTAATGCAGGATGGCTCCACCGCGACGATGGTGTTTGGTGTGGCCAAGCTGGTGAGCTATCTGTCGCAGTTCATGACGCTGCATCCGGGCGATGTGATTTCGACGGGAACCCCGCCCGGCGTCGCGATGGGCATGGAAAATCCGCGCTTCCTGCGCCCCGGCGATGTCGTCGAGTTGGAAATCGAAGGGCTGGGTCAGCAACGCGCCGAGGTTGTGGCCGATACCTAAGCAGGCAGAGGGCGGGGCGCGCAACTTGCGGCCCTGCCCACACCAATTCCTATCACTTCCGCGTAACGCTCCCTTGTGGCGCGCAGCCCAACACGATAGCTTCAAGGTAACTTGAAATCGGAGGGCGTGATATGGCGCCCAGGCGTCCCCGGTCGGCGGGCGCGCTCCCGAAAACGGCACGCTCCGGTAAATCCGGAAAGCCGCCATTGGTCGAGCAGTCCGCGGCCCAGACCGCCGAGGCGGGGGAGCTTTATGCTGCCCTCGATCTTGGCACCAACAGTTGCCGGATGCTGATCGCCCGACCCATGGGCGCGCAGTTTCAGGTCGTGGACAGCTTTTCAAAAGCCGTCCAGCTAGGCCAAGGTCTTGAAACCTATGGCCGGTTGTCTCGTAACTCGATGGCGCGCACGGTGCAGGCCTTGCAGATTTGTCGGCGCAAGATTGATGCCCATGGCGTCAAACGCATGCGCCTTGTCGCGACCGAGGCGTGTCGGCGCGCCAAGAATGCGCGCGATTTCATGCGCTATGTGCGCCGCGAAACTGGCCTGCCGCTGGAAATCATCGCCGCCGAGGAAGAGGCCCAACTGGCCGTCATTTCCTGCGCCTCGCTGGTCAGCCCAAAATCCGAACAGGTGCTTGTCGTTGATATCGGAGGTGGCTCGACCGAGCTGGTCTGGATCGACCTTGAAGACGTGCCACCGGGGGACCGGGCGCGCGCAATTATGCGGTTGGGGCACGGGTTTAACCAACCCGACGGCCCGATTCCGGCCGCGCGCGTGGTTGACTGGATCTCGGTGCCGCTAGGGGTGGCGACGTTGAAAGATCAGTTCGCGGACGTTGAAGATGACGCCGCGCGCTTTGCCTTGATGAGCTGGTTTTTTGAGGAAAAGCTGGCCGATTTCACGCCCTATGCGTCGGGCAGCCCGCAAGAGGGGTTTCAGATCATCGGCACAAGCGGCACGGTGACCACGGTTGCGGCCTGTCACCTTGGGCTAAAGCGCTATGATCGCAATCGCGTCGACGGGCTGATGATGAATTCGGCGCAGATTGATGCGGTGATCCGCTCGTTCCTGACGCTTGGTCCGGCGGGGCGGCGTGCGGATCCGCGAATCGGGCGCGATCGCCACACGCTAATCATGTCGGGGGCCGCGATTTTGCAGGCGTTGATGCGGGTCTGGCCGACCGATCAGTTGAGTGTTGCGGATCGCGGTTTGCGCGAAGGTCTGTTATACGCGCAGATGGCCGGGGACGGCGTGTTGGAAGAGATGGAATAATGGCAAAGACACCGAGCGGCAAAAACACCTCCGGGCGCGGAGAGCGCGATCTGCGCGTGCGCGTTAAGACCGCCAAGGGGCGCAAGTTGTCCTCGACACTTTGGCTTGAACGCCAGCTCAATGACCCCTATGTCGTGCGCGCCAAGAAAGAGGGCTATCGCGGTCGCGCGGCCTATAAGATATTGGAACTGGACGAGAAATATCGCTTCCTTGTGCCCGGCGCGCGGGTGGTCGATCTGGGCTGTGCGCCCGGTGGCTGGCTGCAGGTCGCGGTCAAGCGGGTCAATGCGTTGGGCGAGAAATCGGGCAAGCGCGTGGGCACTGTGCTGGGCGTCGATCTGCAAGAGGTTGACCATGTTCCAGGCGCGGAATTCCACCAGCTTGATTTTCTTGACGAGGGTGCGGATGACAAGGTCAAGGAATGGCTTGGTGGTAAAGCCGATGTGGTGATGTCGGATATGGCCGCGTCGAGTTCGGGCCATCAAAACACCGACCATTTGCGCATCATTATCTTGTGCGAGGCCGCCGCTGAATTCGCCTTTGACGTTTTGGAGGTGGGCGGCACTTTTGTTGCAAAAGTGCTAGCCGGGGGCACCGAACAGGTGCTTTTAACCACGCTAAAGAAGAATTTTGACAAGGTCGCAAATGTGAAGCCGCCCGCTTCGCGCGCCAATAGCTCGGAGAAATTTGTGGTCGCACAAGGGTTTCGCGGGCGCCGTCATGAAGGTGCGCAAGCGGAGGACGCAGACGAATAACCCATCAGCGAAGATCCGCGCGCATTCCCTTCTGTCTCGATTGTGAGACAGGTGCGCCCCTCAATCACGCCGAATTCGCATTGTGAAAGGTCCGAATCGGGCTAACCTCATGCCTTATACTTGCGCAAGAGGGGAGGCTTTCGCATGTCGCGACATCATGTATCGCAACGTCAGCACGCCGACATCGTGCGTGAAGTCGTCTCGTCGCCCAAAGCGGCAGGGCGCGCGGGCTTTGCCGCCAGTTGGCGTCGCTCGCTGATCCATCACAAAATCGACCCCGCTGAAATGCCTCATGACGCGCGTCTGACTGAGGCCGAGGTGCGCGCGCGCCGTGAAGCCTCGGGGCTGTTGTTGCAAATCGCGGCCCCCGTGCTTGACCGGCTGGCGCGTGCGGCGTGTGATGCGGGTTGCACGGTTTTGCTGTCGGACGCGGGCGGGCTGATCTTGGATGAGCGTGTTCACGCGGGCGATGTTGGGGCGTTTCATTCCTCTAATCTTTCGCCCGGTTCGGATTGGTCCGAGGGCGCGCAGGGCACAAATGGCATCGGAACCTGTCTGGCCGAGGGGCGCGCGGTCACGGTTTGGCGCGATCAACATTTTCTGGCGGGCAATACCGGGCTGACATGCATGGGCGCGCCGGTCTTTGGGGCGCAGGGCGATCTGGCGGGGGTGATTGATGTCAGCTCCGCGCGCGAGGACATGACCGAGGGCTACGCGAGCCTTGTCGCGCTGACCGCCCAAGACGCCGCGCAACGTATCGAGGGCGACCTGTTTCGCGCCGCGTTCCAAGGTGCGCGCATCCTGTCGGCGGGGCCGGGAGAGAATGCCGCGCAAGGGGTGATGCTGCTGGCACTTGATCGCGACGATCTGGTGGTCGGTGCGACGCGCGCTGCGCGCAAATACATGGGAATTTCTGCCGAGCAGATCGGCACCACGCCGGCCAATGACCTGATCGGGCAAGGCGCGCGCGGTGGTCTGCAAGAGGCCCAGCGTGCCGCGATGGCGCGGGCTTTGGCGCGTAATGGAGGGAATGTGTCGGCAGCGGCGCGCGATCTTGGGATCGGGCGGGCGACCTTTTATCGCAAGGCCAAGGCGTTGCAACTGGGCGTGTAGCGCCGCCCGGATTTGCCCGGACGGCATTTCGGTTCAGCCGAGGCTGACCAGCGCGTGGCGTTTCTTGCCCGCAGACAGTTTCACCGGCGCGCCCAGATCGGCGGCACTGAACATCCGGCCCGCATCCGAGCAAGCCTCGTCATTTACCTTCAGCCCGCCCTCTGCGATCAGTCGCTTGCCATCCTTGCCCGATTTCGCAAGCCCCGAGCGCACCACCAGTTGCGCCAGCGAAATGCCATCGCCCAGCTCATCGGCGCTTAGCGTCAAGGTCGGCAGGTCATCGCCCACGCCGCCCTTTTCAAACACTTCGCGCGCGGTGGCCTCGGCGGCCTCGGCAGCGGCGCGGCCGTGGCACAGGGCAGTGACCTCATTGGCGAGGATAATCTTGGCGTCGTTGATTTCAGACCCTTCCAGCCCGCCCAAGCGATCACATTCTGCAACCGGCAGTTCGGTGTAAAGTTTGAGGAACCGCCCGACATCCGCATCGGTGGTGTTGCGCCAGAATTGCCAGAACTCGTAAGGCGACAGCATGTCTTCATTCAGCCAGATCGCGCCCGACTGACTTTTGCCCATCTTCTTGCCATCCGATGTGGTCAAGAGCGGCGAGGTCAGTCCGAAAATCTCATGGTCAAGCACCCGGCGCGTCAAGTCGATCCCGTTGACGATATTGCCCCATTGATCCGACCCGCCCATCTGCAACAGGCAGCCGTAGCGGCGATTGAGTTCAAGGAAATCATAGGCTTGCAGGATCATGTAGTTGAATTCAAGAAAGCTGAGCGACTGTTCGCGATCCAGCCGCGACTTGACCGATTCAAAGGATAGCATTCGGTTGACCGAGAAATGCCGCCCGATATCGCGCAGGAAATCGAGGTAGTTCAGCCCGTCCAGCCATTCCGCATTGTTCAGCATCAGCGCGGGCGTCTCGCCCTCGTAATCGACGTATTTCGCAAACACCTTCTTGATGCCCGCAATATTGTCGTCAATCTGGGCCGGCGTCAGCAGAGGGCGTTCATCGGCGCGAAAGGACGGATCGCCCACCTTGGTGGTGCCCCCGCCCATCAGGGTGATCGGCTGGTGGCCGGTTTTTTGCAGCCAGCGCAGCATCATGATCTGGATCAGCGAGCCGACATGCAGCGATTTAGCGGTTGCGTCAAAGCCGATATAACCCGGCACGACACCCTTGGCCAAAGCCTCGTCAAGGCCTTGATAATCCGTGCAATCGGCCAAAAAGCCCCGCTCGATCATCACGCGCATGAAGTCTGATTTTGGATGGTAGGTCATCGTGCTTGTTCCTTTCCTAACAGCGTGCGTATATCGGGCAGGGCGGCGAGAGGGAAGCCATGTTGAAACCGGGTCCAGTCTGGGCGGCAGGCACGATGTCGGGAACGTCACTGGACGGGGTGGATGCCGCGCTGGTGTTAAGTAATGGCGAGCGGATATTGGATTTTGGCCGCTCTGACTATCGCCCCTATTCCGACAGCGAACGGCAGGTCTTGCATGCTGCTTTGGGGCGCTGGCCCGAGGAAGAGGGCGTTAGCGAGGCCTGCGAAGTCGTCGAAACCGCGCATGCCGAAATTCTGTCGGGGCTGGGCGAGGCGCATCTTATCGGCTTTCACGGCCAGACCTTGGCGCATGATCCCGATGGTCGCCACGGCCCGCGCCGCACGCATCAAGCGGGCGATGGCTCGGTTCTGGCCGAGGTGCTGGGGCGTCCGGTGGTCTGGGATTTCCGCTCTGCCGATGTTGAGATGGGCGGGCAGGGCGCGCCGCTTGCGCCGTTCTTCCATTTTGCCTGCGCGAAATATGCCGGGCTGACGGGGCCTGCGGTGTTTCTCAATCTCGGCGGGGTGGGCAATATCACTTGGGTCGATCCGCGCCAGCCGGGACCCGAAGTGCCCGGTGCGGTGCTGGCCTTTGACACTGGCCCCGCCAATGCGCCGATCAATGATTTGATGCGGATGCGGCGCAAGCTCGATCAGGATGAAGGCGGCGCGCTGGCGTTAGAGGGCCGCGTCGATGAGGCGGCGCTGCAAGACTTTCTTAACCATCCCTATTTCCTGCGCATGCCACCCAAGTCGCTAGACCGCAACGACTTTCATGACATGCTGTCGCGCGTTTCCGATTTGAACGATGCAGACGCTGCCGCCACCCTGACCGCCTGTGCCGCTGCTGCCGTGGCGCGCGGGGGCGAGCATTACCCGATCCCGCCCCAGGCGATCTATGTCACCGGCGGCGGTCGGCTGAATGCGGCGCTTATGGTGGCGCTGCAATCGCGCATGAACATCCCCGTGCAGCCGATTGAGGATATCGGCTTGGATGGCGACATGCTGGAGGCGCAGGCATTCGCCTATCTGGCGGTGCGTGTGGCGCGCGGGTTGGCGACCTCGGGACCGTCGACCACCGGGGTCGGGGCGCTGATCGGGGGCGGTAAGATTTCCCGGCCCGGCTAGCAGGAAAAAGCAACCCGCCAGAGGCGGGTGCCTCCGGCGGGAGTATTTTTGGGCTAGATGAAATCCTTATTTCAGGATTGAGCGGCCTGCATATTCAGCGGTTTCGCCCAGCATCTCTTCAATACGGATCAACTGGTTATATTTTGCCAACCGGTCCGAGCGCGCGAGCGAGCCGGTCTTGATCTGGCCGCAATTCGTCGCCACGGCCAGATCGGCGATGGTGGAGTCCTCGGTCTCGCCCGAGCGGTGGCTCATCACGTTGGTATAGCCCGCGCGATGGGCCATATCGACGGCTTGCAGCGTCTCGGTCAGGGTGCCGATCTGGTTGACCTTGACCAGCATCGAGTTCGCCACGCCTTGCTTGATGCCATCGGCCAGACGCACAGGGTTGGTCACGAACAGATCGTCGCCCACCAGTTGCACCTTGTCGCCCAGACGCTCGGTCAGCAGCTTCCAGCCCGCCCAGTCATCTTCGGCCATGCCATCTTCGATCGAGATGATCGGATAGGCGCCCAGCAGCTTTTCAAGGTAGTCGACGTTTTCCTCGGATGTCAGGCTCAGACCCTCGCCCGTCATCTCGTATTTGCCGTTCTTGTAATATTCGGTCGAGGCGCAATCCATCGCAAGATAAATATCCTCGCCCGGTTTATAGCCTGCTTTTTCAATGGATTTCAGGATCAGATCCAGCGCCGCCGTGGTCGAGCTGAGTTCCGGCGCAAAGCCGCCCTCATCGCCAAGCCCGGTGTTCAGGCCAGCGGCCGAAAGTTCCTTTTTCAGGGTGTGGAACACTTCCGAGCCCATGCGCACCGCGTCGCGGATATTGCCCGCGCTGACCGGCATGATCATGAATTCCTGAATGTCGATCGGGTTGTCGGCATGCTCGCCACCATTGATGATGTTCATCATCGGAACCGGCAGGATGCGCGCCGAGGTGCCGCCCACATAGCGATAAAGCGGCAGGGCCGAGGTGTCGGCAGCGGCCTTGGCCACGGCCAGCGAGACGCCGAGGATCGCGTTTGCGCCCAGACGGCCCTTATTGTCGGTGCCATCGAGTTCGATCATCGCGCGGTCGATTTCGACCTGCTCGGTGGAATCCTCGCCCACCAGCGCCTCGGCAATCTCGCCATTGACGGCCATCACCGCCTCAAGCACGCCCTTGCCGAAATAGCGGGACTTGTCGCCATCGCGGCGCTCATGCGCCTCATGCGCGCCCGTCGAGGCGCCTGAGGGAACGGCTGCGCGCCCCAGCGTACCGTCTTCGAGGATCACGTCGACCTCAATGGTGGGGTTGCCCCGGCTGTCCAGAATTTCGCGGGCGTGGATGTCGATGATGGTGCTCATGGCGCTCCCCTTATGGGTAAATTAAGGCTGCAAAATCTATAGCCCGCTCAGGGGCGCACGAAAAGGGCACGACGCATGAAATTTGCGTGGCTCTTAGGCGCGGCGCAACCGGGCTTGGCGCCACAGCGTATAAAGTCCCGACCCAACGATCACCGCGCCGCCGATCAGGGTCCAGCGATCTGGCGGCTCGGAAAATACGCTCCAGCCGATCAGGACGGCGAAAATCAAGCGCGAATAGCGAAACGGGGTGATGACGGAAACCTCACCGATCCGCATCGCGAGGATTAGCGCGTAATAGCCAAGCGGCCCGACAACCAGCGCGCCCGCGATCATTGCCCATTCTGCCGTGCTTGGCATCAGCATTGGCGCGGGGCTGAGCGCCTGGATCACCGCGCCTGCGGGCACAACCACGCCAAACCCGTAGGTCGCAAGCTGCATCGAGGTGATTGCCCGGGGCACTTTGCGCGTGGCCAGATCGCGCGCGGCCAGCCCCACGACGGCGACGACAGGCAGCAGCGACAGCATCGAGAACCCTTCGGTGCCGGGGCGGATCACGATCAGCACGCCAAGAAAGCCGACCCAGATCGCCGACCAACGCCGCCAGCCCACTGCCTCGCCAAAGAACAGCGCAGCGCCCAAGGTGACGGCAAGTGGCGTGGCTTGCAAAATCGCCGAGGCCTGCGCGAGGGGGGTGAAAATTACCGCAGCGACAAAACAGACGGTGCCAAGAATTTCACCGCCATTGCGCAGCAGGACGGACCCCGCCAGCAGATCGCGCGAAATCAGTCGATCGCGCCGCCATAGCGCAACTGCGCCAAACAGGAACGCGCCGCCGACGCCGAGTAGCATGAGCACCTCGCCTACCGGCAGACGTTCCCCCATCGCTTTGACGAACATATCCTCCAGCGCAAAGCCCGCCATTGCGGCGACCATCAACAAACTGCCTTGGAAATTTTCGCGGCTCGGATCCATGCGGCTCTCGGAGAACGGGGATGTATTGCAGCCTTATCGGGGCAGGCGGCGCGGGGCAAGAGCGGCTAGATCGGCTGCGCGCGCGCCACGATGCCCCCGATATCTGCCCAAATCGGCAGATGATCCGAGGCCACCCGCGCCAGTGGCGTATCCAACACGCCCGTACGCACCACGCGCAAGCCCGGTGCTGTCACGACCCGGTCCAGTCGGCCGAACGGTGCGCGCGCCGGATAGCTCGCGCCGGGGGCGTGCACGTGAAAACCCGTCAGCGTCTCAAAGCCGCGCTCGTTTCGCCATTCGTTGAAATCGCCAATCGCGAGTGCGGGATGAGGGTGCGCGTCCCGCATCAGTTGCGCAATACGCGTCCACTGCGCGCGCCGGTCCGTGCGCCGCAATCCCAGATGCGCCCCCACCAGCGTAAATGGCCCGCCACTATCGGGCGCGATTTTCACAGCCAGCGCGCCGCGTGGCTCTAGGCCGGGCAGGGTGATGGCCTCGACCCCGAGCACCCGCGTGCCGCGCCGCACCAGCACGACCTGACCATGCCAGCCAAGGCTGTCCGGCCCGGTGCGGGGCATGTCATGGCGCTCGAAATCGGTCTCGGCCTCGATCAGCTTTTGCGCCAGCGCCGCGGGGCGCGTGCCCATACGGCGATCCACCTCCTGCAGTGCAATCACATCGGCTTGCAGGGCATTGATCACGGCGATGATGCGCTCAGGATCGCGCCGCCCATCCGAGCCCACGCATTTGTGCAGATTGTATGAGGCGATTCGAAGTGTCATAATATCAATGCTTTACAGTATGAAGTTCATGTTCCACAGAAGGTTTGTGAGACCCGCTCAGCGGGGCGCGGGGCGGTCTCGTATCCAGAGTAACGCGCGTCCTCGGTGAACGGGTCCGCGAGGGCGGCGTTCAACTCGTAAAACGGTGCGTAATCGCCTGCCAAGGCTGCCTCGATCATCGCCTCCACCTGATGATTGCGCGCGATGCGCAGCGGGTTGGCGCGCGCCATCACGGTGCTCGGGTCCGCCTCGGCTTGCAAGCGCGCGCGCCAGTCCTCGGCCCATTGATCAAAGGCAAGGCTTTCGGTGAACTCCGCGCGTGCGGCATCAGGATCACGCCGCAATGCACTGAAAACACGCGTGAAATCTGCTTGTTCAGTTGCCATGCGTTCCAGCAGGGAATGGATCAGCGGCAGGTCGTCTTCGGTTGGCTCGGCCAGCCCGATTTTCGCCCCGAACCGCCGCAGCCAAGCGGCCTGATAGACCGGGATAAAGCTGTCAACGGCACCGCTGGCGGCCTCAATCGCGGCGTCCTTTTCCCCCATCAGTGGCAGTAGGCTGGTCGCAAGTTGCGCCAGATTCCAGATCGCGATTTGGGGTTGCTGGCCAAAGGCATAGCGGCCGAACTGGTCGATTGAGGAAAATACCTTGCGCGGATGGTATTCATCTAAAAAGGCGCAAGGTCCGTAGTCAATCGTCTCGCCCGAGATCGCCATATTGTCGGTGTTCATCACGCCATGCACGAACCCAAATGACATCCACGCCGCGATCAACTCACCTTGTGCTATCGCGACTGCGCGCAGCAAGCCAAGCGGTCCGTCTGCGCTTGGATAATGTCGTGATATCGCATAGTTACACAGCGTTTCTAAAGCATCCGTGTTGCCGCGAGCGGCGAAATACTGAAACGTGCCGACGCGCATATGGCTCGCCGCCACACGCGTTAGAATTGCGCCGGGACGCTGCCAGCCATCGCGCGACACGGTGGCGCCCGTGGTGACGGCAGCCAGCGCGCGCGTGGTTGGCACGCCAAGTGCGGCCATCGCCTCGGATAGCGCATATTCGCGCAGGACCGGCCCGATCCACGCACGCCCATCCGAGCGCCCACGCGAAAACGCCGTGCGCCCCGATCCCTTGAGCGCCAGATCAAAGCGCGCGCCGTCGGGGGCAAGAACCTCGCCCAACAACACCGCACGCCCGTCGCCCAGACGGGGCACGAAGCCGCCAAACTGATGGCCCGCATAAGCCTGCGCAATCGGTTCGCCACCCTCGGGCATCGCATTGCCCGCCAGCATTGCGACACCCGCAGGGCTGGCAAGCCAATCGCTATTCAGCCCCAGACGCGCCGCCAGATCGCGGTTCAGCGCGACCAAGGCGGCGTCAGGCACCGGGTCTACTGGCTGGAGCTCAAAGAACCCGGCTGGTAACCGGGCATAGCTATTGTCGAAAGTCGGGGTCATGCGCGCTCCTTTCCCCAGATATAGGTTGCAAGCAGCGCGATCCCAATCCCTTCTTTGGTGCGACTGAGCTATCGACGCGTTGCGGAGGCGTGCTAGGATCGGCGCATGTCCGGTCATCCGCTCAAATCTGTTTGCCATATCGCGCCGCCTGTTCTTGTGGCGCTGATCCTGACAGCCTGCACCGAGGCGAACCATGTCGGCAATCCGCTAACATTGCCGATCCGCGCTATTGCGACAGGCGCCGAGAACGCCGCTTATAGCCACAAGCGCGGCATCGTTAAAACGTGGATCATCAAGAATGAGGCGGGGATGCGGGCTGAAGATTTTGACGGCCCCGTGACGCAATCTTTGCTGGCAACGCTGCCCGCCAAGGCGCGCAATCAAGCGCGCCAAGACCTGAAAGAGGCCGCCCCGCATGCCGATTTCGCCGAGCGGGCCACTGTGATCATCATGGTGCATCGCACCTAAGCGAGCACGCCGCGCCCTCACAGCCGCGCGATGCGGTCTATCAGCAGCGCGTAAAACCCCGCCGCGTCGATGTCGCCGATGAACAGCGCATTGGGCGCACGATCAGTGACACGCCACCAATCGGCCACCGTCATGCCCATCGTCAGCTCAGACTGCGTTTCGATCTCGACATTGATATGACGGCCGGTGAACAGATCGGGGGCCAAAAGATAAGCGATCACGCAAGGGTCGTGCAGCGGCGCGCCTTCAGAGCCGTATTTCGCCATATCGAACCGCTCGAAGAAATCGGTCCAGCTTGCCACAGCATGACCCACCTGCGTTCCCATCGCGCGAAACGCCTCGACACGGGCGCGCGAGGTCAGCGCCTTATGCGTGACATCCAGCGGCATTGCCACTATCGGAGCTTCTGATTTAAACACAATATCAGCAGCTTGCGGGTCGACATGAATGTTGAATTCTGCTGCGGGCGTGGTGTTTCCGACCTCGAAATAGGCCCCGCCCATTAGCACGATTTCCGCCACGCGATCCTTGATATCAGGCGCACGTTCAAAGGCCGTGGCGATATTAGTGAGCGGCCCAAGCGGGCACAATGTCACCGTGCCAGCGGGGGCCTCGCGCAGCGTCTCGATCAGGAAATCGACGGCGTGCTGATCTTGCAAAGCCATCTTGGGATCAGGCAGTTCGATCCCGTCCAGCCCGCTTTTACCATGCACGTTCTCGGCGGTGACCAGCGCGCGCGCCATTGGGCGATCACAGCCGGCAAAGACGCGCATATCGGCGCGCCCGGCCAACTCGCAGACCTTGCGCGCATTAAGCGCTGTCAGCGCCAGCGGCACATTGCCCGCCACGCAGGTTATGCCCATCACCTCCAGCTCGGGACTTGCCAGCGCCAGCAGGATGGCGACCGCGTCGTCCTGGCCCGGATCGGTGTCGATAATGATCTTGCGCGTCATGTTTGACCTCTCGTTATCGCGCCAAGATGAGACAGGGCGCGGGCATTGTCCATGCGCCGTGAAAGCAACCTCAATCGGGCGTGTTTTTGCCATATTACGCCACTAATTCTGAAGCCAACCAGAATAACCGGAGGCAGAGCATGACCCATCGCCATCACCTTTTCATCGCATCTCCCGCCTCGGGCGTGCTCGGGGCGCATGTCGCACGCACGCTTGCCAGCGGGCAGGACGCGCTGGCCAAGGCAGGCTATGGCGTGGCCGTTCTGGGGCCCCATCGCGGCGGTCAGATTCATCTCGACGCCGCTTTGATCGGTCAAGCGGAATGCGGGTTATTTCACTTCTTTGGCGATGCGCGTGCGCGGGCCACGCGGTTTGCGCAGCGCTTGAAGGCGCCGATTGGCCGTATCGTGATCCAGACGCTGCCTTACGATCAGTATTACCCGATGATGTGGCGCCATCTGGCCGTGACGCGCGCGCTCCACCCCTTTGCAGGGGCGACCGCGCGGTTGGTGGATCGGCCGCGCGGTTGGGCGCAGGTGATCGAGGATCTGCATGCCGCGCTACAGCCGCAAGAGATCGTTGTGCTGCCCGCGCCCGTTCTTGTCGATGAGGCGCTGGCCGCCCTCGTTCCCGGCGCGCGCCTTGATGCGCGCACGCCCGCTCTGCCAGATCACTCCGATAGCGAAATTGCGATGCTTCAACGCCTGCACCGTGCCAATGTCACGCTGGCACCGCATCAGATGCACCGCCTCAGCAAGTTTCATGCACACCAACCCCAAGGCGCGCCGCTGGCCGGGTTTGACGTGCTGGACGCGATGAAACTGCGCCAACGCTACACGCGCGATTTGGACCAGATCGCCGCGATGGCGCACACGCGCATCGGCGCCGATCTGGATTTTGCAATCGCTGCGCAATAACGCGCGTTAGCCGTCGATATCGACCTGATCAATCAGCTTGAGGGCGGCAGGGCGCAGCTGCGCGATCTCGTCAAGCGGCAGGGTGTCAGGGGTCAGATCTCCCCAGCTTGCCACCAGATCCGAGCGTTTCACACCGGGCTTGACCGGAAATTCGTGATTGGTCTCGGCATAGATTTCCTGCGCCGCATCCGAGACCAGAAACTCCATCAATTTCAACGCCTCGGCCTTGTTCGGCGCGGCTTGGGTCATTGCCACACCCGAGATGTTGACATGCGTGCCGCCGCCCTCAAATACCGGGAAGTCAAGGCGCACCGCATTGGCCCATTCGTGCTGTTCGGGATCGGCCAGCATCTGGCCCATGTAATAGGTGTTGCCCAGCGAGATGTCACATTCGCCCGCCCAGATTGACTTGACCTGACTGCGGTCATTGCCCTCAGGTCGCTTGGCAAGATTGGCCTTGAGACCCTCTAGCCACGTCTTGGTTTCGGCCTTGCCGTGATGGGCTAGATAGGCCGCGGTGAGCGCCACGTTATAATCGCTGGTGAACGAGCGGGTGCAGATCCGGCCCTTCCATTTCGGATCGGCGAGATCTTCGTAGGTGGTGACTTCGCCCGGTGCGACGCGATCTTTCGAGGCATAGACGATGCGCGCCCGCGTGCTAAGCGCGAACCATTGGTTGCCCGGATCGCGCAGATTGGCCGGGATCGCAGCGATTAGGGCGGGGTCATCAACGGGCTGAGTCACTCCTGCAGCCACGACCTCTTCGATGCGCGCGATATCGACCGTCAGCACCAGATCGGCGGGGCTGCGTTTGCCCTCGGCGCGTAGGCGTTCCAGCATGCCTTTGTCGACGAAGGCGGTGTTCACTTTGATGCCGGTTTGCGCGGTGAAGGCGTCAAAAAGCGGGGCGATCAGCTCGGGTTGGCGATGCGAATAGACGTTCACATCGGCCAGCGCGGGGCTGGCAATCAGGGTGGCCAAAGGTAGGGTCAAAGTTTGGGCCAAAGTCAGGGGTAGGGGCGTTTTCATGTCTCTCTCCTGTCACGCGGTTCGCGGCCAGAGGTAAAAGGCGATCACGAGCCCGTCAATAGTTGAGTGAAATAATCAGAAATTAATTTTGGATCGAAAAAAAAACGCCCGGCGCATTTGCGAACCGGGCGTTTTGCAATGCAGTTCCTAAGACGCGGTGGAATGGTCGCGCCCTTGCTGGCGATCAGCCCTTTTCAACCGCCTCGAAGTTTTCAAGCGCTTCGAGCCACAAGCTTTCGGCGCGGGTCATCGCGGTGCGCAGCTCGGCATGTTTCTTCGACCAACGCTCTGCCTCGGCAGCGCGCGCGGCGGAGTAGAGCTTGGGATCGGCCATGATCGCATCCAGCTTTTCCATCATCTCCGCCAGCTTGGCCACGCGCACCTCGCTTTCGCGCAGCGCCTTTTTCAGGTTCTGGCGCGCGTCGCGTGCAGGTTTAGGCGCGCTTGGCGTGGCAGGTGCAGCGGGCGCGGTTTTTTTCGCCTGCTTGGCCGGTTTGGCCGGTTTTTGCTTGCCCGCCGGGGCGGCTGGGGCCAGCAATTCGGCGCGATAGCTGTCAAGATCACCGCTATAGGGTGCGACGCCGCCATCTTTGACCAGCCAAAGGCGGTCGGCCACCAAGCTAAGCAAGTGCATGTCATGGCTGACCAAAATCACCGCGCCGGAATATTCGGTCAGCGCCGAAACCAGCGCCTCGCGGCTTTCGATATCAAGGTGGTTGGTCGGCTCGTCCAAAATCAGCAGATGGGGCGCATCAAGCGTTGCCAGCAGCAGCGAGAGGCGCGCCTTTTGTCCGCCCGACAGCTTGCCCACAGCCGTTTCCGCCTGATCGGCGCGCAGGCCAAACCCGGCCAGCCGCGCGCGCAGCTTTGCCTGCGCCTCATCGGGGCGTTGGCTGCGCAGGTGCTGCAAAGGCGTTTCATCCAGATGCAACTCGTCCACCTGATGCTGGGCGAAATAGCCGATGCGCAGCTTGGAGGAACGGGTGATCTTGCCCTCCATCGCGGCCAGCTTATCGGCCAGGAACTTCGACAGCGTTGATTTGCCCTCGCCGTTGCGCCCGAGCAGCGCGATGCGGTCGTCCTGATCGATGCGCAGATCCAGTCGTTTCAGGATCGCGGGGCCGCCATAACCGACAGCTGCGCCCTCCATCGTGATGATCGGCGGGCTGAGCTGTTCGGGTTCGGGGAAGGTGAAGACCTGTTGCGCCGCCTCCTCGGGGGCGGTGATCGGCACCATCTTTTCGAGCATCTTCACGCGGGCTTGGGCCTGCTTGGCCTTGCTGGCCTTGGCGCGAAAGCGATCCACGAAGCTTTGCAGATGGGCGCGCCGCGTGTCTTGTTTCTTGGCCTGCGCGGCTTGAGCCTCGCGGCGCAGCGCACGGGTGCGCGCAAACGTGTCATAGCCGCCCTGATACAGCGTCAACTGGCGCTCTTCGAGATGCAGGATCGCGCCGACAGCGCGGTTGAGCAAATCGCGGTCGTGCGAAATCACGATCACGGTGTGGGGATAGCGGGCCAGATATTGCTCCAGCCACAGTGCGCCCTCAAGATCAAGATAGTTCGTCGGTTCGTCCAGCAGCAACAAATCGGGCTGGGCAAACAGCACCCCCGCCAGCGCCACGCGCATCCGCCAGCCGCCCGAGAAATCGGAACAGGGGCGGGCTTGGTCCTCGTTGTCAAAACCCAGACCGCGCAAGATCGAGCTGGCGCGCGCCTCGCCCGACCACGCGTCGATATCCACCAGTCGGGTCTGAATGTCGGCGATGCGATGGGCGTCGGTGGCGATTTCGGATTCCGCGAGCAGGCTTGCGCGTTCCTCATCGGCCGCCAGAACCGTATCGAGCAGCGAGGTCGAAGACGACGGCACTTCCTGCGCCACACCGCCGACTTTGGCGCGTGAAGGCAGGGTGATTTCCCCGCCATCCAGCGTCAACTCGCCCCGGATCAGGCGAAACAGCGTGGTTTTGCCCGCGCCATTTGGGCCGACAAGGCCGACCTTATGGCCCTCGGGTATGGTGGCAGAGGCGCCGGCAAACAGCGGGCGGCCTTCGATCGAATAGGATATATCTGTGATGCGCAACATGCGCCCTCCCTTGCAGCAGGCGGGCGGGCGCGTCAATCGGCGCTGCGCGAATGGGGATGAAATTGTTGCGCATAAAAGGCGCGGGCACCTTCATAAAGTTGCAACGAAGCTGTGCCATATCGGGGCGCGACTGGCGCGTGAGGGCTTTTCAAGCCTCGCCCTGCATGCTAGCAGGCGCGTGATATTCAGGACCGGATCGACCGGCCACGAAGCATGAAAGAAAGGGTCTCACATGGCCATCGAACGCACGTTCAGCATCATCAAGCCCGACGCAACCAAGCGCAACCTCACCGGCAAGATCAACGCCAAATTTGAGGAAGCGGGTCTGCGCATCGTCGCACAAAAACGCATCCAGATGACGATGGAGCAGGCCGGTCAATTCTACGCAGTCCACAAAGAGCGCCCGTTTTATGGCGAACTGTGCGAGTTCATGGTCTCCGAGCCGGTCGTCGTGCAGGTGCTTGAGGGCGAAGGCGCGATCTTGAAAAACCGCGAAGTGATGGGCGCGACCAACCCCGCCGATGCCGAAGACGGCACGATCCGCAAGGAATTCGCCCTGTCGGTTGGTGAGAACTCGGTGCACGGCTCAGACGCGCCCGAAACCGCTGCAGAAGAAATCGCTTTCTTCTTCTCGGGTCTCGAAATCGTCGGCTAATCAGCGTTTTTCACGCAAACCGATCTCATCAAGGGCCGCATCCAGTTGGGTGCGGCCTTTGTCTGTTGGGGGAAGGGCGGCTTTCACCTCGGCACAAAGCGCATCGAATGATTTGCGCAAGTTTGCTTTTTCGCTGCCGCGACAATCATTCCACGGGCGGCCTTGCAGCGACATATGCAGCGCATAATAGCCAATGAAATGCGCGAAGTTGCCCGCCGTTAACCATGCGCGATAGGCCTCATGGGCGCCAAGCGCACGCAACTGCCGCGCGCTGGTGATGCCAGCACGGGCAAAGCCCTGCGCACTGGCCGGGCCAAGACCGGAAATCGAGGTGATCTCGTCACTCATCTGACACCTACACGAAATCGCGATTGGGGGTCAGATTGGCGCGGGGCGCAAGATTGCGCAAGTCGATCTGGAAATCGGCGCAATATTGCGAAAAATAGCGCCTGTCAGGGCAGGCGACTCGCGCCCCCGTGAGGGCGCGTCGCCAAGGCGATGCTAGATCGACGCCCAGTCTTTGAAGACGGTGCCGCCCTGCTGCTGCGCGCCGCCGCTTTGGCCCTGTTGCTGGCTGGGACGGGGCGATCCGCCCTGTTGTTGTTGGCCAGATTGGCCGCCCGATTGCTGTTGCATGACACTTGCCTCATCATGAGTCGCGTTTGCGGGGTGAGTCCCGCTTATAGTGCGACAATTAGGCTGAGGCTTGGGCCGTTTAAAGGGGGGGTCAAGAAAAACTGAATTTTGAGCGCATTCGCGTGATCGCGCGTTAAGAAACTGTGACGCGAGCGACACGAAACGCGCTGAAGGCCGATGATTCGGGCTTTTTTGTGGCACGGTGTTTGGGGTGCGCTGATCTTTGCTAGGACGCTGTATTTACTTTGCCGCCTGCGGCACAGATGCGCCCGCGCTTGCCCCCGTCCATATGCAAAATCGCCTCAAGGGCCGCGTTATCCTCGACCAGATTGGCGAGCGTCTTGCGGTCAAGCGAGGTATAGAACGCCTCAAGCGCATCCATCAACGCCTCGCGCAACAAGCAGGCCTGCGATAGCGGGCAAGTATTTGTGTCCGCGTCAAAACATTCGGCGAAGGGCAAAATCCCCTCAAAGCTGCGCAGCACATCCCCAACCCCGATTTTCGCCGGCGCGCGCGCAAGTTCCAAACCGCCAGAACGCCCACGATGGGTCTTGATGAACCCGGTCTGGGCCAACGTGTTTACCACCTGCGCAAGATGGTTCTCCGAGGCATTGCAGGCTACGGCGATCTCGTGTTTGCGCACGATCTGGCCAGGATTTACCGCACAAAACATCAGCACACGCATCGCGAGGTTGCTTCGAGTGGTCAGCCGCATCTATGCCTCCGAGGCTTGGGTGATTTCATTCTTACGAGGTATTTCGCGCGAACTGTTTGATTTGAGTCATGTCGCGCGCACGAAAAAATGCATCACAGATGCGTCATTATGTCAGCGCCCGTCACGGGGAGTGATGCGATACATGCAGTGTCTCGAATATGTTTTCGGGCCGCCCTGCATGGCTCGCGCAAATCGTACTTCGTGGTGTCGCAGGGCCGGGGGCTATTGGTGCAACCTGCCCTACCTTAGATATGAACCCCTTAGGCAAAGGTCGCCCCTGGCGCCCAGCATGGAGACGGTAAAATGAGCACGACAGAAATGGCGCCAAGCGACGCCCATAACAGGCTCGAGCATTTCCCGATCACGTTTTTCGCGACCACGATGGGCTTGGGAGGCTTCACGCTGGCCCTGCGCGCGGCCGCCAAGCCGATGGGGCTGGGGCCGCTGCCCTATCAGGTGATGTTTGCGTTCACGGCAATCGTCTTTGTGCTGATCCTTGGGTTTTATCTCGCCAAGGCAGCGAAATACCCCCAGGCGCTGAAAGAAGAGTGGCATCACCCGGTCCGGCTGGCGTTTTTCCCGACCATTGCCGTGTCGCTGCTATTGCTGGCGATCATCGCGATGACCGTCTCGATGCCCTTGGCGCTGAGCCTGTGGGTCGTGGGCACGGCACTGCAAGGGGTGTTGACGCTGGCGGTTGTCACGAACTGGATCGGCACGCGCTCGTTCATGCATGGGCAGTTGAACCCCGCGTGGTTCATCCCGGCGGTGGGCAATGTGATTGTTCCGGTCGCCGGTGCGCAGCTCGGTTTTGTTGAAATTAGCTGGCTGTTCTTTTCTGCCGGTTTGATCTTCTGGCTGATCTTGCTGACGCTGGTGTTTAACCGACTGGTGTTTCACGACCCGATGCCGGGCAAGTTGCAACCGACCTTGGTGATCATGATTGCGCCCCCTGCGATTGCCTTTATTTCATGGCTGCGCCTGACGGGGACTCCGGTCACGCCGGGGGCCGTGGCAGGCCACGGGGTCGATCCGTTCGCCCATATCCTGCTGTCGCTGGCCTATGTGTTTGCAGCGCTCGTGGCGGTGCAAGTGCCCCGCATCCTGCGCCTGCCTTTCGCGATGAGCTATTGGGCGCTCAGCTTTCCGCTGGCTGCGCTGACTATCGCCACCTTCCTGCATGGCGAATACGCCCATTCCGTCGCGCATGAGCGGCTGGGGATGGCGTTTTTGGTGGCCCTGACGATCCTGATCATCGGGCTGGTCTGGCGCACCGTTGTCGGTATTGTGCGCGGCGAGATTTGCCAACCTGAGTAAACCGTTCCGACATATTCAAGCGTTGAAGGGTGGGCATTTCCCCGCCCTTTTTCGTGGCGCAGTCGTGCAGGAGTGTGACCGTCCAGCCCCATAAAAACAGCGAGCGAGATTGCCCCCCGCGCGCCAAGGTGTTTCGATCTTTTCGGCCCGTCATATTGCTCGGTGAGCATCGTGTAGGGCTTGGGCGTGCTTTTCGTGCGCGCGAGCAGGATCGGGAAAACGATCTTGGGCAGCACGTCTGCGCCAGGTTTTTTGATCGGACCGAAGGGGTCGTAAACTTCGCCCTCACGTTGAAGCCTTAGCGACAGGCCGCACAACTCTCAGCCATGAACTGCGCAAGGCCGCGCTTATCCTGATCCGGTCAAGGTAGCGCCACGGCCCATTAAGACCTCGTCAAGATAAGGCTACATCGAGTTCAGCGTCATCTGCAAAAGCGGCGCTTGCAAGTGCTGTGCTTTCGGCAAGCGCGGTAACGAATAACTTTTTTGTGGCTGAAGTCCGCCGTAGCTCGAAGAAGTGTCATCAGCCCAAGGCAATGAAACGGTGAACGGCTAGATTCGGATCAACTTTGCCCGCAACGTGAGTGCGCGCAGGTGTGGCGGGGTGTCGCTGGGCGATGCGGCGCACGCTTGACCTATCTCGCGCGCCGCGCCACATCTGTAGCTAGAAAAAGGGGGGCGTCATGGCGCTTGAAGATGCGAAGACACAGATCGATCAGGCTTTTACGCGCGCTGAACTGCGCGGCCTGAGTTTCGAGAACGCCTTTGGCGGGGCGACCAGTTTCCTGCGCCGGCGTTACAGCAAAGACCTGAGCGGCGCGCAGATTGCGGTGACGGGCATCCCCTTTGATCAGGCGGTGACGAACCGTCCCGGGACGCGGTTTGGCCCGCGCGCGATCCGTGAGGCGTCAACCCTGCAAGCGTTCGATGCGCCCTATGGCTGGGGCTATGATCCGCTGAGCGAACTGGCAATCGTCGATTACGGCGACATGGCGTTTGACTATGCCAATGTGGCGGAGGTGCCCGCCCGGATCGAGGCACATCTGGCGCAGATCATCAATGCCGGAGTGGTGCCGATCACGCTGGGGGGTGATCACTTCATCACGCTGCCGATCCTGCGCGCGGTGGCGGCCAAACACGGCCCCGTGGCGCTGATCCAGTTCGACGCCCATTCCGACACTTGGGCAGATGACGACATGAGCCGGATCGACCACGGCACCTTCCTGTATAAGGCGCTGAAACTGGGGCTGGTGGCGCCCGAGACCACCGTCTCGGTCGGCATCCGCACCGACAACCCCGATACGCTGGGCGTTACGATTTTGGATGCGCCCTCGGTCCATCAAGACGGGATCGACGCGACGCTGGCGCGCATCCGTGACGTGGTGGGAAACCGACCCACATATATCACCTTTGATATCGATGGTCTTGATCCGGCCTTCGCGCCCGGCACCGGCACCCCGGTTTGGGGTGGCTTGGCAAGCTGGCAGGCAGCGGCTTTGCTGCGCGGGCTTAAGGGTATCAACATGGTCGGCGGCGATGTGGTTGAAGTGTCCCCCCCCTATGACCCGACCGGCGCGACCGCGATTGCGGGGGCGCATGTCGCAACTGAGCTGCTGGCGCTGGCAGGCTGGGGGCTGCGCAAGGAGGGCGTATGAAGGTGTTGATCTGGAGCGTAGCCATTGTCGTCGTACTGATCGCGGCGGGCGATGCCTATGTGCGTCTGGCCTCGATTGATCCGGCGCGTTACGCGGTGGGCGGGCTGGCAAAACCACCCGGAGACTACCCCGAAACGGGCAGCTTTCAGGCCGCGCGCACGCCGAGCGATCCGGTCGCCGCGATGAGTGCGCTGGACCGCATCATTCGCGCCAGCGCGCGCACCCGGCAGGTGGCGGGCAGCCTTGAGGCAGGACACGCCAGCTATGTCACCCGCTCGGCATTCTGGGGCTTTCCCGATGTCACCAATGTCTGGATCTCAGGCGACACAGTGCAAATTCGCGGCCATCTGGTGTTTGGCTCCTTTGATCTTGGGGTGAACGCCAAACGCATCAAGGGCTGGCTGGACGAGGCGGGTCTTTAGCGCCCACACAGGCATTCCTGCCACAACCAAATTCTCTTGCAGTGCCATGTCTTGTGCGCGGGCCGGGGGCTTCTTATTTGCGCTCCATGCCAGCAAGGGACAGCGGGAGCCAGCATGACCAGCGCGATGCGATATTTTACTTGGGCCTTCTTGGTCACCATCGCAGGACTCCTCGGGGCATTCGCGCTGGGGTATCAGCATTCGGGCACATGGGGCGGGGCGATCTCGTTTCTGCTGATCGCGGCGGTGCTGGCAGTGCTGGAAATTTCGCTCAGTTTCGACAATGCGATCGTGAATGCCAACAAGCTCAAGACTATGAGCCCGATCTGGCAAAAGCGGTTCCTGACGTGGGGTATCGTGATTGCGGTGTTCGGGATGCGCATCTTGTTTCCGCTGCTGATTGTGGTGATCGCCGCCGGAATCGGGCCGTGGCAGGCGATCCAACTGGCCGCGCAACAGCCCGCCGAATACGCCCGCATCATCGACGGAGCGCATCTGTCGATTGCCGGTTTTGGCGGCGCATTCCTGATGATGGTCGCGCTGAATTACTTTATCGACGAGGGCAAGGATGTCGATTGGATCGCAACGCTTGAATGCCGGATGCGGGCCTGTGCCTCGGTGCGCGGGCTTGAAATCGGCTTTGTGCTGTTGGTGATCCTTGGCTTCACCTGGATCCTGCCCGAGGGGAGTGAGGGTGACTTTCTGTTCGCCTCGGTTGCGGGGCTGGCGACGTTTCTGGCCGTTGAGGTGCTGGGGCAGGTGCTAGACCGCGCCAGTTTATCCGCCGCCACTGCGCGCGCCGGTCTGGGCGGATTTCTGTATCTCGAAGTGCTCGATGCCTCGTTTAGCTTTGATGGCGTGATCGGGGCCTTTGCGCTGACGCAAAACCTGTTCCTGATCGCCATCGGGCTGGGCGTGGGGGCGATGTATGTGCGCTCGATGACGCTGATGCTGGTGGAACGCAACACGCTGTCAGAATTCCGCTATCTCGAACATGGTGCGTTCTGGTCGATCCTGATCCTGTCGATGGTGATGTTTGCCCAGACCCTCGTGCATGTCCCCGAGGCGATCACCGGGCTGGTTGGTGCGGGGCTGATCGGGTTCGCGCTGTTTTCCTCGATCCGGTTCAACAGGCGCGCACGGATCGCTCACGAGCGTTGAAATTTCCTTGACAGGGCGGCTATGAGCGGGCATCCGGGGGCCACTTCGGTTCCGCACCTGCGGATCAAAAGGGAACCCGGTGCAGCGCGCGTTGTGCTTATTCCGGGGCTGCCCCCGCAACTGTGAGCGGTGAGTGACGGCTGACTTAGCCACTGGGTCGATGATCCGGGAAGGCCAGCTTGAACGACGACCCGCAAGCCAGGAGACCTGCCGAGGCGCTCATCCTTTCTGCCTGCGCGGGGTGTGCGGGAGAGGCGGTATTCCGCTCGTGGTGACAGTTTCACCGTCGGCGGAAATGGCATTTTTCCAAAGACTTAAAATACGAAGTTCACGCAAGCTACGTGCTGCGTTCCGAGGGATTTGGATATGAAAACCACCCAACTTACGACGGCCCTGCTGCTATCCACCGCACTCGCCACCCCCGCGTTGGCGCAAGACAGCCAACCCTATGCGCTGGATGAGATTGTGTTTTCGGGCGCGCTTGGCTCTAAGCCGCTGAATGCCTTGACCTATGGGCGCAGCTATACAGTCGTCACCGCTGATGAGATCGACCGGCTCGGCTATGCAACCGTGACGCAAGCGCTTTCGAGCGTGCCCGGTGTGGCGGTCACCCAAACCGATGCGTCGCTGGGCAGTGTGTTCATCCGTGGCGGTGATTCAAATATGACCGTGGTGTTGATTGATGGCGTCAAAGCCTCGGCGGGCTACAATGGCGCGTTTTATTTCAACGGGCTAGACGTGGCTGATATCGAACGCATCGAGGTGTTGCGCGGTCCGCAATCAGTGATTGGCGGGGCCAATGCGGCGGCGGGTGTGATCTCGATTACCACCAAAAAGGCAAGCGAACCGGGGCTGCATCAGCAGACGGGCATTGGTTACGGGTCGTATGGCACGACACATGTCAACTATAATGCGCAATATAGGGGCGCGCGTGGGCAGATCGCCTTTAGCATCGCGCAAGATCACAAAGGCGGCTACGATATCTCGGGCGATGGTGGCCAGCGCGATTCCTCGACTCTTTCGACGGGGACGATCACGGGGCAATATGACATCACCGACTGGTTGACCGCCGGGGTGATGTTGCGCCAATCGTATCAAAATTACGACTATGACTCGGCGACTGGATCGGGGTCTGCGGCGGCCTACGTAGTCGATGCTGACAATGTCGGAAAGCGCCGGGATACGTTCGGCCAGCTCTGGTTCAAGGCCGACAGCCTTGGTGGCAGGCTTCAGCACAAGCTTAGCTATGCGGGCACCGATATCGGGTTCAAAAACTATTCCTCGGGTGTGCTTGGCTCGTCTAATTCAAGCCAGCATCGCGAGTTGAACTACACCGCGACCTACGCGCTTGACGCCACAACGGTTGAGGCCGCGCGCCAGACACTGGCCTTTGCCGCACAAGAAGAGACCGATCACTTTTCCTCTGACTACGGCTTTGGCCCCTCTGCCTATCAGCGCACCACACGCTCGGCTGCGCTGCAATATTCGGGTGATTTCGATAATGGGCTTGGGCTAGAGGCCGGGGTGCGACGCATCTTCAACGACGTATTCGAAGATGGCACGACTTGGAATATCGCAGCCTCCTATCAGGTGCCTGCCAGCGCGGTTCGCCTGCACGGCTCGATTGGCAAAGCCATCGTGAACCCCGATATGTATGAACAATTCGGCTTTGTGCCGGGGGTATATTCGGGCAATCCCAATCTGCGCCCTGAGACCGTTCGCGGCATTGATGTTGGCGCACAATACAGCTTCGGCGAGCGCGGAAATATCGACGTTACCTTGTTCCAGCAGCACGTGAGCGACAAGATTAGCGGCTACGGCACGACATCAACCAACCTGCCCGGCACCTCGAAATCCTACGGGGTCGAGATCTCGGGTCAGTATCAGGTGACGTCAAACTTGCTGATGAGCCTTGATTACACCTACACCCACGCCCGCGATGCCAGCGGGGACTATCTGACGCGCCGCCCGGCGCACGAGGCCAACCTTGCGGCGACCTATTCGTTTGCACAGGGGCGCGGCGCAGCCACCCTCGCCATCAAGCATGTCTCGGGCAATTACGATGGTCAGTTTTTCCTCCCATTCCCGTCGCCGATTGCGGAACTGCCCAATTACACGCTGGTGAACCTCTCGGGGAGCTATGCGTTGGATAACGGCGTTTCGCTGGTCGGACGGATCGATAACGTGACCGATGAAAACTATAGCGAGGCGTGGGGCTATGCGAGCGCCGGGCGCACCGCCTATGTCGGTCTGCGTGCGGCGTTCTGATCGCCTTGGCGCGGCGTTTGTCGCGTTGATGTCCGCGGGCTTTTTGCTTGTGGGCGCGGCGCGGGGGGAGACTTCCGCGCCTGTTGCGCCTGCCCGTGTCGTCTCGATGAACCTATGCACTGATCAACTGGCTTTGGCGCTGGCTGATCCGGCCCAGATCGTCAGCCTTAGCCATTTCGCGACCGACCCAAGCATGTCGGTGCGTTGGAAACAGGCTGAGCATTACCGCGCAAACTATGGACGTGCCGAGGAAATTTCGATCCTGCATCCCGATCTGGTGCTGGCCGATACATGGTCTAATCCCGATACGATTGCGATGCTGAAAACACTGGGTCTGCGGGTTGAGCAACTGCCGCCGGGCACCTCGCTGCCCGAAATCCGCGCGCGCATCACCACGATGGGCGCGCTTCTGGGCCACCCAGATCGCGCCGCGAAACTGCTTGCGGGGTTTGATGCGCGGCTCGCGGCGATCCGCACCCCCGCGCCGGGGCTGCGCGCGGCGGTGATCGGGCCGTCGGGCTATGTTTACGGGCCGCGCACGCTGGAGGGGCAGATCCTTGCGATGGCGGGGTTTGACAACGTCGTCAGCGGGCCGGGGCTGGATTGGGGCGGGCGTTTGCCGCTAGAAGATCTGGTGATGGACCGCCCCGATCTGGTGATCATGGGCGGCAGTCAGGGCAAGATGGGCACGAGCCGTGCGCAAGAGGTGCTTGATCATCCTGTTCTGCGCGATTTGCCGACCGTGCGGGGCCTGCGCGATGCCCGCTGGACCTGTGGCGGACCTGCGATGTTGGGCGCGGTGGCGGATCTGGCCGCTTTGGGTCGCGAAATCGAACAAAACAAGGCAATAAAATGAGTTACCGCGCGATCCTCATCTGTTTGACGGTGCTGGTCTTGGCGCTGTTTACCGCCTCGCTGCTGATCGGGCCGTCGGGGATCGGCCCGTTTGAGGGGCTGCGCGCGCTGATCTCGGGGCACGGCGCGCCGGGGCTGGTGATGCGCGAGTTGCGCCTGCCGCGTGCGCTGCTGGGCGTCGGCGTGGGCGCGGCTTTGGGGCTGTCGGGGGCCGCGATGCAGGGGTTTTTGCGCAATCCGCTGGCAGAACCGGGGCTGATTGGCACCTCGGCGGGGGCTGCGCTTGGGGCGGTGATTGCGATCCAGACTGGGCTTTATGCCGCCTTCGCGTTGGCCTTGCCGTTGGCGGCGCTGGCGGGTGCGGGTGTGGCGGTGGCGCTGATTTTGACGCTGGCGGGGCACGAGGCGCGCGCGCTGGTGCTGATCCTTGCGGGGATCGCGGTGGCGGCGCTGGCGGGGGCGGCGACGGCGCTGGTTTTGAACCTTGCGCCATCGCCCTATGCGGCGGCTGAGATCGTGTTTTGGATGATGGGCTCGCTTGCGGATCGCTCGATGAGCCATGTCGCGCTGGCCGCGCCGTTTCTTGCGCTTGGCGCGGTGATTTTGCTGCGCTCGGGGGCGGGGCTGGATGCGCTGAGTCTGGGCGAGGATGCCGCCGCTTCGATGGGGGTGTCGCTGAAACGGCTGCGCCTGCAGATCGTGTTTGGCAGTGCGCTGATGGTGGGGGCGGCCACGGCAGTTGCGGGCGCGGTCGGCTTTGTCGGGCTTGTGGTGCCCCATCTGCTGCGCCGCGCGGTGGGGTCACGCCCCTCGCGGCTGCTGCCGACCTCGGCGCTTGGAGGGGCGGCGATGTTGCTGGCCGCCGATATCGCGACGCGGGTGATTGCGCCTGAGCGCGACCTGAAATTGGGGGTGCTGACAGCCATCGTGGGCGCGCCGTTCTTCCTTGCGATGATCCGCAAGATGGGGCGGGAAACATGATGCTGGACCTGCAAAACCTAAGCGTCCTGCGCGGACAGTGCCCGGTGGTGGATGGTGTGACGGCCTCCATCAGTCCCGGCGAGTTTATCGGCCTGATCGGGCCGAACGGGGCAGGCAAGACGACGTTAATGCGCGCCGCTTTAGGGCTGATCGCGCATCGCGGAGATAGCTCTCTGGCGCAGCTTGATCCGATGGCGCGGGCGCGGGCGGCTGCGTGGTTGCCGCAAGCGCGCGAGATCGCTTGGGGGCTGTCGGTGGCCGAATTGGTGGCGCTTGGGCGGCTGCCCCATGGGCGCGATCAGCTTGGCGCGGGGGCGCGTGCGGTTGACGAGGCCCTGATGCGGATGGGGCTGGAAAACTACCGCGACAGGGCCGCCACGCAGCTATCAGGCGGCGAGCAGGCACGTGTGCTGATCGCGCGGGCGCTGGCGCAGCAAAGCCCGCTGATTTTGGCGGACGAACCCATAGCAGGGCTTGATCCGGCGGCGCAGATCGACACGATGGAGGTCTTTGCTGATCATGCGCGCACAGGGGGGGCGGTGCTGTGTTCGCTGCATGATCTGGGGCTTGCGGCGCGTCATTGCACGCGCGTTTGGGTGATGGATCGCGGGCGTCTAGTGGCCGATGGCACGCCTGCGGATGTGCTGAGCGAGGCGCTACTGGCCGAGGTCTTTCACATCCGCGCGCATTTCCAAACCACCGCGCAAGGCCCTGTCTTTCAACCGCTTTCTACGCTGGAGCGCTAATGGCCTTCCCCCCTGAACGCATCGTTTGTTTGACCGAAGAAACCGTTGAGACGCTTTATCTGCTGGGCGCGCAGGACCGGATCGTGGGCGTGTCGGGCTATGCGGTGCGCCCAAAACGGGTGCGGCGTGAAAAGCCGCGGGTCTCTGCCTTTATTAGCGCTGATTTGCCCAAAATTCTGGCGCTCAAGCCCGATCTGGTGCTGACGTTTTCCGACCTGCAAGCCGATATCGTGGCCGGGCTTGTGCGCGAGGGCATCGCCGTTCATGCGTTCAATCAACGCAATATCGCGGGGATTTTGGACATGATCTGCACGCTGGGCGCGCTTGTGGGCTGCACCGAGCGGGCGGAACTTCTGGCGGCAAACTATGAGACGCGCCTTGCCGAAATCGCGGCCAAACCGCGCCCCACACGCCCGCGCGTCTGGTTTGAGGAATGGGACGAGCCGCTGATCTCGGCGGTGGGCTGGGTGTCGGAGCTGATCGAGATTGCGGGCGGGCAAGATGTGTTCGCCAGTCTCGCGCGTGAGGGCAAAGCCAAGCATCGCATCGTCACTCACGCACAGGTGATTGCCGCCGCGCCCGAGGTGATAATCGGGTCGTGGTGTGGCAAGAAATTCCGCCCTGAGAAAGTTTCTTGCCGCGCTGGCTGGCAGGACGTGCCCGCCGTTGCGCAAAACCGCCTGCATGAGGTTAAATCGACCTTGATCCTGCAACCCGGACCGGCGGCTCTGAGCGATGGGCTGGATGCGCTGGAGCATGCGATCTGGGGCGCGCACGGTTAGCCCCTCGACTCCGGGCGGGGCAACGCTAGAGTGGCTGGAACGGTTCTTTGAAACAACCCCGGGGAGGGGGCATGTACACGCGATTTATTCGATTTTCGCCGCTCGCCATCTGTGTTTTCCTGACCTTGGTCGCACTTATCGGATTGTTTTTCAGCGATTGGTTTTTGCTTATCGCGGTGATCTTTGGACTGCTGTCACTGCTTGGCGTTTATGACCTGATGCAGACGCGCCATGCGATCACGCGCAACTATCCGATCCTCGCGCATCTGCGGTTCATGTTCGAGGAAATCCGCCCCGAGATTCGGCAATATCTGATCGAGAGCGACGATGACGAAGTGCCGTTTTCCCGCGCCACCCGCACCATCGTTTATCAGCGCGCCAAGGATATCGAAGATGCCAAGCCGTTCGGCACGCGGATGCGGGTGTCGGAATCGGGCTATCAGTGGATCACCCATTCGGTCAAACCGCGCCATATCGAAAACAGCGATTTCCGCGTTGAAATCGGCGGGCCCGATTGCGCGCAGCCCTATAGCGCCTCGATCTACAACATCTCGGCGATGAGCTTTGGCGCGCTGTCGGCCAATGCGATCATGGCGCTTAATCGCGGCGCCAAGGCGGGCGGCTTTGCCCATGACACGGGTGAGGGCGGGATCTCGCGCTATCACCGCGAGGGCGGGGGCGATCTGATCTGGGAAATCGGCTCGGGCTATTTCGGCTGTCGCAATCATGATGGCAGTTTCAACCCCGAGAAATTCGCGCAACGTGTCGGCGACGATCAGGTCAAGATGATCGAGATCAAACTGTCCCAAGGGGCAAAACCCGGCCATGGCGGTATGCTACCCGCTGCCAAGATCACGCCCGAAATCGCCGAGGCGCGCGACATTCCGATGGGGGTGGATTGTATCTCTCCCGCGTCGCATTCGGCTTTTGATACGCCCATCGAGATGATGTATTTCATCGCCAAACTGCGCGAATTGTCGGGCGGCAAGCCGGTCGGCTTCAAGCTGTGCGTCGGGCATCGGCGTGAATTTATGTGCATCGTCAAGGCGATGCTGGAAACCGGTATCACGCCCGATTTCATCGTCGTCGATGGCAAAGAGGGCGGCACGGGTGCCGCGCCCTTGGAATTTGCCAACCACATGGGCTTTCCGCTGGTCGAGGGGCTGGTGTTTGTGCACAACGCGCTGCGTGGCGCGGATCTGCGCGACAAGATCAAGATCGGCGCAAGCGGCAAGCTGGTCACCGCCTTTCACATCGCCAAGACGCTGGCAATTGGGGCGGATTGGGTAAACTCGGCGCGCGGCTTTATGTTTTCGGTGGGCTGTATTCAGGCGCAATCGTGCCACACCAACCGCTGCCCGACCGGCGTGACTACGCAAGACCCGGTCCGCCAGCGCGCGCTGGTGGTGCCCGACAAGGCCACGCGGGTCGCTAATTTCCACCGCAACACGATGAAGGCGCTAGCGGAAATGACTGGCGCTGCGGGCCTGACCCATCCTGGGCAATTCCTGCCCCATCATCTGCTGGTGCGTGTCACTGACCGCGATTTCAAGGTTGGAGACGAGGTGTTTCCTTATATGCCCGAAGGGTTCTTGCTGCGCGAGGACGATGACCGCTTTGGCTATCTCAACCGCTGGCAACGCGCCCGCGCCGAGGCGTTCGAGCCGATCGACAGCGGGGTGTAACTGGGGGACACTTACCGGGGCGCGTTTGCACCCCGGTAAGTGGAAAGGTCGGGTTTCAGGGAATTTCAGAAAACTGTATCCCGCCACGAACGGTGGCTATCTCGAAAGAGTCAAAACGAAAAAACGCTTAGGACTTGAACGGTTTTTGCAGCACCAAACGAGGCGCGTGGGTTACGGTCCACACGCGAGACTTTTAATAATTTTCTATTGCCTGCCGATAACGCCGAAACTTCTGGATGTGCCTGCCATAAATGAAATCTATTTCTTGGAGTCTGACCACTGATTTATGTAATCTGATTGGTATACCTTATCACTTGAATGGCGTTCCTCAAGTGGTTTTCGTACGGCGTAATTAAGAATTATTCCACCATTTGGCAATTGTCCGGATAAGCGTGGACGTTTACCTGTCTCATTGGGGTTGGTCGTCATTACGACTTTATTGGCATACATGGGAAGCAATGGTTGAAGGGAGCAGTGTAGAATGCTGTAACCCAATGATTTTTCCCAAAAGCCGTACACTATCTCAGGGTTGAGTTGATAAAACGAGTGATTGACCCAGTTATTGCATGGCGAATGTCCGATTAGCACGCCGCCGGGCTTGAGCATTTTGTGGATATTGCGATAAGCTGTTGGCAAATCAAATATATGTTCGCATGTGCCGCCATCGTAAATCACATCGAACTTTTGTTCTAATGTTTCGGGCACGGGAGCGCTAAGGTCTTGGACAATTGATGCCCCCTCAAATTCGGAAAAATCCATTGAATCGACAGAGGAAAACCCCAGTTTCTCGAAAAACCTTTCGGAATACTCATCATCTGGATTCGCAAAATCTTCGTCCGGCATATTAGCGAAATACTTGGCAAGCACTTCATCATACAGCACAGCAGAGCGCTTTCTGCGTCTTCCGATCCAGCGCTGGCGACCAAGCATAAGAAATTTTCCACTCAAGCCGTTGTCTTTGACGGTTTCTATCAGGCGGACAGCAAGAGTATCAGGAATTGCCATTCAAACTTTCTTTCGACTAAGGCTTTTGTGAAAGCATATACCGAAAGCGCATTCCATGAAAGTGAGTAAGAACCAGACCTTCAGGCACGATAGTTTATTGAACGCGCCGACATCTCAAATGCTGCGCGGCGGTGGCGGAGGTACTCGGTGTCTTTGTAAAACTATGGCAGGAAATGCCGCACAAGTCGCCTCTCAGGCGATAATCCTAGGATCATCCCCCATATCCAGACCGGGAAAGACCGTGGTTTCCAGCAGACCTTTCTCAAAGCCGAACATGCCGCGCATCGCCCAAGCGGCGTAGGCGCGCACGTCGGCGGTGGGCATCAGGTCGCGCTGCTCGAACAAGGCGTGATCGGCCAGCCCCGGCCAGTGGCCATAGACGCGCCCGCCGCGAAGGGCGCCGCCCGCCATGATTAGCGCGCCCCCGGTGCCGTGATCGGTGCCAGCGGTGCCGTTTTCGCGTGCGGTGCGGCCAAACTCGGTCATCGCCAGCACAGTCGTTTTCCCCCAGTCGCGGCCCAAGCCGGATTTCAGCGCAAGGATCGCGCCGGACAGATCGCCCAAGCGATTCGCAAGCACGTTGCGTTGGTTGCGATGGGTGTCCCAGCCGCCAATCGAAAACGTCGCGATGCGGGTGTCCTCGCGCAATCGGCCAGCGGCAAAGGCTGCCAGTTGCGCCGCCTGTCCCTTGATCTTGGGGGGCGGGGCCATGCCGTTGCGCGCGGCGGTTTTTTCGGCCTCAAGGCGCGCGGAGATCTCAATCGCCTCTTGCGCTGCGGCGTGAAATAGCGGGTCGTCTTCGTAGATGCGTTCCAGCAGGCGCTGGCTTTGATCGCTAAGGCGCAACTGCGTCTTGGGGGCCCAGCTCATCGCGGGCGCGCGCCCCGCGATTACCTTCATTTCATCGCGCCCGACCGCATAGGCGGTATCGGATTTCAGATCGGGCACGGCTTGCAGCATCCGGTTGAGCCAGCCATCGCGTACTTGCGGCTGTGGCACGTCTAGCCCGGTGCCTGCCTCGAGAATGTCCTGCCCGTCAAAATGGCTGCGCTTGTCGCGATAAGGCGTGGCGACGGCGTGGGCAAAGCCCAGCTCGCCCGCGGTCCACAGCGGCATCAGATCCGACAGGGCCGGGTGGAGCGCGTAGAAATCATCTAGCGCCGGGCCGGTTTGCCCGTTTGTCAGGCTGTCTTTGCGATAGGTTGCGTAATCACGGTCACCAATCGGGCGTACCACGTCGATCCCGTCCATCGCGCCGCGCAGGATGATCACGACTAGGCGCTCATCTCCGGGGGCGGAGGCAAAGGTCACGGGGCTGAGCAGCGGCCAAGCGGCAGCCGAACAGCCGATCAGCGAGGCAGAGCGCAAAAACAGGCGTCGAGAGAGCGGGCGGGCAGGTTTTTGTGTCATCGCGAGACCCCTAGCGGCGGTTGAAATCGGCAGAGGCAAGGATCAAGCCGATCCCCTCGCGTTTGCTTTCGGCGCGTGCGGCGGCTTGGATGAGGGTGGGGCTGGCGGCATCGCTCAAGGCGCTGTGCACGAACGCGCGCGGATCGGGCAGGTGGCGGTCATAGATTGCCGCCATCCGCATCGCCCAATTGATCCGCGTGGCCAGTGCTTGCGGAGTTATCCAGGCGTTGGCGTCCTCGGCCCAACCATCGGGGCCGAGCGGCTTTTGATAGGGCTGGCCCATCGCGCGCAGCGGGGCGATGATCCATGAGCGGGTCTTTTTCTTATCCAGATCAGCAATCATGGCGGCGGGTGGGGCGATGGCGCGCAGCGACGCGGCCATAAAATCCCAAGGCTGGCGCGCCTTGCCCCCAAGCGGCCCCCAAGCGGCGGGGTGTTCCAGCATTGCGGCGTAAGTGGCGCGCAGGTCGCTGTCATGGGCGAGATAGGCGCTCGCGGTATGGTTGACCAAATCGGGATCGGGCTGATCGGCCACGAAATGCACCGCCAGTTTATGCGCCAGATGATGCGCAGTCGCGGGGTTCAGCGCGATATCGTCAAGGGCTGCGTAGATGTCGGACAGCTTGGCCGGGGTCTCGCCGCCATAGCGCCGCCCCAGCACCAATTCGGCCCCCGGCTGCGCCCAGTTGGGATAAAAGACAAAGCCCTGATTGGCGTTAAACCCAAGCCCGGTCAGTAGCGTGGCGAATTGGCGTACGTCCTCTTGGGTGTAGGGTGCCGCGACGCCCAAAGTGTGCAACTCTAACACTTCGCGGCCCAGGTTTTCATTCAGCCCGCCGTTCTTGCGCTTTTTGGCAAACGCGCTTTGCGGTCCGATTGAACGGGTCTGATCGAGATACATCAACATTGCCGGATGGGTCACGGCGGCGCGCAGCATTTGCGCGAAGCTGCCTGCCAGATGGGGGCGAATCGCCTCTTTGGCAAAGGCGTCGGGGGCGGTCGCGGTCACGCCGGTCTTGCTGGTCACGGTGAAGTGATCGCACCAGAAATACTGTAACCTTTCGCGAAATCCCTGCGGCGAAAGACTGGCGCGGGCAAGCTGGGCGTGCAGCCCGACAAGCACCTGATCATTGACGCGCTTACGAGTCGTTTTGATGCGCTTTTGGGCCGTCTCATCGCCGTTGCGCTTAGCTTTGCGAGCGGCTCGCATGTCGTTCATTTGCTGGCGCATGAAATCGGTGCCGCGTAGGGGCCAGCGCGTCGCGGCGGTATCGGGCGCGTCAAGCTGGTCAAGCAGAGCCTGCGCATCCGAGGGGGCTGGCTGATTGGGGCTCAGCCCGTAGCCATAGCGGATCGCCGCGATTGTAGAGACGTCTCTCGTCCCGGACATATCTGGCACCCTTTCCAATAGCTGGCGCGGGCGCATCGGCCCGAGCTCGCGGCTCAAAATAGGCGCACTACACGCGCTTGCCTAGCGCTGGAATCTGGCCTTCGCGCAAACGTGCCGATGCAGGGCGACGCCGCATTGCAGCGTGAAAAGCCGTTGAATGCCTCACGCGTTCTTGTATCATCATGTTTGAATATGTTCTTTTTGGGGAAAGGGAGACTACCATGAGAGAGGCTCCAAAACCGTTTTGGTCACCGCTCAGCGCTGGAATTGTGCTGGGTTTGGCCTTGCTTTTAACGTTTGTGATCACCGGCCACGGGCTGGGCGCATCCGGGTTTGTCACGCGATTCGCCGCGCAAGCCAATGAATGGGTCGCACCCACTGCAACCACCGAGAACGCCTATTTCGGGCCGTTCATGAAGGCGGGCAATCCGCTGATGTCCTGGATCACCTGGGAAGTCGTGGGCGTGTTGATCGGCGCATTCTTGGGCGCCAAAGGGGCCGGGCGGATTGCCGTCAAGGTCGAGCGCGGACCGTCGACCTCAAGTGGCAACCGGCTGGTTTATGCGCTTATCGGTGGCGCGCTGGTGGGCTTTGGCGCGCGTCTGGCGCGCGGCTGCACCTCGGGTGTGGGCCTGTCGGGCGGGGCCACGCTTGCGGTTTCAGGCTTTGTGTTTCTGATCGGGTTCTTCGCGGCAGGCTTTGCCGTGTCCTTTTTGATGCGGAGGGTATGGCAATGAGCATTCCGTTTTATGATGGCGGTGTGGCCTCGGGTCTGCTGTCGGGTGTGTTGTTTGGCTACGCGCTTGAGGCTGCCGGTTTCGGCAGCGCGCGCAAGCTGACGGCGCAGTTTTCGCTGCGCGATTTCTCGGTGTTCAAGGTGATGTTTACGGCCGTTCTGGTCGCGGCAATCGGGCTGTATGTCTTACGCACGATGGGGCTGATGGCGGGTAATGCCGTGTTCATCCCGACGCTGTTCTTCTGGGCGGTCCTCGCGGGTGGCTTGCTGATCGGGGCCGGGTTTGCGCTGGGGGGCTATTGCCCGGGCACCTCGGTTGTCGGTGTGGCCTCGGGGCGGATCGACGCGGTGGTGTTTGGCATCGGTATGGTGCTTGGCACTTCGGCTTTCGCGTGGGTCTATGAGCCGCTGATGGGCTTTTACATGGCCGGACAAGGCCCGGCGGCGCAAACCCTGCCGCAGCTTTTCGGCCTGCCCGAATGGGTCGTCCTGCTGGTGCTGGTGATCCTTGCCGCAGTCGGTTTCCGCCTTGGCACGATGATGGAGCGTGCGCGCGGTGGTCCGCTGACCGCAGCCGAAGTCTGCGCGCCCGATGATGAGGCCGATGACATGGCGATAACCGGTGCATCGCGTCAAGCGTGATCGCCAGATGATTTCTAGTTCAGAGTGACTTTAGGGAGGAGTGTTCGATGAGAACCCACAAAACCAAGACCCGTAAAAGCCTGCTACGCGCAGCGATGGTACCGGTAACGGCGCTGGCGATGGGAGCCGCCGTGCCGATGACGGCCTCGGCGCAAGCCACCAACCCCTGCGCACCTGCCGCAGCGGTGAACCCCTGCGCGCCCGCAGCTATGCCAAGCAATCCTTGCGCTCCGGCGGCGGCCAACCCCTGCGCGCCCGGTGCGGCGGCAGCAAATCCATGTGCTCCGGGGGCGGCGGCGGCCAATCCTTGCGCACCTGGGGCCGCGCCGGCAGCCAAGGCCGCAGATGCTGCGCCGATGGCCAAGGGCCCTTTTGACACCACCGTTAAGGCGACCCAAGCGCCCTATGGCAACGAGATGCCCAATATCGTGGACAATTACCTGCGCGCCTCGCCCTATATCGGCACGGGTGGGTTTATCGACCCGACGGGAATCCCGATGCTGAAAATGCTGGGTTTCGAGACGGTCGTGAGCCTGCTCAAACCTGATGAGGGCGCGCCCAACGAGGGTGAACTCGTCAAAAAATCGGGGATGAACTACATCAATATCTCTGTGCCGACGATGGCCCCGACCGCAGATCAGGTCGCGGAATTTGCCAAGATTGCCGACGATCCGGCGAATTACCCGATCTTGCTGCATTGCGAAAGCGCCAACCGCGTGGGCGCGATGTGGGCGCTGTATCGCGCCTCCAAGGGGGTGCCCGCCGAGATCGCAGTGGAAGAGGGGCGTCAGGTCGGTCTCAAGACCTCGCGCGAGCCGCAAGTGCGCAAAGATCTGGGCTTGCCGCCGCTCTGATGGGTTGATCTTATAATAAAGACGGGACCGGTCGGTTGGCCGGTCCCGTTCCTATGTAGCGGTTTGTAATCAGGTGAGGGGTTGGCATGGGCCATAGCGCAAACGGCAGCACTGAAATCGCACCGCAAGCCTTGGGCAAACTTCCACGCGCGCGGCTCGAAGAAATGCATGACGCGGCCGAAACGGTGATCGAATGCGAAACTGTTTTGCGCAAATCCGGCATGAGCGTGGTTTCTGAAGTGCTGCGCGATCAAGGCGTTTTCACCACTTGGCAGCGCTACCCCAAAGGCGATATTTTCGACCCCGAAACCCATTGCCAGTATTTCTATCACGCCCATACAGCGGATGAGATGCTAGCGGGCGAGAATGGTCATTTTCATTTGTTCGTGCGCCCGGATGCGCTGGTTCCGGGCCTTACGCCTTGGGACTTACCGGGCGCGCAAATCCCTGATGATCCCGCCGCGCGGTTTGCCCATATCGGCGCGATCAGTGTGGATGCTAAGGGTAATCCGCTGCGCATTTTCACCACCAATCGCTGGGTCACGGATGAGACCTTTTATCACGCGAGCGATGTGATCGGACTGCTTGACCATTTCACAATTGAGCTGGCGCATCCCAATTGGGCGGTGAACCTGTGGCTCAGTGCGATGGTGGCGCTGTATCGTCCGCAATTTGAGGCGCTGTTGCGCGCGCGCGATGCCCGGATTGAGGCGTGGCTCAGCGCGCATCCCGACAGTGCGGTGCTGGAAGATCGCGGTTTGCAAAACACCTCGGCGATGGCGATCGACCCGCATTGGCAGATCACCGCGATCGAGGCGGAGCTTGACCTTTAGCCTTCCTGCATAAGACGCCAGCGGGTCTCGGCCATGTTCTGGCTGATCATGCCGGGGATCAGCAGCGCGTCGATCAGCCACCACAGACCGACCAGCGCCAGCGGGATATAGCCAATCAGGATCGGTGCCAGCAGCGTGCCAAGCCCCGTCATCAACAGCATGATCACGCCTGACCCTACGCGGCCCAGATACATCCGGTGCACGCCCAACATCGGCAAGAAAAACCATATCGCATAGGCGGCCAGCGCAGATTTCTTCTCATTGGCGACGCGCTGTTCGACATACAGGGCGCGGGTGTCGTCTCGTGTCATGTTAAGCCTCGTTACATTTCCTGATCCCGATATGGGGGCGCTTGTGCGGGTTGCAAGCCCGCCCACGCGAAAACACGAGTTGTCTGGGCGCGTATTGCGCGCCAATCTGGGCAGATGGAACCGATCTTGCAGACCTCGCTTAGCTTTGCCCCTTGGGTCGATCCGCGCACGCGCAAGCTACCCGGCGTGGTGCCGCTTGCGCCCGAAGATTGGCTTGAGGTGGATAGCGCGTATGGCGCGCAGATGGCGCTACGCGAGCGGCTGCTGAGTGAGACGCAAGATCAGGTGCATGCGCTTGCGCCCTGCGCGCATGCTGCGGCGGTAGAGTTGTATGAGATGATTCTCGCGTTGCTGCCGGGGCTTGGATTTGATCTACAAAATGACGTGGCGATCTGCCCCGACGGGCGCGAAGTAGCGCTGGATCGTAACGCGCCCCTGATGACGTTGGGGCGGCTGGTGCAAGAGGATCTGTGCCTACTGCAATCTGACCCTGACGACACAGGGCAGGGCGAGCATGTGCTGAGCGGCGGCGTGCTGTGTTTCCCCTCGGGCTGGCGGCTGCGCGAGAAATTCATGCGCGCGATGATGCGCATCCACGACCCGATCGAGGTTTACACCGACGATCTGGGGCGGCGCGTGCAACGCCTGATGGACGGGGTGCAGCCGGGGCGCGGGCTGATGCGCGGCACGGCGTCTCATTCCGACGCATTTTTGGCCGATCCGCGCTCGGAATACGACTATACGCATGGCACTATCGCCTCGCCATTCATCCGGGTCGAGCGTCAGGGGCTTGTGCGCCTGCCAAATACCCGCGCAGTGGTGTTTTCCATCCATACTCAGATCGTGCGCCCCGAGTCGCTGAGTTCTGAACAGGCGGCTGCGCTGGAGGAATTTCCGATCCGGCTGGCGGATTGAACAGGGAGTATTGGCACGATCCGCTACGCGATCTCCCACATCTTTTTTCGCAGATTTGTTTTTTATCCCCTGTCTTGGGCCACATGGGCGACGGAAACCCTTCTGCAGCGCGTAGGAGCCAATGGAACGCGCGCATCTCGCACATGCAGAAAGACAATAGGCACCAAGCCATGAGAAACATAAAAATCGCCCTCTGGACCCTTCCCGCCGTGCTGAGCGCACTCTGGCTGGCTGCGAACCTGCCCTTGCCTGGAACGCTGAGCTTCATCGCCATCCGCAACCTGCTGGTGCAATATAGCGGCGTTCTCAGCATTGGCGCGATGAGTGTCGCGATGATCTTGGCGACGCGCGCGAGTTGGCTGGAGGGCTGGCTGAACGGGCTTGATAAATCCTATCGGTTGCACAAATGGCTGGGAATTTCGGCGCTGGTGACCTCGATCCTGCATTGGGGGTTCACACAGGGGCCGAAATGGATGGTCGGCCTTGGGCTGATCGAGGCCCCCCAACGCGGGCCGCGCCCCGCAGGCGCCACGGATATTGGCGCGATCCAAAGCTTTTTCAACAGTATGCGCGGCACCGCCGAGGTCGTGGGCGAATGGGCCTTTTACGCCGCCGTGCTGTTCATCGCGCTCGCCTTGATCAAGCGCTTTCCCTACAAATATTTCGTCTCGACCCATACGCTGATCGCCATCGCCTATCTGGCGCTGGTCGGACATGCGGTGGTGTTGCTGAACTTCTCGGCCTGGACGCAGCCTTTGGGCATTGTGATGGGCGTGCTGATGGCGGGCGGGGTGATCTCGGCGATCTTGGCGCTCATGCGTCGGATCGGGCGGAGCAAACAGGTTACGGGTGTGATCGCACACACCCGCACCTTGCCGGAAGTGCGCACCACCGAGATCAATGTGACGTTGGAAGAGGGCTGGAAAGGCCACAAGCCGGGGCAGTTCGCCTTTGTCACCTTTGATCCGAAAGAGGGCAAACACCCGTTTACCATTGCCTCGGCCTGGGACCCAGCGACGCGCGAGGTTATGTTCATCACTAAGGGCTTGGGGGATTACACGGAACTCCTGCCCGAGACGCTGAAACCGGGCGGCAAGGCGATTGTCGAAGGTCCCTACGGGCGATTCACCTTTGATGATTCCCGTAAGCGGCAGGTCTGGATTGGCGGCGGTATCGGCATCACGCCCTTTATTGCGCGCATGAAGCATCTGGCGCGGACCGGTGGGGCGTGCTCGGTCGATCTGATCCATTCGACGAAAGAGATGTCCACCGAAGCGCTGGATCTGCTCAAGGCGGATGCCAAGGCCGCAGGAGTTGCTCTTCACGTTCTGGTCGATGATCGCGATGGCTTTCTGACGGGCGCGCGCCTGCGCGCGTTGGTGCCGGATTGGAAAGCGGCCTCGGTCTGGTTCTGCGGCCCCGCCGGGTTTGGACAGGCGCTGCGCCAGGATCTGATCGCCAACGGCCTGCCCGCACGCGATTACCATCAGGAGCTGTTCAACATGCGCTGAATGCATCGCCTTGCCCCGCTGCCGTCAGGACAAGGGGGCAGGGCGAAATGCGCGATAGTTAAGCGAATACGGCCTGTGCGGCTTACAAATCGGGGTGCGCGACCCCATATCGTCTTCAGAGGCGCGATGTTTCGCGCTAAAGAAAGGCATCCCCCGATGACCATGTTTTCCATGAAGCCGAAGTTCGATCTTGCCGCATTTCTCGCAGAGCCCGCCCCCGTTGGTCAGGCGAGGTCGCGTGGCGCAAGGCGTCAAGGCTTTCAGTCCCAGCCCGCGCCGACATCGCAAGTAGCCGCCAAGGCCGCGAAAGAGAGCGAACCGGACGCGGAAAAGACCTAACCCGCAGTGGTTTCGGGTTTCCCGCCCAAGTGATCATGCAAAAGGCCCCGCAATCGCGGGGCCTTTTCATCACAAGTCAGCGGATCAAACGGCAGGAACGCCAGCACCCATCTGGCTTGTCAACTGAGCGCGCATGTCTTGACGCGATTGGCTTGCCATTGAAGGGATCAGGAAGGCATCGACGAGCACCCAGATACCGAGCGGGATCAGCAACGCAAACCCGATATAGACGACAAGCGTCAGCCATCCGAGAATGAAGAGCGCAAGCTGAACAAATCCAGTTCCGGTTTTGCCCATGTAAAAGCGATGCACGCCCAAGCCACCCAGAAAAAACCAGAGAAGATAGGCGACAACGGTGGATTTCCCGTCATTGGTGATACGTTGTTCAATCAGCATCTGCTGTTCGGTCGATAAAGTCATTTTTGCCTCATGAAAATAATGTCTCGATGACGCTGGATCGCACGGTTTCGTGATCGGATCGTGGAAACATTAGGGCAAGAAAAAGAAAAAGCCCGTGGTTTCCCACGGGCCGTTCCAACTTTTTCACGCCTGAATTCAGGATTTGGCGAGGTTGCGCAGCACGTAATGCAGCACGCCGCCATTGCGCAGGTATTCGATCTCGACTGCGGTATCGATCCGGCTTTTCAGCTTGATCTCCTTGGTCGAGCCATCCGCATATTTGATGGTGCAGGGCACGATCGACTGCGGCTTGATATCGCCTTCCAGCCCGGTGATCGAAACCTCTTCCTCGCCCGTCAGATTCAGATCCTTGCGGGTCATGCCATCGGTAAACTCGAACGGGATCACGCCCATGCCAACAAGGTTCGAGCGGTGGATACGCTCGAAGCTTTCCGCGATCACGGCCTTGACGCCCAGCAGGTTGGTGCCCTTGGCCGCCCAGTCACGCGACGAGCCCGCGCCATATTGCTCACCACCAAAGATCACCAGCGGTTTGCCCAGTTTCTCATAGGCCATCGCGGCGTCATAGATCGAGGTTTGCTTGCCATCGGGGCCTTTGGTGTAGCCGCCCTCGACGCCATCAAGCATCTCGTTCTTGATGCGGATGTTGGCAAACGTGCCGCGCATCATGACTTCGTGGTTCCCGCGACGCGAGCCGTAGGAGTTGAAGTCTTTCGGCGCGACCTGACGCTCGACCAGATATTTGCCCGCAGGCGTATCGGGTTTGAACGAACCCGCTGGCGAGATGTGGTCGGTGGTGACGAAATCGCCCAGCACGGCCAGAATGCCTGCGCCTTTGACATCCGAGATCGTGCCAGCCTCAGCAGACATGCCTTGGAAATAGGGCGGGTTCTGGATGTAGGTCGAGGTCGGCGGCCAGTCATAGGTTTCCCCGCCCGACACGTCCACGGCCTGCCACTTTTCGTCGCCCTTAAAGACATCGGCGTATTTCTCGATGAACTTGTCGCGGGTGACGACCTTTTGCACCAGATCGGCGATTTCCTTGTCGGTGGGCCAGATATCCTTGAGGTAGACATCCTTGCCATCGGGGGTTTGCGCCAAAGGCTCGGTGGTCAGGTCGATATTCATGTCACCTGCCAGCGCATAGGCCACCACGAGGGGCGGCGATGCAAGGTAGTTGGCACGCACATCGGGGCTGATGCGCCCTTCAAAGTTGCGGTTCCCCGACAGCACCGAGGTAGCGATCAGGTCATTGTCGTTGATCGCTTTGGAAATCTCGGGTTGCAGCGGGCCAGAGTTACCGATGCAGGTGGTGCAGCCATAGCCCACAAGGTCAAAGCCGATTGCATCCAGATCGTCTTGCAGGTTCGCGGCCTCAAGATATTCCGACACAACCTGTGATCCTGGCGCGAGCGAGGTTTTCACCCAAGGCTTGCGGTTCAGACCCAATGCGTGGGCTTTGCGCGCCACCAAACCGGCGGCAATCATCACATAGGGGTTGGAGGTGTTGGTGCACGACGTGATCGAGGCGATCACGACAGAACCATCGCGCAGTTCGTAATCCTCGCCTTCGACCTTGGCGGTCTTGGCTTTGATCGTTTTGGTCGGGATCGGGCCCTCGGCTGCCATGTCATGTGCAGCGTCGGAGTCGTCCTTGCCGCGGAATTCGCTGATCACCTCTTCGAACGCAGCCGCCGCAGTGGTCAGCGGCAGGTAATCTTGAGGGCGTTTGGGGCCCGAGATTGCTGGCACGATCGTGCCCATGTCGAGTTCCAGCGTGGATGAGTAGATCGGTGCGTAATCGGCCCCGCGCCACATGCCGTTTTCTTTGGCATAAGCTTCGACCAGCGCGATACGGTCCTTGTCGCGACCGGTCTGCTCGAGATAGCGCAGGGTTTCATCATCAACCGGGAAGAAGCCACAGGTCGCGCCATATTCGGGCGCCATGTTGGCGATCGTTGCGCGCTGAGCCAGCGGCAGGTGATCCAGCCCTTCGCCGTAGAATTCAACGAATTTGCCAACCACGCCATGGGCGCGCAGCATTTCCACGACTTTGAGCACGAGGTCGGTGCCGGTGGTGCCTTCGACCATCGCGCCCGTCAGCTTAAAGCCCACAACTTCGGGAATCAGCATCGAGATCGGCTGGCCCAGCATCCCTGCTTCGGCCTCAATCCCGCCAACACCCCAGCCCAGAACGGCCGCGCCGTTGACCATCGTGGTGTGGGAATCGGTGCCCACCAGCGTATCGGGATAGGCGACTTCAGCGCCGGTCTGATCCTTGTCGCTCCAGACGGTTTGCGCCAGATATTCCAGGTTCACCTGGTGGCAGATGCCGGTGCCCGGCGGCACCACGCGGAAGTTTTCAAACGCAGTTTGCCCCCATTTGAGGAATTGGTAGCGCTCGATATTGCGCTCGTATTCGCGATCCACGTTCATCTGAAACGCGCGCGGGGTGCCGAATTCGTCGATCATCACCGAGTGGTCAATGACCAGATCCACTGGGACCAGCGGGTTGATCTTTTGCGCATCGCCGCCAAGGCCTTTGATGCCGTCGCGCATGGCTGCAAGGTCTACAACGGCGGGAACGCCGGTGAAATCCTGCATCAAAACGCGGGCCGGGCGGTAGGCGATCTCGCGCGGGTTTTTGCCGCCCTTTTGCGCCCATTCGCCGAACGCTTTGATGTCATCGACCGAGACGGTGAACCCGTCATCTTCAAAGCGGAGTAGGTTTTCCAGCACCACTTTCAGCGAAGCGGGCAGCTTGGAAAAGTCGCCCAAGCCTGCCTCGGTGGCGGCTGGGATCGAATAATAGGTGAATTTCTTTGCGCCGACGTTTAGCTCGCGGCGTGTCTTGGCAGAGTCTTTACCGGTGACGATGGGCATGAGATGGCCTCCCTTCATGGGGTCTAAGGGTGTCGCTGCAACTGTGTTTGCCCCAAGCGGCGCGCGCGTTCAAGAGGCGCGTGCTATTTTTTGTATACCATTGCACACAAAGGCGGGTGGATCAGGCGGAAAACCGCATAAAACAGGGGCTGTGCATGATTCTGCCCATGAGAGTAACAGTTGTGCAAAGAAATCTCGCAAAACCTTGATTGGCTCTGGTGCGGGCGTCAGCGCTAGATATAACAACGGGAGTTTCGAGAAGGGGTTCAATGGTACGCGCAGGGATCAGTGCTTCGGTAACGGTCTGTCTTGCTTTGGCAGTCGGTGGTTTTTCGTTGCCCGGTGATGGTTTCGCGCAATCGACCCCCGCAGGCCCGTCCGCGCAAGCGCCCGATACACAAGCCGCCAATCCCGATTCTCCGCCTGGTATGAAGCGCAATGCCTCGGATGCGATGGTGCGTTCGATGGTGGCCAATAGCGCGATCGCCCATAGACCCGTCGTGGTCGAGCTGTTCACCTCGCAGGGCTGTTCGTCTTGCCCGCCCGCAGATGCGCTGTTTCAGGCATATGCGGATCGCGACGATGTAATCGCGCTCGCACTGCATGTCGATTACTGGGATTACCTTGGTTGGAAAGACCCCTTTGGCAAAGCCGAATTTACCGCGCGCCAGAAAGCCTATGCCCGCGCCGCCCGAGAGCGCACCGTTTACACGCCCCAGATGATCGTGGGCGGTACGACGGCGCTGGTTGGCGTGCAAAAAGACGAGCTGAACGCCGCAATCGCCCAGCAAAGCAGCGAAGCCGAATCGGTTAATCTGAAAATTAGCGGCTCGGACGGGAAGTATGAGGTGGTGCTGTCGGCCGATCCGCAGCTCAGTGCGCCTGCCGTGGTGCAGATCGTGCGCTACATGCCCGAGGCGCGCATCGCTATCTTGCGCGGCGAGAACGCGGGGCAGACAATTGATTACCGCAATATCGTGACCGAATGGCATGCGATTGCAGAATGGGACGGCAAGTCGAAAACCCAGATCAAGGTTGATCTGGATGGCGATGATCCGGGCGTTGTGATCGTGCAGGCCGCGCAACCGGTGCAGGGCGTGCCGCTGCCGGGCAAGATTTTGGCCGCTGGTCGGCTTGATTAAGCGCGCCTACCGCTGCTTCCAGCGGCGGTGAATCCAGAACCATTGATCCATATTCTCGCGCACCCGCGCCTCTAGAGCATCATTGAGTGCCTGCGTCATGGTTTCGGCGTCGCTAAGGGGAATTGGGGCCTCGACCACGATACGGAAGCTGAGCCCATCTTTCTGGCGGATCGCATAGACCGGGATCAGATCGGCGTGCATTTTCAACGCCATTTCCGCTGCCGAAAGCGGCGTGCGCGCAGGCTGGCCGAAAAACGTCAGATCGGCACCGCGCTTGAAATACTGATCAAAGCCGAACGCGACCATCCCGCCATCGCGCAGGAATTTCATCATCTCGGCAAGACCGCGGCGCGAGCGTGAAAACAGCGGCTCGGCAATGGCGGAAATCGCGGCGACATATTGCTCGTTAAAGGCGGCGTTATTCATCGGGCGATAGATCGCGCCGACGCGGTAACCGCGCGCCGACAGCGCCGCGCGCCACGCGTCGTAATTGCCAAAATGCCCCACGGCCAGAACCACGGGACGGCCCTCGGCATGGGCCAATGCCAGCGCCTCGGCACCGGGGCCTTCGATGGGCAGATCGCGCACACGGGTCAAAAATTCCTCGCCTGAGTAAATCTCGGCCAGCATCCGGCCCAGTCGGTCAGGCACGGCGCGTTCCAGCCGTTTGACCTCGGCCTCGGGCAGATCGGGGCAGGTGAGCGCCAGGTTTTCTCGCACCCGACGCGAAAACCCAAGCAACGGGGCGGCGCGCGAAACCAGACGTCCTGCCAGCGGGATGCGCCGCTCGTAGGGCAGCATTTGCACCAGCTTCATCACCGTCACAAAAGCGGCGTTAGAGAGGCGATCTGAGAGGGAGGGCGTGTCGTTTTTCATCGCGGGCTGACTGTTGGAAGGCGCGCCGCGCGGCGCTCACGCGACCAGACATAAAGCCCCGCACCGATGATCACAAGCGCCCCGAGGATCGTCGCGCCATCAGGGAGCTGGTCAAACATCAGCCAGCCCCAGAACGAGGCGAATATCAGGCCCGAATAGCCAAAGGGCGCCAACGTGCCTGCCTCGGCCAGCGAAAAGGCGCGGATCAGCAGGAATTGACTAAGACTGCCCGCCAGACCGAGGCCTGCGAAAACCCACAGATCTCCCCAAGCGATGGGTTGCCAGATGAAGGGCAAGGCCAGCGACGACAGCGCCAGACCGACCAGCGAGGACCAAAGCTGCGAGGTCGCCGCACTGTCGCCGCGCACCTGCCGCGTCAGCAGAACCGCGCCTGCAAAGCTGAACGCTGCCGCCAGCGCCAGTAGGGCTGCGGGGTGAAACATGCCGGTGCCGGGGCGCAAGATAATCATCGCGCCAACAAAAGCCGCCACGATGCCGAAGATGCGATGCACGCCCAGCCGCTCACCCAGAAATAGCGCCGCGCCAAGTGTCACGATCACCGGGTTCAGATCGCCCAAGGCGGTAGCCTGCGCCAGCCCGATATAGCGCAGCGCAAAAAAGAAGGCGACAATGGCGCCCATCTGGAACAGCGCGCGTCCGGCCTGCAAACCGGGCTGTCGCGTGCGCAACCGGCGCGGCACCGAGCGCCCGAATATTGCACCTAACACCAGCGCATTCACCCCGAACCGCGCCCAGACGATCAGCAGCGGATGATAGCCCTGACCCAGCAGTTTCGCGAACGCATCCATCAGGGTCAGCATGGAAAACGCGCCCAGCATAAAGGCCACCGCCAGACCGGGTCGGTCGGGATGAAAAGAGGGGACCACGGCGGGCCCCCTCGAAACGGTCTTGATGGTGGGCAGCGCCATCAGAGCAGGGCTTTGACCTTGTCGGCCACGGCCTCGGGGGTGATGCCGAACTTTTCATACAGCTCGGGGGCGGGGGCGGATGCGCCAAAGCGATCCATGCCGACAAACCCGGCCTTGGCCTCGCGGCCCCGCTCGCCCAGAAGCCAGCGATCCCACGGTTGACGCACGGCGGCCTCAACGGCGACACGCACCGAATTGGGCGGCAGGATGCGCTTGCGATAGCTTTCGTCTTGGGCTGCGAACAACTCCATGCAGGGCATCGAGACGACTCGCGTGCCAATCGCCTGCGCTTGCAAAATCTCGCGCGCTTTCATCGCGATTTCCACCTCAGAGCCCGTCGCCATCAGGATCGCCTGACGCTTGCCATCGGCCTCGGCGATGACATAGGCGCCCTTCGCCGTCAGGTTTTGCGGCTTGTATTCGGTGCGCAACGTGGGCAGGCCCTGCCGGCTGAGTGCGAGAACCGAGGGCGTGCCCTCTTGGCTCATCGCGATTTCCCACGCCTCGGCGGTTTCCACCACATCGGCGGGGCGGAAGGTCAGCGTGTTGGGCGTGGCGCGGCAAATCGCGAGATGCTCGACCGGCTGGTGGGTCGGGCCATCTTCGCCAAGCCCGATGCTGTCATGGGTCATGACGTAAACGGTCGGCACTTTCATCAGTGCAGACAGGCGCATCGCACCGCGCGCGTAATCGGTGAAACAAAAGAACGTCCCGCCATAGGGGCGCACGCCGCCATGCAGGAACAGCCCGTTCATCGCCGCCGCCATACCGTGTTCACGGATGCCGTAATTGATGTAGCGGCCCTTGCGGTTTTGCGGATTGAAAACCGACATTTCCTTAGATTTCGTCAGGTTCGAGCCAGTCAGATCCGCCGAGCCGCCCAGTGTTTCGGGACAGATCGGGTTGATCACGTTCAGCACCATTTCGCTGGCCTTGCGAGTGGCGACTTTGGGGGCGGCCTCGGCTTGCTCTTTCTTGAAACGACGGATCGCGCCGACAAGTTTTTTCGATACGGTGCCGGTCATGATGCGGGTGAATTCGCCGCGCTTGCTGTCCGATAGCGCGGCAAAACGCTCTTCCCATTCGCTGCGTGCAGCCGCGCCGCGCGATCCAATCGCTTCCCAAGCCGATTTCACATCGGCGGGAATCTCGAACGGGCCGTAATTCCAGCCGTAAATCGCCTTGGTGCGCGCGATTTCCTCATCGCCCAAGGGCGCGCCGTGGGCGGCATAGCTGTCCGACTTATTGGGTGCGCCAAAGCCGATGATGGTTTTGCAATCCACCAGAACCGGGCCTTTGGCTGCCTTGGCTTCGGTCAGCGCGCGGTCGATATCGGCCGGGTCGTGACCGTCGCAATGCAGCACGCTCCAGCCCGAGGCGGCAAAGCGCGCGCGCTGATCGGTTTTGTCCGAAATCGAGACGCGGCCATCAATCGTGATGTCATTGTTGTCCCACAGCACGATCAGGTTGTTCAGCTCTTGCATGCCCGCCAGACCGATGGCCTCTTGGGAAATCCCCTCCATCAGGCAGCCATCGCCCACGATCACCCAAGTGCGGTGATCGACCAGCTTTTTGCCCCAATGCGCGCGCAGCGATTCTTCGGCAATTGCCATGCCCACGGCGGTCGCGATCCCCTGACCCAGCGGGCCAGTGGTGGTTTCCACCGCGTCGAGTAGGAAGTTTTCGGGATGGCCCGCCGTCAACGCGCCCATCTGGCGGAAATTCTTAATCTGCTCCAGCGTGACTTGTTCATCGCCTGCCAGATGCAGCAGCGCATAGACCAACATCGAGGCATGGCCCGCCGACAGCACGAAACGGTCGCGGTCGGCCCATTTCGGTGCTTTCGCATCGAACTTCAAGTGCTTGGAAAACAGCACGGTCGCAACATCGGCCAGCCCCATGGGCGCGCCGGGATGCCCGGAATTTGCGGCCTGCACCGCGTCCATCGCCAGCGCGCGGACCGCCGAGGCCAGTTTCCAGTGTTCGGGATGGGCCTTGCGCAGCTCTTCGATTTCCATGGCGGTTCCTTTCAGGCGACAGATGAGCGTTTGCGCCCTCTGATAGCAGGGATCGGGGCAAGATCAAGCATGGCCCACAAGTGCTTGAGGCAAAAGGGTGGGCTTGGGGTGCGCAACAGGGTTAAACTGCGTAAAATTTCGTGCATGACGGCGATTCGAGTCGCAGGCAGGATATCAGACCGAGGAGGAGGCGCGTATGAGCGAGATTGCCGAATACGAACGGCGCATTTCATTTGCGCTCGAGAGGATCGGGCGCGGGGTTGAGGTGCTGGCGCAAAAACGGGTGGCACCGGCTGCGGAGCCAGAGTTTGAGCCTGCGTCTGAGACAGAGCAAGCAGCGCCCGAAGCCGAAATTGAGCCCCCGGCTGAGGCTGCGGTTGAAGCCGTTGAACCGGCTCCCGAACCGGTTGCGTCTGCACCCGCCGCAGAGGTCGCGCAGCTACAAGCGGCGCTGGAGGCCGAGCGCGAGGCCAATGCGCAACTGTCTGAACGCGTGCGCGCGATCCGCGAAAAACAAGACACAACGCTGAACGCGATGGAGCGTAAATACGGAGCCGCTGTGCGCGCCCAAGAAGCTGCATTCAAAGAGGTGGCCGCGCTGAAAGCTGCTAACACTGCGCTGATCGCGTCCAATCGCAAGCTGATGGATGAGGGCGTGGCGTTTTCTGAGGAGGCGTTAATGGCCGAGTTGACCGCCTTGCGCGCCGCGCGGGCCAGTGAGGCCAACGAGCTGGGCGAAATCCTTGACGGGCTCGCCCCGATCCTGTCGCAGGACGAAGAGGAGTCGCAAGATGCCTGACTTGACCATTTCCATCGGTGGGCGCGATTTTCAGGTGGCCTGCCAGCAAGGCGAAGAGCATTTTCTGCGCACCGCTGCCTTGATGCTGGATAATGAGGCACAGGTTTTGCTGGGCCAGATCGGGCGAATGCCCGAGACGCGGATGTTGCTTATGGCGGGTTTGATGCTGGCCGATAAGGCCGCAGGTGTCGAGGATCAGCTACGCGAGGCGCAAAACAAGGCGGGCGAGTTGCAAGCCCGCATCGACGAGTTGCAGGCCAATCCCGCACAGGTCGAAGTGGCGGTTGTGCCCACCGAGGTGACCGACTCGTTGGCCGAGATTGCCGCGCGCGCCGAAGCGTTGGCGGACCGGGTTGAGGAGCAAGTATGAGGGCGTTTGCCTGTGCGCTGTGCGTGCTGTTGGCCGCACCTGTTTTTGCGCAAGATACCCCGCCAGCGCCTGATCGACTTGCCCCGCTTGAGGGATCGTCTGCCGCAGATGGCGTGATCACCCGCATCTATAGCTGCGAGCGGGGCGCGCGTGTGCCCGCCGCTTATCTCAACGATAGTGATCCGCAGCGCGTCGTGCTGATGCTTGAAGGGCGAATGGTGGTGATGAGCCTTGTGCGCTCGGCAGACGGTGCGAAATATGCCGAGGATGGCGAGGGCGAGGCGGGCTATGTCTGGTGGACCAAAGGCTCTAGTGCAACGCTGGACTGGATATCCGAGGATGGCGAGTCGCAAAGTCTTCTAAGCGGGTGTCAGGAGGAGTGAGCCAAGGTCCGCGCGCGCAGCGCACGGATTGAACGTTCCAGTGGAGCGTTCAAATTGGCGAGCGCCCGGAGCGCAAGCGTAGGGCAGGCACGGTTTGTAAGTGCATCCCTCACCATTAACCGCTATTTTTTAGTGCGACCGCTGGAGTCTCCGGCGGGAGTATTTTTAGTTAGATGAAAGGCTTACTCGGCGGCCTTCATCTGGAAACCCTTTTCGATCTGATCCGAAGGCGTGACCGGATATTCACCCGAGAAGCAGGCATCACAATATTGCGGACATGCGTTGTTGCGCCCGCCAGCTTCGCCCACGGCGCGGTAAAGCCCGTCGAGCGAGATGAATTTAAGTGAATCCACGCCGACCCATTCGCGCATTTCTTCTTCGCTCATCTGGGCCGCCAGCAGCTTGTCACGATTGGGCGTGTCGACGCCGTAGAAACAGGGCCATGCGGTGGGCGGGGAGGCGATGCGGAAGTGCACCTCTTTCGCGCCAGCATCGAGGATCATATCCTTGATCTTACGCGAGGTAGTGCCGCGCACAACCGAGTCGTCCACCAAAATCACCCGCTTGCCCTTGATCAGCGCCTTGTTGACGTTGAGCTTGAGGCGCACGCCCATGTTGCGGATCTGCTCGGTCGGCTCAATGAAGGTGCGGCCCATATATTGGTTGCGCGTGATGCCAAGGGCAAAGGGGATGCCGCTTTCTTGGCTGAAACCGATGCCTGCGGGGGTGCCGCTATCGGGAACGGGGCAGACCAGATCGGCATCGACCGGGGCCTCGCGGGCCAATTCGATCCCAATGTCGCGGCGCGTTTCATAGATCGAGCGCCCGCCGATGATGGAATCGGGGCGCGAGAAATAGACGTGCTCAAAGATGCAGAACCGTCCGGTGGAGGGGCCGAAGGGGCGCGAACTGTCGACGCGACCGTCTTGGATGACGACCATTTCGCCCGGCTCGATCTCGCGCACGAATTCGGCGCCGATGATGTCGAGCGCGCAGGTTTCGGAGCTTAGGACGTAGCCCGTCTCGCCGATTTTCCCCAGCACCAGCGGACGCACGCCCAGCGGGTCACGCACGCCGATCAGCTTGGTGCGCGTCATTGCGACGATGGAAAACGCGCCCTCGACCCGGCGCAGCGCATCCGCGATCCGGTCGGCATGTTTGCGCTGAATCGAGCGCGCCATCAGATGGATGATGCATTCGCTGTCTGAAGACGACTGGAAGATCGCGCCGCGTTCGATCAGCTCAAGGCGCAGCGAGTCGGCGTTGGTGAGGTTGCCGTTATGGGCCACCGCGCAGCCGCCCATCGAAAACTCGCCAAAGAAGGGTTGAATATCGCGGATCACAGCGCCTTTGGAGCCAGCGGTTGAATAGCGCACATGGCCAATCGCGACATCGCCGGGCAGCGTTTCCATCAGGCTCGACTTGGTGAAATTGTCGCGCACATAGCCAAATCGGTGCGCCGAGTTGAATCCGGTGGCCGCGTCATGGGCGACGATGCCGCCTGCCTCTTGGCCGCGATGTTGCAGCGCGTGCAGGCCGAGGGCGACGAAATTGGCCGCGTCAGCGACCCCGACGACGCCATAAACGCCGCATTCCTCGCGCAGCTTGTCGTCGTCAAAGGGGTCGGCGTAATGGGTCTTGGCGGGTGCGGTGCAGGGCATGGCAGCAGCTCCGATGAACGCGAAAGGGCAGGGCGTTGTCGCCCGTTTAAAGCGAAACGCGAGAGGTGTTAACCCCTCGCGCTATCAAAACCGTCATTCAGGCACCCTCAATTTGCCGGAGTGCTGGGCAATTCATCAATGCGTGCGGGATCTGTGCCCTCGCCTTGCGGGGCGGTGCAGGTCGCCACCAGCGCCTCATAGCGCGCCACGATCCAGCCCGGCGCGTCGCTGGGCATGGTTTCATCCATCTGCCCCGACATGCGTGAAAACACTTTGGCCGAGCGCGAATTATCGACCATCTCGACCGGGTCATTCCCCATCACGCGGTCATAGACAACGAAAGCGACAGCGACCAAGATCACGCCACGCAGCACGCCAAACAGAAAGCCCAGCCCCTGATCCAGCCCGCCAAGGGCCGAGCGCTGCACCGCAGACGCAAACAGCGGCGTGAGGATCGAAAACACCACCAAAGCAATGGCAAACACCACCGCAAAGCCGCCGATCATGCCCAATTCGCAGCTATTGCCGATAAATTTGTCGAGCCCCGGGATTTGCTGCACCAGTGGGCGCGCCTGATTGGCAAACATATATGCGATCACGGCCGCCGCGATCCAGCCGACAATCGCCAGCCCTTCGCGCACGAAGCCGCGGGAATAGGCGAGGATCGCCGAGAGAATGATGACAATCGCCACGATGGCATCAACGATGGTGAACCCGTCCATTTGCGCTCCTGTGCTGTTCGCGCTAGCCCGCGCCGAACATCTCGCCCGTGAAAGTCACGAGATCTCCCAGCTTACGCATGGACATCCCGGTTGTGCCGTCGGCTTTTGTGCCGGTCGGCGCGATGGCTTGTGAAAAACCAAGTTTTGCCGCTTCTTTCAACCTGTTTTCCGCCTGACCGACAGGTCTAAGAGCACCAGACAGGCTGATTTCCCCGAAAATAACCATATCTGCGGGCAAAGCTGTGTCTTCTCGGGCACTCAAAAGCGCGGCGGCGGCGGCCAGATCGGCGGCGGGTTCGATGACTTTCATGCCGCCCGCGACGTTGAGAAACACGTCAAGACCGGTAAACGGGATGCCACAGCGCGATTCCAGCACCGCCAGAATCGTCGAGATTCGCCCCGAATCAAGCCCCACCACCGTGCGCCTTGGCGAGGCGAGCGAGGAGGGGGCCACGAGCGCCTGAATCTCGGTCAACACCGGGCGCGTGCCCTCGATGCCGGCAAACACGGCTGATCCGGGGGCGGGCTGGCCGCGCTCGGATAGAAACAGCGCCGAGGGGTTGGAGACCTCGGCCAGCCCCGCACCGGTCATTTCAAAAACGCCGATTTCTGAGGCGGGGCCAAAGCGGTTCTTCACCGCGCGCAGGATGCGGAATTGATGACCGCGCTCGCCTTCGAAATATAGCACCGTGTCAACCATATGCTCGATCACGCGCGGACCTGCGATCTGACCCTCTTTGGTGACATGGCCGACCAAAATCACCGCCGTGCCGCGCCGTTTGGCAAAACTGACCAGCTCATGCGCGGCGGCGCGCAACTGGCTGACGGAACCGGGTGCGCTTTCGACGCGGTCCGACCACATGGTTTGAATCGAGTCGATCACCACCAGATCAGGGCGCTCGGCCTCTAGCGTGGTCAGAATATCGCGCAGCGAGGTTTCTGCGCCCAAACCCACCGGCGCATCGGTCAGCCCAAGACGCGCGGCGCGCATGCGCACTTGGCTGGCGGCTTCTTCGCCAGAGATGTAAAGCGTTTTCAGCCCTTTGCGGGCAAAAGCTGCAGCGGCTTGCAGGAGCAGCGTGGATTTCCCGATACCGGGATCGCCGCCTACCAGAATGGCGCTGGCGGGCACCAACCCTCCGCCCAGAACGCGGTCCAGCTCATCCATGCCCGCTTTGGCACGTTTCGGCGGGGCCTCTTTGGTATCAAGGGCGGACAGCGTGATAAGCTTGCCCTTGGCCCCACCCAGCCCCGAACCGGGCACCTTGGATAGCGGGCTTTCCTCGACGATGGAATTCCACGCACCGCAGGCATCGCAGCGCCCTGACCATTTGGCATGGGTGGCACCGCATTCGGCGCAACGAAAAGAGGGGGGAGATTTGGCCATCGGGTCTTTCTGTCAGAGCGGCGCGTTCGCGTCCAGCGCTACGAGCGCTCCAGATTGGCACCGATCAGATCGGCGCATTGCGCGGCATGGGTGGCGGGCAGCATATGGCCCGCGTCTTTGATGCAGGCGACGCCGACATCGGACAGGCGCGCCGCGATTGCCTCGGCCACCCGCGGCATGGTGGGGGGCGAGCGGTCACCGTGAATGATCATCACCGGCGCGTCGATAGCCTCGATCCCGCCGTCGCGCGAGATGCCTGCCGGATCTTCGAAATTCGCACGGCTGATGTTTTCCACCATCGGCATGGTCGTTATAAAGCGCGCGCGCTGTGCCTCGGTGTAGCTGTCCCAAGGCTGGCCGGTGCCCCAATCGCGCATAAATCCTTTGGCCGCGCCCTCATGCTCGCCCGCCGCCATCATCGCCTCGAAGTGGTCTTGCTTGACGCGCAGCGCCTGCCATTCGGGGTCGCTCTCGGGCAGGGCGGCAAACAGCACGGGTTCGATCAGCGTCAGCGAGCGCACGGCCTCAGGGGCGCCCACCGCGATGCGCAGCGCCACCGAGGCGCCAAAACTATGTCCGATCAGATCGACGGGGCGCTCGATGAAGCTGGCCGCGATCCGAGTCACCAGCGTCTGGAATGCGCCGGACTCCGACGGATCGCCCCGCCACGGAGCAGATTGGCCGTGACCGGGTTGATCAAACGCAGTGGCGCTGATTTGACCTGCCAGCGGCATCAGTGCCTCGGACCAAAGCTTGGAGTTGCCCAAGGTGCAATGGATCGCCAGCGCCGGGCGTTCGCCATGCCCAAAGGTCTGCCATGCGATTTCCGCGCCTTGGCGTAGATCGCGCGCCATTAGAACGTCCCCAGATGGTCGTCCAACAGCTCAAGGCGATCTTGGCCCCAAAACCGCTCGTCTGTTTCGGCGACGATATAGAAGGGGGCACCAAATGCGCCGCGCTCGACGGCCTCTTCGAGGTTGCGTTCATAGGTAATTGCGCCGTCAAACAAGCCCGTTGTGACCAGATCGCCGGAAAACCCGTTGGCCTCAAGGGCGGCGCGGATCACGTCGTCCTTGGCGATGTCTTTGCCCTCGGCCCAGCAGGCGCGCGCAATTGCATGCGCCAACCCGCCAATGTCACCGCCGCCCGCCTTTTGCGCGGCAATCAACGCATAAGACGCAGGCGCGGGGTTGGTCGGGAAAAACGGCGGGGTGAAATCCATCGCCATGCCCAACTTGGCCGACCAGCGTTTGAGTTCCTGCATGCGATACTCCATCCGGCAGGCCGGACGCTGCGCGGGGGGCGTGCCGCCGGTGCGGGAAAACAGCGCGATCAGATCGAGCGGTTTGTAGGCGATGCTCGCCCCGTGGCGGCTGGCGATCTGTTCGAGTCGCTGGCCTGCGAGATAGGTCCAGGGGCTGAATACGCCGAAAAAATAGTCGATCCGCGCCATTGATAACACTTTCTTGACGGTGGAAATTGCCGCCAAGCTACCTCGGTGCTAAGGCAGGCGCAATCAACCGAATCCTGTCGGGGTGACCCGGCGCTGCCCCGAGGAACTGCCCTGATGTCTGTTGTCACCGAACCCAAACTGATTTCCGGAAACTCGAACCGCCCGCTGGCGCATTCCATCGCGCGGCGGATGTCGATGCATCGGGGGATGTCGGTGGGGCTGGTGGATACGCGGGTTGAACGCTTTAACGATGGCGAGATCTTTGTCGAAGTCTACGAGAACGTGCGCGGCGAGGACATGTTCATTATCCAGTCGACCTCGAACCCGGCCAATGACAACCTGATGGAATTGCTGATCATGTCGGATGCGCTGCGCCGCTCCTCGGCGGATCGCATCACCGCCGTGATCCCGTATTTCGGCTATGCGCGCCAAGATCGACGCACCAAGGCGCGCACGCCGATTTCGGCCAAACTCGTGGCGAACTTGCTGACCGAATCCGGCGTTGATCGCATCCTGACGCTGGATCTACACGCGGCGCAAATTCAGGGCTTCTTCGATATTCCGGTGGACAACCTTTATGCCAGCCCGGTGTTCGCGCTGGATATTCTGCACCACTTCAAGGGCAAGATGAATGACGTGATGGTCGTCTCGCCCGATGTGGGCGGTGTGGCGCGGGCGCGTGAGCTGGCCAAGCGGATCGAGGCCCCGCTGTCGATCGTTGACAAGCGGCGCGAGAAAGCGGGCGAGATCGCAGGGATGACGGTGATCGGTGACGTTTCGGGCAAGAAATGTATCATCGTGGACGATATTTGCGACACGGCAGGCACGCTGTGCAAAGCCGCCGAAGTGCTGATGGAGGCGGGCGCGACTGAGGTCCATGCCTATATCACCCACGGCGTGCTGTCGGGCCCCGCAGTCGAGCGCGTGAGCAAATCGGTGATGAAATCGCTGGTCATCACCGATTCCATCGAACCGAGCGAGACCGTCAAAGCCTGCCCCAATATCCGCATCGTGCCCACCGCGCCGATGTTTGCCCAAGCCATTCTGAACACATGGTCGGGCACTTCAGTTAGCTCGTTGTTTGAGACCGAAACCCTGACGCCCATTTATGAGGGCATGTATACCCGCGATTGATCCGCGTGCGGCACCTCGACCTGAAGGCCCGGATCTTAGCGATCCGGGCTTTTTAGTGTGCGCCCGGCGCCGAGGCGCGGCACAGCTGACCCGAGGTAACGACGGGGGAGGAGTGCAGAGTCGCGGTAGACTCGCGCGAAGGTGTTGCCATGAGAGCGGCCTTGGCACTGACGTTTCTTTACAGGATTTTTCCCGCGCGCTAACCCGAGTAGGCGAATTTAGCCGGTTCAGACCGTGGCCGAGTTGGGCTAGATCAAACAATTTGTGAGATGGAAGACATGTATTTTGGAAAATTTCTCATTGCCGCCGCACTGGTCATGGGCAGCACGGCCGCGCAAGCAGGCGCTACCCTCTATAAATGCGCATTGACGGACCGTCCCAGCAGGAGCTTCATGTCGAAGACACTTGAGATAGTTTATGACGCCAAGACCGGCGAGGCGCGGGCAGTCGATGGCATGATCTGGCGCACCTATGGCAAGGATATGCCCGTCAAGGTCGTGGTGGACAATCCGGCGCGTATCACCTTTCGCTGGGAGGCGAAGAACGTGAAAGGGCGTTCACGCGGCGCGTCCAACACTGCTGTGGGCGTGCGCGAGACGGTGACGCTGCTCAAGGATACGATGGACGTGCAGGTCCGTCAGATGCCGCTTGGCTACGACAACAGCTTTACGGGTTCGGGCAGTTGCACCGCCCAGCCATACAATCCGCGGCGCAAATAGGGTCTCACCTGGTCGCGATAGAAGGAGGCCAATGCGCCTGTTATCTCTCACTGCCCTCGTGATGATCGCCTTTGCGGCCAATTCGGTGCTTAACCGGATGGCGGTGCATGGGGCGGGCTGGGGACCGGCTTTTACCGGGGTGGTGCGGTTGTCCTCGGGGGCGCTGGTGCTGCTGGTGATGGCGCTGGGCGCAAAGGGCTGGCGTGGGATGAGGATGCGCCCGGCGGCGCTCGGTGCGGGTGTCGCCACGCTGTTTCTGTATATCTACGGATTTTCCATCGCGAGCGGGTTGATTGATGCCGGTGTCGGGGCGCTGACGCTGTTTGGCATGGTGCAGATCACGATGTTTGCGGGCGCTTTGGTGCTGCGCGAGCCGATCTCGCCTTGGCGTTGGATCGGGGCGGGGTTGGCATTTACGGGGCTTGCGGTGCTGCTGGCGCCCGGATCGGGTGGGCAGCCTCTTGATCCGCTGGGGTTCGCACTGATGGCGCTCGCGGGGGTCGGCTGGGGGCTGTATTCGCTGAATGGGCGGCGCGCCGGTGATCCGCTGGTGGCGAGTGCGTTGAACTTTGCGGTAGCGGTGCCGCTGGCGCTGATCTGGCTGGGCGTGGCGCGCGATGCGGGGCAGGGCGCGGCTTGGGGCTGGGGACCTGCGCTGGCTTCGGGGGCGATCACCTCGGGGCTGGGCTATGCGCTGTGGTATCGCGTGTTGCCGCAAATCCCCGCCAGTCTGGCCGCCATCGCGCAGCTTTCGGTGCCGATCCTTGCCGCCCTCGGCGGTGCTGTCCTGCTGGCTGAAACCCCATCGCTGCGCTTCTGGATCGCCGCAGCGCTGGTTCTGGGGGGCATCGCGCTGTCGCTGCGCAAAAACCGCCCGAATGCGCGTTGACTCCGGGGCTGCGCGCTGTATAAGCCCGCCATCCCGGTAGCCAGTGCTGCCGGGTCATTCATTGGTGTTGGTGGACCTCGCAAGAGGAAACCTGTCGCCGGGATCACACCCGGAGGAGGACAACGCCCTTCGAAACGCTAAGAAGGAGTCCAGCCGTGACCAAACGCACGTCTGCCAAGTATAAGATCGACCGCCGCATGGGCGAAAACATCTGGGGCCGCGCAAAATCGCCGGTCAACCGCCGCGAATACGGCCCCGGCCAGCACGGCCAGCGCCGCAAGGGCAAGCTGTCCGATTTCGGCACCCAGCTGCGCGCCAAGCAAAAGCTCAAGGGCTATTACGGCGATCTGACCGAGAAACAATTCCGCCGCATCTACGCCGAAGCTGAGCGTGTGAAGGGCGACACCGGTGAAAATCTGGTGGGTCTGCTCGAGCGTCGCCTCGACGCGCTGGTCTACCGCGCGAAATTCGTGCCGACCGTCTTTGCGGCGCGTCAGTTCGTGAACCACGGCCACGTTACGGTGAACGGCAAAAAAGTGAACATCCCCTCCTACCGTGTGAAAGAGGGCGACGTGATCGAAGTGCGCGAGAAATCCAAGCAGATGGCGTTGGTTCTTGAAGCTGTGCAATCGCCCGAGCGCGACGTGCCCGATTACCTCGACGTTGATCACAATAAGATGGTTGCGACCTTCGTGCGCACGCCCAAGCTGGGTGACGTGCCCTACGCGGTTCAAATGGAACCCAACCTCGTGGTCGAATTCTACGCGAAGAACTGATCTTTCAGTCTTCGCCGGTTTTTGCGAAAGGTCGCGCCCTCGGGTGCGGCCTTTTTCGTTGCATGCAGGTCGCGCATTGCACCGCGATGACATCGGGGTGATCTTGAGACTAGCCCTGCCGCGCGCACCCCGCTAGATATCAGGAGAATTTCGAGGAACAGGTCATGACGAGTCACATCCGCCCGCAACCCGGCATCATGGACATCGAACTGTATCAGGGCGGGGCGGCCCATGTCGCTGGGCGCACTGATGCGATCAAGCTCAGCTCGAACGAGAATCCGTTCGGCCCGTCCGATAAGGCCAAGGACGCGTTTACCAAATGCGCCCACACGATGCATCGCTACCCGTCGACCGATCACGCCAAGCTGCGCCTTGCGATTGGCGATGTTCATAGTCTTGATCCCGACCGCATAATCTGCGGCGTGGGCAGCGACGAGATTATCCACCTGTTGTGCCAATCTTTCATCGGTCCGCGCGATGAGGTGATCTTCACGGAGCACGGCTTTCTGATGTATCGCATCGCCACGCAAGCGGCGGGCGGCACCCCCGTTCAGGTCGCCGAGCGCGAGCGCACCACCGATGTCGATGCGATCCTTACCGCCTGCACCAAGAAGACCAAGCTGGTGTTCATTGCCAATCCAAACAACCCGACGGGCACGATGATCGGGCTGGCCGAGTTGGAACGGCTCGCTGTCGGGCTGCCCAAGGGTGCGCTGCTGGTGATCGACAGCGCCTATTCTGAATATGTCGAGGGCTATGACGGCGGGGCAGAGCTGGCTACGCGGCTGCCCAACGTCTTTATGACGCGCACGTTTTCCAAGATCTACGGACTGGGCGGGTTGCGCGTGGGCTGGGGTTATGGGGCGCGCGAAATCATCGACATTCTCAATCGCATTCGAGGCCCCTTCAACCTTGCTACCGCGCAGCTTGAAACCGCCGAGGCGGCGGTGCGCGATCAGGATTGGATCAACAAATGTCGCGATGACAACACCCGCTTGCGCTCTTGGTTGGCCGAAGCGCTGGCGGAAAAAGGTGTTCCGTCAGATACTTCTACGGCGAACTTCATTCTTGCGCGCTTTGCGTCAGAGGGTGAGGCTGCGGCTTGCGACGACTGGCTGAAATCCGAGGGCGTGATCGTGCGGCGCGTGGGCGGCTACAACCTGCCCAACTGCCTGCGCATCACCGTGGGGGACGAACCGTCGTGTCGCCGCGTCGCGCATTTGATCGGCGTGTTCAAGGCTGGCGGCGCGAGCCAAGGCGCATGAGCGTGATCTATGAAAAGGTTGCGCTGATCGGGCTGGGGCTTATTGCCTCGTCGATGGCGCGCGCGATGCGCGAACACGGGCTTGTCGGCACGATCACTGGGCATGCGCGCTCTGCAGAGACGCGCGCGACGGCGCTAGAGATCGGGCTGGTAGATACGGTGCATGATACGGCGGCGGCGGCGGTCGCGGGGGCTGATTTGGTCGTGCTCTGCGTGCCCGTCGGCGCGATGGGTGCGATTGCGGCTGAAATCGCGCCGCATCTGGCACCGGGAGCGACCGTGACCGATGTTGGCTCGGTCAAGCGCGCGGTGATTGATGCGGTTGGCCCGTATATGCCCGAGGGCGTGCATTTCATCCCCGGTCACCCGCTGGCAGGGACCGAGCAATCGGGGCCGCGCGCGGGTTTTGCGACGCTGTTCACTAACCGCTGGTGGTTGTTCACGCCGCTTGAGGGCACCGATGCGCCTGCGCTGGCTCGGCTGAAATCACTGGTCGAGGCGATGGGCGCCAATACTGACGAGATGCCGCCCGATCACCATGATCTGGTGCTGGCAGTGGTGTCACATACGCCTCACCTAATCGCTTATACGATGGTCGGCGTGGCGGATCATCTTCGCCGTGTAACCCATGAAGAAATCATCAAATATTCTGCTTCCGGCTTTCGCGATTTCACCCGCATCGCGGCCTCTGATCCGGTGATGTGGCGCGATGTGTTCCTGACCAACAAAGAGGCCACGCTGGATGTTCTGGGCCGCTTTGCCGAAGAGCTTTTCATGCTGCAACGCGCGATCAGGATGGGCGATGGTGAGATGCTGGAGGATTATTTCTCGCGCACCCGTGCGATCCGGCGTGGCATTATCGAGGCGGGGCAGGATACCGACGCCCCTGATTTCGGACGTGGGCCGAAGACAAAGACATGACCCGCACGCTGATCTTGGCCGTGATGGCGCTGGCAGCGCTTGGATCTTGCGGAAAGTCGCGCAAGCCAGCGGTCAGCTATTCGTCCTCGGGCGCGCTATGTGGCATCGCGGGGCTAGAGGGCGAACGCATCGCGCCGATCGATGGGCCCGGCGCCTGTGGCATTGCCGATCCGATACGCATCACCGCCGTGTCCGGCATCGCCCTTAGCACACCCGCGCGAGTCAATTGCACGGCGGGGGCGGCCTTCAAGCGTTGGGTGGATCGCGGTATCAAACCGGCGGTGGGCAAGCGTGGCGGGGGCATCGAGACGATCAATATCGCCGCCTCATATTCGTGCCGCACGCGCAATTCGCGCAAAGGGGCCAAGCTGAGCGAGCATTCCAAGGGCAACGCGATTGACGTGTCGGGCGTGGTTTTGCGCGATGGCACGCGGCTGACCGTGCAAGACGATTGGAACGGCAAGCGACGCGTCATCAAGAAGATGCATAAATCGGCCTGCGGCACGTTTGGCACGGTGCTGGGCCCGAAATCGGACCGCTTCCACCAAGACCATCTGCATGTCGACGGGGCCAGCTATCGCAGCGGGGCCTATTGTCGCTAAGTTAGCTTTGCTGTTGGGGAAATTGTGGTGCTGGCCCCAGCGGAATCGGCCCGAGGCTCATCTGACCATTCTGAAAAATCAACGGCACTTCCAGCGCGTCTTGCGGGTCTTTCGCGGCCAGCATTGTCGCCACGCCGGAAATCAGATTGACCTGATCGCTGGCAATCAGCCCCGCCCCTTGCGCGATCGAAATCCAGTTGCGCCACGACGCCGAGCGGATTTGCAGCGTGCCTTCGGGATAGCCGCTGGCATCGATGCGCAGATTGCCAGCAACCGACAGATCATTGCCGCCCCAGCTAAGCGACAGATCACTAAGGGCCAGCGTCATCAGTCCCGGCAAACCGCGATCCGCTGCCTCTTTGGTGATCGGGTCGCGCAGACCTGCAAGCGCGTCCAGATGGAGGCGCGCGACCGTGTCACCCAAGCCAGACTTGGGCGCGATTTTTGCCACCAGCGCGGGGGGCAGCGTCAGGTTCACCGCCTCTGCGCCAAGGCGATAGGTGGCGCCGGGCATGATCAACTGGCCATTGTCATTTGGATCGGGCAGCGCGCCTTGCGCCTTATCCTCGCGCGTGATGGCGAGGCGAAGCTGATCGGCGCTCAGCTCGGGGGCAGTGCCCGCAGCAGGCGTCAGCACCGGGTTTTCGATGACCGTGACGAGGTTTTGCAGCGGCAAAGCTGTGGAATAGCCCACTGTCACCGAACTGCGCATATCGGCCACGTTTAGCGTATAGCTTTGATTGCCAAGGAATATTTTCTGTCCCGAGGGGAGATAAGAAATCACTTTATTGGGCGCGTATCCCAGCGCGAAGACCTGCGCATAGGGCGCTGACCACGACCACGCGCCGCCCGCGCCAAAGAGTTGCGGTTGCTCATAAGTCAGATCAAAGCGCGACGGAAACCCTGCTATGGTGACGCCCTTGGCATCGCCCCAGCCGTCTTGGCGTGCCTGCGTCAGCATCGCTTTCGCGCCCGCCTCGATCTGGGAGGAGCCGTAAAACCAATAGCCCGCATAGCCGAACGTCAAAATCACCACCAGCCAGATCAGCTTGCGCATCGTTTAATGCCTCTTTGCAATCAACCTCTCTCCCATGTAAGGCGGTTGATCATGAACGACCAGCCTGACACGAACACGATCTGGATCTTTGGCTATGGCTCGCTGATCTGGAACCCTGGCTTTGATGCGGCCGAACGCAGTCTGGCGCGCGCGCCGGGCTATGAGCGCTCGTTTTGCCTGCGCTCGCTGGTGCATCGCGGCACGCCCGAAGCGCCGGGACTGGTGCTGGCGCTGAATACGGGGCAGGGCGGGTGCGATGGCGTGGCGTTTGCGGTGCGCACGGGCCAAGAGGCTGAGGTCATGGCCTATTTGCGTGAACGCGAGTTGGTCACATCGGCCTATCTGGAGCGCGAAATCCCGCTGGAACTGGCGGATGGGCGGCGCGTGCAGGCTGTGACCTATGTGATCGACCGCCATCACGATCAGTATTGCGGGGCGCTCACGCTGGAAGAACAGGCACGTATTATTGCGCAAGCCACCGGTGGGCGCGGTCCAAACAGCGACTATTTGTTTAATACTGCGGCACATTTGCACGAATTGGGCATTCCCGACACGATGTTGGATGGGCTTGCGGCACGCGTGCGTGAATTGACGTGTTAACGCTTGGCGAAGGGCGCACGCATCGCTAGTCTGCGATAAAACAGGCAAAGGGGCAGAGTATGCACGAACCAGTGCGGCTAAACCCGCAATTTTCGCAACCCGTGCGTCAGGTTCTCCTGATGCTGTTGGTTTTGGCGCTGGTGGGCATGGGCGGCTATTTCGCTTATGCCCGTATCTTCCCGATCTTTCTGGCAAATCCTTGGCTGAACGGGGTGATCTTAACGGTCTTTGGCTTTGGCATTCTCGCCTGTTTCTGGCAAGTGGCGCAGCTCGTCAAGGCGGTGAACTGGATCGAAAGCTTTGCCGCCGATCGCCCCGGACGCCCCGAGGTCAGCGCACCTTCGATGCTCGCGCCCCTCGCTTCGCTGCTCGGCTCGCGTGAGGCGCGCCGCGCGGTGTCGTCCAGTTCGGGGCGCTCGATCCTGGAATCGGTGGCCACACGGATCGACGAGGCGCGCGATATCACGCGCTATATCACCTCATTGCTGATTTTCCTCGGGCTGCTGGGCACGTTTTACGGTTTGGCGACGACCGTGCCCGCCGTTGTGGAAACCATCCGCGCTTTGGCACCGAAAGAGGGCGAAAGCGCGATGGGCGTGTTTGACAACCTGATGACGGGCCTTGAGGCGCAGCTTGGCGGCATGGGCACGGCATTTTCCTCGTCGCTTCTGGGCCTTGCGGGCTCGCTGGTGGTGGGACTGCTAGAGCTGTTCGCCAATCACGGCCAGAACCGGTTTTACCGCGAGTTGGAGGAATGGATCTCCTCGATCACGCGGCTGTCCTTTACGGCCCTTGAAGGGGGCGATGGCGAAAGCTCGATGGTGGCAGGCATCCTCGATCATATGTCCGAGCAGATGGAGCAAATCCAGACGCTGTTCGTGCGATCCGATGCCGGGCGCGTGCAGACCGAGGCGCGTATCGCGCATCTCTCAAACGCACTGCATGATCTGTCGGAACGCATGGGCGGGGAAATTGACGCCCGCGCGGTTCAGGCGCGGTCCTTGCAGCAAATGGCGGATGGGCAAGAGCGGCTGATCGGTGCGCTTGATCAGCTGTCTGCGCGCACCGCCGAGGGTGCGCCCGAAGCCGAGGCAATGGCCGAAACCCGGATGCGCCTGCGCTCGATCGATCTGCAAATGATGCGCATGCTTGAGGAAATTTCGGCGGGGCGGCAAGAAAGCATGGCTGATCTGCGTCATGATTTCGCCGCGCTCACGCGGGCCATTCTGGGCTATAAACCCCCGCGCGAGGACTAAGCCATGGCCCTTGCGCGGCGCAATAACAACCGGTTTTCGGCCAATATCTGGCCAGGTTTCGTCGATGCGATGACTGCGCTGTTGCTGGTGCTGATGTTCGTGCTGTCGATCTTTATGATCGTGCAATCGGTGCTGCGCGACACGCTGAGCACCAAGGAGGGCGAACTGGTCGCGCTGAACGAACAGGTCAGCCAGTTGGCGCGTGCGCTATCACTGCAACAGACCCGCACGCAGCGCCTGACCGGCGAGTTGGAAGATGCCCGCGATGCCGCCGATCAGCAAAATTCGCTGATCGCGACGCTGACCTCGCAGCTATCTGACCGCAAGGCCGAGCTGGATGCGGCGGGTCAGAAAATCACCGAATTTGAGGCCCGCGTGGCGCAGCTGATTGGCGAGCGCGACGCGGCACAAAGCGATGCGACCGCCAAGGCGGACGAAATTCGCCTCAGCAAGGAAACCATCGCCGATCTGCGCACCAAGTTGACGCAATCGGGCGATGCGGTGGCGGCGATGACGCTGCAACTGGAAGAGGCGCGCAAACAGGCCGAGGATACGCTAACTCTGTTGGCCGCTGCGCAGGCCGCCAAGAAAGACATTGAGGCGCAACTCAATCAGCAGTTGAGCGAGGCCGAAAAACAGGCCGCGCTAAAAGCCACGGCGCAAAAGGCGCTGCAGGAACAGACGCAAATCTCGGATGATGCCGCCAAGAAAGTGGCGCTGCTCAATCAGCAGGTTGCCGCACTCAGCACGCAACTGGCGCAGTTGCAATCGGTGCTGGATGAGGCGCAGCAAAAGGACGCCGCCTCAAAGGTGCAGCTGGAAAATCTGGGCCAGCAATTGAATGCAGCCCTCGCGCGCGCCGCATCTGAGCAGAAGAAACGCGCCGATCTGGAAGAGGCCGCGCGCAAAAAGGCCGAGGCCGAAGCCAAGGACCTACAAAACTACCGCTCGGAGTTCTTCGGCAAGCTGTCGCAACTGCTCAAGGGGCGCTCGGGCGTGAAGGTCGAGGGCGACCGGTTCGTGTTCTCCTCCGAAGTGCTGTTCCCCTCTGGCTCGGCTACGCTGTCGGACGCGGGCAAGGCGCAGATCAAACAGGTGACGGGGCTGCTTGATCAGCTGCGCTCGGAAATTCCGCGCGATATTCCGTGGATCATCCGCGTTGATGGGCATACCGATGATACGCCGCTCTCGGGCAATGGCCCGTTCCGGGATAACTGGGAACTCAGTCAGGCGCGCGCGCTGTCAGTGGTGAAATATATGGTGGGCAGTCTTGGCTTTCCGCCCCAACGCCTCGCCGCCGCTGGATTTGCCGAGTTTGACCCGGTTAATACAGCCGACACCCCCGAGGCGCGCGCGCAAAACCGCCGTATCGAGTTGAAGCTGACCGAACGCTGAGCGTCGGGCGGGCAGGGGGGCGGTGCCGCTGATTTCGGATCGGGAAACGCGATCGTGGTGGCAAAGCACGCAGCGCGGGATTTCCAAGCGGGAGTGCATAGGGTAAGCAGCGGGGGCAAACACCTAATGCGAGGCCCTATGTCCGTCTCTATGCTCTCTACCTTCGTCAAGCCGATGCATCCCGAGGGGCGCAAATTCGTCGCCATTTTCGCAGGCGTCACCCTTTTGCTGTTCCTGCTATGGGAGCCGCTGGGCTGGATTGGCGTCGGGCTGACGGTGTGGTGTTATTATTTCTTCCGCGATCCCGAACGGGTTACGCCGACGCGTAAGGGGCTGATGGTCTCGCCCGCGGATGGGGTTGTCTCGTTGCTGGAACCCGCTGTGCCGCCGGTCGAACTGGGGCTTGGCGATCAGCCGATGATGCGGATCTCGGTGTTCATGTCGGTGTTTAACTGCCACGTGAACCGGCTGCCCGCTGCGGGGCGGATCTCGAAAGTCGCGTATCGGTCCGGCAAGTTCTTTAACGCCGCGCTCGATAAGGCAAGTTCGGATAACGAGCGCAACGGTCTGGCCGTCACGCTGCCCGATGGGCGCCAATATGGTGTCGTGCAAATTGCGGGTCTGGTGGCGCGGCGTATCCTGTGCTGGTCCAAAGAGGGTCAAAGCCTGATGAGTGGCGAGCGCTTCGGTCTGATCCGGTTTGGTTCGCGTCTCGATATCTATCTGCCCGAGGGCGTGGCACCGCTGGTGTGCATTGGTCAAACGATGTGTGCAGGCGAAACCGTGATCGCCGATCTGAACAGCACGGAACCACAGCGCCAGGGCGGCGTTCGCTAAGTATCGGGGCAGGGGAGCGCATAATGCAACCGCATGAAAAAGACCGGATGCCGTTTTTGCAGCTCGTGCCCAATCTGGTCACGATCGCGGGGATGGGGCTTGGTCTGACGGCGATCCGCTTTGCGATGGATGACCGCTATGAATTCGCGGTGGTGTTGATTTTGCTCGCGGGGCTGATTGATGGCTTGGACGGGCTGATTGCGCGCCGACTGCATGCGACCTCTGATTTCGGGGCGGAACTCGACAGCCTGTCTGATTTCCTCTGCTTCGGCGTTGCGCCCGGTCTGCTGGTGTATCGCTTTGCGTTGGGCGAGACCCACGCGTTTGGCTGGATTTTCGTGCTGATTTATACCGGGGCGGCCTGTTTGCGCCTCGCGCGGTTCAACGTGATGCGATCCGAACCCGACTCGATGCGCCACTTTACCGGTGTGCCCGCGCCGGCGGGGGCGGGGCTTGCGCTGCTGCCGATGTTCGTCACCTTCGCCAATATAGGGGACGCGCGCGCTGTGCCGGTTCTGGTTGCGATCTGGTTGGGGTTGGTGGGCACACTGATGATCTCGCGCATCAAAACGTTCTCGCCCAAAGCCTTGCGCATCCCGCGCGGGGCCGTCGGGTTTGCCCTGATCGGCACGGTAATCGCGGTGGGGATGGTGTTCACCAAGATCTGGTTGCTGATGGTGATCATCGTCGTGATCTATGTGGCGTTGTTGATGCCCGCTGTCTGGCGTGCGCGTGGGATGATTCTGCGCGGCTGAGTCGGGCATGCGTCGCCATTGCTCGGTACGACAAAGGCGATTCCCTGACATCACGACGTTGTCGCGCGCGAGTCGTATTGGAATCGCTCGCTTCGGCGCTCAGAATGCCGCCAAGGCTCACGCAAAACTCCAAAATGAATCGCCTTACCCTAGGGGAGGGGCGTGGATTGACTTTGCGCAACGCTGTAGCGACGGCTTGATCGCGTAAGAATGCCTGATTTTTCACCAATAAAACAAAGGACATGAGAAAAAATCGCCCCCAAAGTGAAAAAAGTGGTTGCGGACCCCCGGGACTAACCGTAGAAGTCCCCTCACCGAAGCGGCACACAACGCCGCACGGGACGCCGGAAAGGCCAGCATCGCTGGAACGGATGGCACCAAGAATTCGAGGTTTGAGGGCGGGCTGCGCTTAGAAATAAGCGCTTCCGGTTCTTTTTGGCCTCACGCTCTTTGAAATTGTTATTTATCTGAAGAGATATGTGGGCGGTTTGGTCATTCGACTAGGATCGTTGCATATCGGC